>CALFML010000439.1 GCA_937879845.1 uncultured Myxococcales bacterium
CGATACGTCCCCGAGGGAGCGCCCGCTCCCAACGGAACGAGCACCCGCAGGAGCAACGGGTTGTTGTCGAGCGGAGCTTCGAAGCGAACCTCCTTCACGCCGCGCTTCATCGCGTCGCGCACGGTCGCCACCACGGGCATGAGCTCGGGGGTGCCCGCCCAGTCGTCGAACTGCTCCGCGAGGAGCTTGCGCACGGACTCCCAGTTCATCGGGAGCGCAGCTCCGTACCCCATCCGGTGAAGCTCGCCGCAGAGCTGGAGCTTACGGTCCCATGATCCGTCCGGCCTCGGCCCCGCCCGCCGCGCCGCCCCCCTTAACGACATCTGCCGCAAGTCTTCCATCGACCGACGAGAAATCGCTCCCGAGCTGACTTCGCGCTGGCCGAGCGTCTTGTCTATGGTATGTACGGCCTCGCACACCTGAACCTATTCAGGTACTCATATCGCACTAACAATCGCTCACTAACGAATCCGTCCGCAACATGTCCGCAGCCTATCCAGAAACCGCCGCACCGATGAGAGATTCGATCGGCTACTCTCTCGGCAAGAACGTCGCGCGCTCATAGACGAACCAATTGGCGACGAACGGGGTGGCGATAAGAGCGGCGCGGAACGCGATAGGAATGGGATTGGAAGGGCGGACGGGGCTGGGGATGAGGCATTCCAAGTTGTACTTTCGTGCAGGGAGGGCGCGCAGTGGATGCGCATTGCGCGAAGCGGCCCACACGGGCCCGCGATTCGGGAGCGCGCAAAGTTTGCTGCGCGATGCCTGCAAAGCATGGTAGGGACTGGTTCATGGGACTCAAAACGCTCGGGATGGCCATTGTCGCTTTAGCCCTCGGCTGCAGCCCAGAGCCGCGCAACCTGGACACCTATACCATCGATCTGAGCCACTTTACCGGGCCAGGCGACGAGGGCTTGGGAGGAGCCCCGATGTTCGCCAACAAGTCCCTCGCTTTCCGTCCCGACCTTGATGAAAAGGTCAAGATGATCACGAGCGAAGGCGAGGACTTCCGCAAGATCAATAATCGATTGCCATGCCAACGGCCGATCCACCTGACAAACGACGAACTGGCCCGCCAAGGCTTTCAGGGCACAGAGAATATGGCCGCGCGGCAGCCGGTGCAGCTCTCGGCGATTTCACTGGTCAAGCCCGATGGGCAATTCCCCATTCTGAACATCGACGAAATCTGCTTTGCGTACCATACGTCCGATGGGGAGTGGCACGGCCGGTTTGAGCCCGTAGCCATGATGCGCGATGAGGCGGCAAAGCTGCGCCGGGCGACGCTGCCGGTAAACGCCGACAACGTAGATATCATCGGCCTTGTCGTCTACAGCGGGTTTGTGAGCTCGGTCTCATTCGTCGCGCAGCCGCAATAACGGAGCTCGGCCGATTTGCGGTCAGGTTACAAACCCCCTTTCAAGGGCGCCGGGCAGCGATGATCTCAGGCGGGCCGGGGTGGACAGCGATGTCCTGAAATCCAATTTCTCGCAGCGTGAGCAGATAGGAGCCCTTTTCGCGCAGCCGGTATGGGTTGCTGTCTACTCCGATCAGGAAGTACTGCCAGAAGAACTCGGTCGCCAGCTGATCGGGGGTGCGGAACTCTTCGCAGATGAACAGCCGGCCCCCAGGGGGAAGCGCTGCCAGCGCCTTCCTTAGCAACCGCTTGACCACGTCAGCCGGCCAGTCGAAAAGGACGCGCACGAAGGTCATCGCGTCATAGCCCGTGGGAAGATCCTCGAGCAGGAAATCACCACCGACAAAGCCGAGCCGCTCGCCTGCCTGCCGGGCCTTCTGTTCCACAAGGGGCCTTACGACCGGCAGGTTGTAGACGTCGATGCGCAGATCGCCGAACGCCTGCACGAGGGCCAGCCCGAGCGTCCCATCCCCGCCGCCGACATCGAGGAGGCGCACGCCGCACGCCGGCCCCGATGCCGGCGGCAGCAGCACGGCGCGGGCGGCGATGAAGCGGGCGGAGATAGGGCCGATGCTCGCCGCCATGCTGGTCTCAAATCCTGCCGCCTGCGCGCAGGTCGTTGGCGGCCAGGCGAACGCATTCGGCTGGATTCCCGGCTCGCCGCGGAGCAGGGCCGGCAGCCGCCCGTAGAGGTCTTGCCACCTGTGCTGGTCGCGGACTCGCTCGGTGGAGCTCTCGCCGAAGACGCGCTCGGCGGCTTCGGTGAGCGGCTCGCGGGAGCGGTATCGGGCGGCGAGAATATCGTCGGATTCCTGCTGTGCTTCGATGAAACCCAGGCTCTCCAGACAGTCCAAGAACTTGTAGAGTCGTCCGGGGACAAGCCCGCGTTGCCGGCTGAGCTCATGCAGCGTGACCGGCCCGTCATCCAGCGCGCGGAGCAGCCCGAGCTCGAGCGCGGCCGTGAGGACATCGGCGGCCTTCTGGCCATGGTAAAATAAACTCATCAGCGCGCGCGGCGATAGTCCTTGTCGCATCATTGTCCTCTCCCTTCGCGGATCGCGAGGTGCCCTTCCGGGTGGCTGCCCAGGAGTCCACCGAGCCGCTGCACGAGCTGTGCGCGCGTCCAGGTATAGTCCACCTGTCCGGCATGCTCCACCCCTGCGCAGGCCTCGTCGAGGAGCTGGTCCTGCATGCGGCCGATCGCCGCCGCGAGCCGATAGGCCGTCCGAGTAAAGGTCACCAGCTGATAGCGGGAGCGGTACTCGCCGGGATACCGTAGGTCGAGCTCTGCTTCCACGGCGCGCTTGAGCAGGTAGCGCCCATCGAGCACCTTATCGCGCATCTCCACATAATTTTCGAGGGCCATGTCGGCGATGGCATCGGTGTCCGGCCGCCGGTCGGCGGCAAACTCGGCAAACAGCCCTGCCCAGTCGGGAGCCGCGCCCGGAGGCTGGCGCCCGAGCGCCTGCTCCAAAAGCGTGCAGTCCTCGAACCCGGCATTCATTCCCTGTCCGAAGAACGGCACGATGGCGTGCGCGGCATCTCCCAGAAGGAGCGCGCTGCCCTGGCTCCACGGCCAGGTCCGGATCGTATCCATGCAGCTTATCGGCGTCTGCAAAAACGATGCAGGAAAATCACGCAGCAAAGGGATGGCGTCCGGAAAGTACCGGCGGAAAAATGCGGTCGTTGCAGCTGCGTCCGTCAGCTCGGCAAAGGAGGGGGCGTCCCTGCAGGACTGCACGGGAAGGAACAGCGTGCAGGTGAAACTGCCGTCCGGGTTCGGCAGCGCGATGAGCATGAAGCTGCCCCGCGGCCAGATGTGCAAGGCGCTCGGATCGAGCGCGAAGCGGCCGCCCGCGCCGAGCCCCTGACCGCTGCCCAGCGCCGAGATCGTCAACTCCTTGTAGCCGCAGTCCAGCCGCTCCTGCGTGACCTGTACGCCGGCGGATTCCTGCAACGCAGAGCGCAGCGCGGAGCCGCACCCGTCCGTTCCAAATATCACCGAAGCCTCGGCGGTCTCCGTAGTTCCTCTGGCAAGATCGTCGAAGACGGCGCGCCTTGTCGCCAAGGAGTAATGCAAGAGGCGCTGCTGAAAACGGAGCTGGACCCGCGAAGTCGCCTCCGCGGCAGAGATGAGCAGCTGGTTGAGCGCGGCGCGGGAGATGGAGTTTATGCACTCGCGGTCGTCCCGGCCGTAGCGCAGAAATGCCGGCGCTCCGGACAGGGGGTGTATCATCCGGCCGCGAATCGGCATCGCCAGCTGGAGCACCTGCGCTGCGAGTCCCTGCGCTTCCAGGGCGTGCAGGGCGCGGCTGGAGAGCGCCAGGTTGATCGAGCGCCCGGCGCGAGACGTGGCGCGGCGCGGATCGGGGCGCCCTTCGTAGATGACGACCTCATAGCCGCGCCGGGCCAGCATGACGGCGAGCAGCGAGCCGACAAGTCCGGCACCGATCAGGGTCAACGGCTCAGACATCGGCGCCTCGCAGCGGCGACACCGGGAACAAGACCGGCCGCGATGGGACCGCCTCAAGGAGAAACTGCGGGAGCTGCAGATCGAGCAGATAGGGGCCGTCGCGCACCGCGGCATCGACGTAGATGAGCTCAGTGATGGTGTGGTGGCTCGGGGTGACCTTGGCGCAGCGATCGAGCGCGGTGCCCCAGAAGATGCGATGGGCGGCAAGCGCGCCGCCGTCCGATTCGCGGTCCACGGAAGGGAGATCGCACAGCAGGTGCTCGGTGCCGAGCTGCCGGATGAGGCGCATCGCAGCGCGCGAAAAGTACGGCGGATTGGTCCCCGAGTAGTTCATCGACAGCTTGGCCGCGGAGTTGGGGAGCGTGCGGATGATGAGGGCGCGATAAAACTCGTCGGGGATGCCGCCCAGCGCCTTCAGCGCAGCGGTGAGCAAGGGCGCGCCAATCACCAGATCCTGGGCGCTTGGGAAGTGTTCCTCCTCGCCCGCCATCCGCGCCGGAGTCGGGGTCACGGACAGAAGCAGGGCCGGCACTAGCGCTGGCCGCACCAGCGTCGCCACGGAGTAGCTCTCCGCGCTGATGTGGCCGATGCACTCGGTGTGGGTACCGTTGCCGTGGGGTGTCATCGTCAGCGTCATGCAGTTGAAGCCGGAGCCGCGGCTGACATCGGCGACAAAGGATGGAGTGTCGATGGGCCGGGCCGCGGCTCGCGGCAGATGAAAGGCGCCCGGCTGCTCGCGCTGAAAGTCGAGCGGAATGGAGATATCGATTGCAGAGTCGGTATTGGCGGCATACCGCCGCTCGCCAATGGAAAAGCTGAGCATCATGACCCACCGTCCGCACGCATCGCGACAATCGGCTCGTAAAGTGAATGTCTGGCGTCGTGATTCAGCTCGCGGCGGGCGCGGAGTATTTGCCGCTCTCGATGCCGCGATGGATGGCGACCCAGAAATCGTTGAGCAGGCGCCCGACGCGGACCGCCCCTTCTTCGATGAGCGCCGCGTCCTCAGGCCGCTTCAACGCGATCCCCAGGGCGCCGGCCATGCTCTCGATGTGCTCGGCCTCCACCGCGAGGTGCAGGTAGAAGTACTCCATACTAGCGACGGACGAGCCGGGGAGCCGCCGGAACCCCTCATAGAGCGCCTGCAGCATGGGCAGCCCGGTCTTCTCCAGCGCATAGTTGCCGCCGAGCGCCGCCAGGGTCGGTCCCGACAAGAACAGCTCCCGCACCCCCTGCACCAGCGCCAGGGTCGCCGGAGTGTGGTAGGCGCTGCGCCAGTCCGCGACCGAGATCCCCATCGGCACGAGCGCCTTTTCGAAGAGCTCGGAGTGCGCCCGGCCCGGCTTGCCTTCCCCGAGCTCGACGACCACGGTGTGCGCCAGCTCGGCACAGACCGCATCCTCCTCGACGCGCGCCGACAGGCCGGCGATGGCCCGTGGGAAGTGCATCATGTTCAGATAGATCTGGTCGGCGAAGAACTTGAGCTCCGGGACTTGCAAGGGGCGGCTCTTGATCAAGCCGTAGAACGGGTTGGTGTTGCAGCCCGTCTCGTGAATCTTCTGGTCGATCTGCAGGCAGATGGCGCGAAGGTCTAGCACGGCATGCTCCTTTGTTGTCTCTACTTCCGAGTCGCATCTATCCGATGGCCAGCCCCATCGACGCATCGAGCACTGCGCCATGCAGGGAGCGGGCGTGGTCGGAGGCCAAAAACCCGATGAGGCCGGCGATCTCCTCAGGCTGCAGAATGCGACCCTTGGGCAGGCCAGCCAGGAACGACCGCTGCTCCGCTTCGCTCATCCGATCGAGCGTGCTGCGCCGGAACATCGGCGTGTCGGTCGGTCCCGGACAGACCGCAAAGACATCGATGTCGGCGTGGATGAGCTGCGCCGCCAGCTCCTTGGTCAGGTGCACAAGGACCGACTTGCTCGCGCTGTCCGCCAGCCGCAAGGAGGGAAACTTCTGGATGACGCCGGGGGAGGCGACATTGATCAGCTTGCGCGGCGCTCCGGTTCCGCGCTCTTTCATGAGCGCGATGCCGGTCTGGCAGACCTTGAAGGCGCCGATGGCGTTGATCTCGAAGAGCGCGGTGTCGGCTCGGCTGGCTTCCGGCTCATAGTCCGATACGCTCGTAGAGCCGGCCGCCGCGTTGTTGACCAGGATCTCCAGCGGCCCCCACCGGTCAGTGAACTCGGCGAAGCAGCTCGTGATCGACCGCTCGCTCCGCAGATCCAGGTAGTGGCACGACACGCGCTCCGGCCAGCGCGTGGCGATTTCCTTCGCGCGGTCGGCGCCGTGGTGATAGGTCAGCGCGACGTTGGCGCCGTGGCGCAACAGAGCCTCGACCGTCGCCTTGCCGATGCCGCTGGAGCCACCGGTGACGAGCGCGTTCTTGCCGCGGATGCTGGGCGCGATATCAAGTGGCCAGCTCATCGCTCAAACCTCCTTTGCGCCTATCACATCACTCCGCTCCGCGGACCCAAGGTGCGAATAGACGTGTTGACGCAGCCAGTCGTGATACTTGAACAGCAGGAACTCGCGCTTGGAGTAGCGGCCGGGGACCGCGCGGCGGGAGCGCAGCCCGCGTTGCTGCTTCTTGGCGATTTCGTTGTCCTCCGCAACGAAGGTCTCGATGTTGCGGTAGTACTCGGCCGCGCCGGCTTGCAGCTCGGCATCGGACTTGAGCGCCGCTGCGGTATCCTGGGGAACGCAGAGGCGCAAGAGCACCTGCGAGGTCTCCGGACCCGTCGGGAAGACCAGATAATAGGCCGTGCAGTCCACCGCCGGCATGCACAGGAACATCGGGTAGACGATGAACAGGGGCATGCCGGACTGGCTGCGCTCGGTCAGCCCCTTGATGAGCGGCAGCAGCGGCTTGCCGGTCGAGCTCCAGCTGAGCTTTGGATAGTCGCCCCAGATCATCCCCCAGGGCTCCGCGATCTCAGGATACGTATGCCAGCCGGGCAGCGGCATGATCGGCTCCAGGGTCTCCCGGTGCACGAAAGGGACGTGATATTCCTCGACGTAGTTTTCTACATAGACCTTCCAGTTGCAGTCGAGCCGATACTCCCACTCCCGGATCGTGACCTGGTTTTCCAGGTCGAACCCGGAGATCCACTCTTGCAAGCCGGGGACGCAGGCCGCAAGCGGCGGCGGCGCCTTACCGAAGTGAATGAAGATGAAGCCGTGCCAGAGCTCGACCTGCGCTTGCAGGAGGGAGTAGTCCTTCTTATCGAAGCCGACCGTGCGCTGCATCTCTGCCGCGCCGCGCAGCTCGCCGCTCAGCGTGTAGAGCCAGCCGTGGTAGGGGCACTTGAAGGCCGTCGCGGTCCCCCTGCCTTCGACCAGCGGACAGGCGCGGTGGCGGCACACGTTGAGGTGCGCCCGCACCGAGCTCGCGCTGTCGCGCACCACGATCACCGATTCGGTGCCGATGGCGCGGGTGAAGAAATCGCCGACGCTCGGCACCTCATCGACACGTCCGACGCAGATCCACTGGTTGAAGAAGAGCCGCTCCAGCTCGGACTGGTAGATTGCCGTAGACCAGTAGGCGTGCGGCGGCAGAGTCTCTGACTCCAGTGCCCGCCTGGCATTTGCGCCGAGCTGGCCGAACTGGCCAAACCGCGGATCGTGCGGATTCTCTCCGGAAGTACCTTCTTTGGTCGCCATTCTCTGCTCCTTTCCCCGCCCCGAATCACCAACGCGCGGCTTCCTGCCGAAAGCCGCGCTGCCCTGCACACCGCCCGCCTGCGTCGGCTCAGCCCTTGACGAGCGGCGGCGCCGCCGGGCGGCCGACGCAGCGCTCCCGCCAGGCCGACAGCGCGGCGTACGCATGCAGCGGCGTGCCGTTGCGCCGCAGGTAGCTCACCCACGAGGACACATGTACGTCGGCAAGCGAGAACTGCTCTTCGACCAGATAGCGCTTGCCGAAAAGCGCTTGGTCCAAGATGCGCAGCAGCGTATGGACATCCGCCATCGCCCGCTCTGCCGCCGGGGCGCTGCGCTGCGCGGCAGGAAACCGCTCCGAGGTGTTGTGGTGGAATCGCGAGTTGGCCCCGCCGAGCGCGACGCTGCACCAGACCAGCCAGCGGATGGTGACGGCCCGGCGGAGCCCGGGGCCCGGATACAGCCCCTTTTCCACGCCGAACGTCTCGCCCAGATGGATCAGGATCGCCACCGATTCGAATAGCGCCACGCCGTCATGAATAAGGACCGGCACCTGGCCGTTGGGGTTGAGCTGCAGAAATCCGGGCTGCTTCTGCTCTTCCGCATCCAGATCGACCCGGATCGCATCATAGTGCAGCCCGAGCTCGGCGAGCGCCCAGTACACGATCATGGGCGTAGTCAGCGGCGCATAATACAAGGTGAGGCTCAAGTTACTCTCCTTAGGGCCCTGGGCTTGCTGGGCAAAATCCTTGCGACTTCATCCCGCGCCCGCTGCGGCGCGCGGCTCGATGCGCACGAAGCGCTCCCCCTTGAACGAATCACTCAGCGCGTTGAAGGCCGCGTAGGTCTTGTCATAGCTCGGCAGCGCCCGCATCTTGTTCACCCAGCGCACGATATTGGGGTAGTCGCCAAGGTCACAGTGAACGAGCTGCCCGGCGCTCAGGATCGCCATACCAAAGTAGTCGGCGATGGTCAGGGAGTCGCCGCAGAGGTAGGACGCACAAGCGCCAAGGAAGTGGTCGTTGAGGACCTGCAGCCAGGCCGCTGAGCGGACATGGGCGCGCGCGACATGGTCCAGCTGACTGACTTCTTGGTTCCGTTTGTGCGTAGGAAAGACCTGCGGATAGATCAGCCCATAGCCCCAGTCCCGATAGAAGTTGCTGTTGAACCAGTCGATCCGCTCGTTGACGCGGGCGCGCTGTCGCAGGTCTTTGGGATAGGCCTTGGAGTCGATCTTGTCGGCGAGAAAGCGCAGGATGGCGGCGCTCTCTGTCAGGAGGAAGTCGCCATCCTCCAGAACCGGAATCAGGCGGTTCGGGTTCTTCGGGAAAAAAACCTCCTCAAGCTGTTCGCCGCGGAACAGGTCAACGATCCGCACCTCGATATCCAGGTCATGATCGGTAACGAACTGGAGCACGGCGCGGCTCACGGTCGATGCGGGATGGGCATAGAGCTTCATGGACTACTCCTTGCGATTCCTGGCGCCTGCTTGCAATCGACAAGACTCTGCGCATTCGCGGCGCGCCGCAGCTTCTTGGCTGGCGTTGTCGCGGCAGCCATCATGGCCCAGTCAGGCCGGATACGCAGTGACGCCACGTGCCAATTTCGTGTCCTTTTGTGCCATCGTGACATCAAAACGCCAGCGCTCAGCTGGCCGCCGATTCTTATGGACAGACCGGAGCGCGCATGAGATCAAAAGCTAGTCCGATAAGGAGCGGGCCAGTACGCCCCGCGATGATCAGGACATGCCCTATGTCTGGTTGACAGGAGGTGGAATATGGAGAAGTTCCAATCAATTCTCTTTGGTGCAGTCGCTCTCTCGCTGGCACTGGGGGCTGCACCCGCAAGCGCCGAGACGCCACAAACATCCGCCGCGGCGCGCCGGTCGCCCGGGTAACGTGTTCTTGCCAAGCCCGTGGCGCCCCTGGGCCGCAAGGAATGGATGGGCATGCCGGCCGAGAATTGATAGGCTGCGCCGCTATATGGAGAGTAGATGCTGACACGGCCTCTCTACACTGCCTTTGTCTTCCCACGCTGGTCGAACTGGGTCCCAGCCGTGCTGTTGGCGGCCCTGGGCGGCGCCCTGGGTGGAACCGTCCTTGCGATCTGGTTCTATTTTTCGCCACGCCATACCGATGTCGGCTATGCGCCCGAGCAGCCGCTGCTGCTCCACGCTC
>CALFML010000440.1 GCA_937879845.1 uncultured Myxococcales bacterium
CTACCCGGACGTGCTGGCGGCCACGGGTGCCGAGCAGCGCCTGTACGTCCTGCACAACACCGGACTCGCCGGCGGTCTGCGGGAGCTACAGCCCAGCGCCGGCTATCCGGCGGCGCGGCGACCGACTGCCATCGCCGTCGCCGACTTTGACGGCGACTTGCTCCCGGACGTCGCGGTGGCCGATGCGGCGCAGAGCGCGGTGAGCGTTTTCCTCAACCAATCAAAGTGATTACTGGTCGATTCCGTCCTCTGGACAGTTTCGGCCGACCCGCCGGCGCTCCTTGCGGCGCGCCGACTCCTCAAAGGGGCCTGCAACCCCGATTCGCTGCCGGAGTCATTAGTAAAGGCGCCGCCCAAGGTGCTGACGCCGCGCACGCCGGGAGCGGGACTGACCGCTGGCGAGCGGCGGCTCGCGGCCACCTCGACCGCGAGCCGAGGGCCGCTCTGGGAATGCGTGGGGCGCAGGACCGAGCGCTCGCTGCGACCCGCCGCGCGAAACGTCCCGCGCGATTGTGAGACTCTGCGAGCTATAAGAGCGCATCGACGGCAAAGACGAGCATGCGGATGGAACGCGAAGAGCCCTGACTTCCGTCGGCGCGTCCAATTCGCCGACTGGGCAGGTAGCGTCCGTGGGGCACGCGCTGAGCGGGCCGCTTGCGGCCGGAGCCGGACGGTTCCGTCCAGCTCCAGACTCCATAGCTCGTACTTCGGTCGAAAGCGAAATCAGAGGTAGAGCCGCCTCAGAAACAGACACGGTGTCACGGGGTTACGCAGGGCTCGTAGCTCTTGATGGCATCTCAGTTGCAGTCACTCTTTCTCATCTTTCTTATCTGATCACGGATAAGGCCCACAGAACGCAGAAACCCTTTGATCACAGGAGGACTTCATGTTCAAGGTACGTGCTTTGGTCATCGCCCTGTGCGGCATAGCCCTAGTCGCCGCTAGTGCCATGTACGCGCTCGCCTGCAGCATATCCGTTCCGCAGGTCGCGATTCAGCTGCAGAGCCTCACCATCGACGGGGTCGCGCAGACCGATCTGACGAAGTATCAAAAAGACTCGTTCTACATTTTTACCAACCCATCCGACGATCTGCCCGGTAGCATCGTATTCTCGAGCTCCCCTCATATGAGCGCAGAGACCTATGCCCCGAAGTAAGCACAGAGTCGGAGTCGTGCTCCTGGGTCTGACTGGGTTACTCGGCGCGTGCGACGCAGGAACTGATTGCGGTCACTCGACCGCTCCTGAGCTTAAGTCGGGAACGTACGAGACTTTGCCGAACGCAACCTTGTCGTTTCCAGTCGAGGGCATTCAGAAAAAGACCATGGTCTACGACAAAAGCGTCGAAAAGTTGACCATCACCTATACCTACGAAAACAAGCTTTATGTCGAGACCTGGATTGGACCCCAGAGGTAGCTTGCCGACTGGCTGCCGGGTCGCCGCTGTGGTCCTTCGGCGTGTGCTGGCTGATTCCCTCCGCAACACCCGCTGTCACAGGTCCAGCCCGAAGTACCGAGAGAGACCACCCCCTACATAAACCCTCTGTTCAGCTGAGCAAGCGGCGGCAGCCAAGCCGCGGAGAAGCATTTCCTATGCCGCCTGATGGGACAGCAGAGGGAAGGAGGCAAGGTCTCCTCATCGAGGTCTATCGAGTCGCGGTGACATCGAGCAGCACCGCGCGCCCGCGGTGCTTTGCGAGCCGCGGCACCAAAGCGATCATTGCATCGTCGGAGATCCAGCTCCGGAACGCCACGCGCCAGCCCATGAAGGCGGCCCGTAGCGCCGCCTCCGTGTGCGCGACGCTGGTGAAGCGCAGCTCATCGTCGCCATCGTGAAAGTGCGCGCCCGTACCCGATTCGACCAGCTCGGGATGGATATCGACGATGCGTACGCGTCCGCCCGGCCGCACGATCGTCGATAGCGTCTTCACGAGCGGCGCAAGGTCGACGATGTGCTCGAGCACGAGCACGATGAACGCGAGATCGAACCGGTCTTCGGTATTCCAGCGCGTGTGCAGGTCGGCCTCCTTCCATCGCACGCGAGGCTCGCCGAGCGCGCGGGCGCGCGCGAGCATGCCAGGCGAGCCGTCGACGCCGGTGTAACTGCACGCGCCCTCCGCGAGCACGCGCGCCGTATTGCGGCCCGTGCCGCAGCCGAGCTCCACCACGTCCTGGCCAGCCGCGCCGAGTGGCACCTGGTCGAGCACGTGCTCGGTCATGGTCACGAGCGGGTTGGCTACGGTGTCGTAACAAGCTGCCCAACGATCGTAGCCGGGCAGGATTTCATCGGGACGCAAGACTCGTGTCATGGGCAGACTGCTCCTATTATGGCCGCTGACCCGGGCCGATATGGAGCAAGTAACGTCCGCCAGACGTGACCTGTCTATACCACGAAGTCGTCAGCTCGCAAGGGGATATCTGCCGCCCTGAGGAGTCTGGCGAAGCGTCGATCGTCAGCGATGCGCTGCGCGTCTACGTGAGATGTAGCGTGACCGCCTCGTGCGAGAGCGAGACGAGGCGGACGCCCAGGCTCAGTAGCTCAAGCATCGGCTCGAAGGGCGTTGCGAGTTCGGACCACGCGCGCCCGACAATTCCCTTCTCGAAATGAAAGCGGGCACCGGGCGACGAGCGCGTCGGCTGTACCAACCCTCCACGGGAGGCCAGGGTGCGAAACGCGAGAGCGCCGAGCGCCACAACCTGAACGTCGTTCCACGTTTCATAGTGACGCGACGGCAGTTTGATTGACGAACGTAGCCAATCGGGTTCCGTCGTCCAGCGGCCGTCCCCGCCCTGCTCGAGAAGCGCCATGGCGAGGAGTACCACGGCAGCCATGCCTCCTGCGGATCGCGCGTCGCGCCGACGATTTGCTCCGCCAGTCGCCTCCGCTCTGGCGCATCGAGCCTGGCGCGCTCAGGATCGCACGGCCACTGGCCTGACTCGGTCGCACCGGCCAGTGCGTCATCGGTTGGAGCAGGTGTGCTCATTAAAGTCAGCTTCTCGAAGGATAACTGAGAGCAGCGGTGCTGTGTACACGGATTGAGTTGCCGGGCTGTGAGTTCTACCCCCAAGGGCGGTGTGGGGCCCGGCCGGTGGCGGCCTACCGCTCTTGTTGTGCTTCGCGCGTCCCTCTGCCACTGTTTGAGGGGTGAATAATGACGAACTCATCGCACGGAGCCATGCGACTCTGGCGGCCCACGCCTTATCCCTCTGCGAGCACTTCTTGATGTGCTCAGCCGGCTATCGTGTGAACGTAGGGCCCGAGGCCATCATCCGCCATGCGGCAGGCGTCAGCGAGGGCGACCCTCGCGGCACATTCACCGAGGGCGAGTACCGCGACGCACTTGCAAGCTGCCTACGTCGCGGGCTCCTCAAAGTTCTTGGCCCCGAAGACTTCGCCCCGGACGGGCAGCGCGTCTACTTACGCGACACGCCGCTTTTGACGCAAGAGGGATTTGCGGACTATGCGCCGGGACACGTAGAGTTCACAGCCCAGGGCTACCGCACCCACGCGGCGGTCTTGCTGGAGATTTTCGAAGACAGGCGGACTGCGGGGGCGCTGAACTCAGTAGCGGCGGCCAAATCGGTGATGCTCACGGCGCCACTCGGCGTGTCGCCACGCGTCGCGGCGCCAGCCGCCTCCGTAGGCGGGAAGCGCGACGTATACGGAGCCGCCATAGACAGGTCCCCGGTAGACCGGTCTGCCGTACACGGGGCCCCGGTGGAAGCGACTCCCGCCACCCCAGCCGCGAGCTTCCGCGGAGCCGGCAACCCCGAGCAGCAGGGCACAAGCGAGTCCGACAGCGGCGAGCAGCTTCTTGGTCAACATGGGGAGCCTCCTTCCAGTTCGTCTTGTTCTGAGCGGGGGTAATGCACGGCCGGTGCCAACCGTTCAGCGAACAAGCTCAGCGACGGGAGTAGGTTCCTCGGCTCGTGAAGCCGCGTTTACAGGGGCCGTGAACGCGATGGGCGGGACACAGGGCGGCCGACGAGGGCCACACCTGCGATATCGCGATGAACCGCGCAGGCGACCGCGAAGTTGCTTCCTCTGACAGGCGGTGGTGTCGGTGGTATGTCAGCAGATAGAGGTTGGCGGAGCGGAGGGAGATAGGGACGATGCGAGGGCGCATCAAGAGGGGAGATGTGGCTGGAGACGCCGTGGGGACCCTCATCGCACAATGCCTCATCCCAGGTACCCCCTTGGGAATCTGTGGTCATCACCCACCCCATACACCCTCTGATCGGGCTCGCCTTGCCGACGGTGCGGCTCGAGCAAACGCTGGGCCGTCCGGGGGTCATCGTCCGATTTCCCGATGGGAGCGCGCGGGCGATTCCCCTGGACTGGACCGACCGCCATCCGGTGACCCCGCCCCTGCGCCTCCACGAGCGCGTCCTGTTGCTCCATCCCGAGGCTCTGGTTCAGGTTCGCCGTCTGGTCGATGCGTTGCTTCTCAAAACGGCCTCGGCGGCAAAACTTGACGCCTCCTCGCAATCGCGCACTGTCGCGGCTTATCATGAGCACGCAGACGCCGGGAGCTATCTACCAAGCGTTGTCGGAAGCGACCCAGCTCAAGTTCCGCGGCGTCCTCGCCAGCCTCCTGCACAGGGCCCTGGCCGCCCGCCCACGCAGTGAGGTCGCCGATGAATATCAAGATTCGGCCCGTCCACCTATCGCGTCCGGCGGTGGTCTACATCCGTCAGTCCTCCCTCATGCAGGTGCTTGAGCATCAGGAATCCACCCAGCGTCAGTACAATCTGGTGGTCCTTGCCCAGAGTCTGGGATGGGAGTCCGCTCAGATTCACGTCATCGACGAAGATCTGGGCAAGAGCGGCCGGAGCGCCGAGGGGCGGAGCGGCTTTCAGCGCCTGATTGCCGAAGTGACGTTGAACCACGTTGGCCTTGTGCTTGGCCTGGAACTGAGCCGTCTGGCCCGATCGTCGAAGGACTGGCATGCCTTCTTCGAAATGTGTGCGGTCTTCGGTACGCTCATCGCCGACG
>CALFML010000441.1 GCA_937879845.1 uncultured Myxococcales bacterium
CGAGATACATTGGCGTGACTGGAGTTCAGACGTGTGCTCTTCCGATCTGCCGCGCCAGCAACTCGTCATCGCCGATCCACAGCTCCGCCACGGTCTGGAACAGCGGTCCATAAGCGCCGCCGTTTTTCGCCACCGCCCCGTAGAGCTGAGCCTTGTCGTAGTGTTCGCGGCTGCGCTGCTGAAGCGTGGCGGGGTGCGGCGGGGGCGGCGGCGGCGCCTGGCCGGCCGCGGCCGGCTGCACGTTCCCAACCGCATGACGCACCCACCGGCTGCCGTCCTGACGGGCAATCTGGATGCTCCCGACATCGGGCCCCTGAGTGAATAGCACCGTCTGGAGGGTGTGTTCACCTTCCTCATCGAGTTCCAGCATGCGCTCAAAGCGGACCGCGCGCAGAACCAGCGCCTGCGAACCGTAGGCCTGCCGGGCGGCGCTCAGGGCCATCTCAACGTAGCCCGCCCCGGGAAAGATCACCTGCCCGCGAATCCGGTGATCGCCGATCCAGGAGGTCTGCCGCAGGTTGAGCTTGCGCTCCCAGAAACGAGCCGCGGGCTGGGTGGACACAGAGAAGGGTTCGCCCAGAAGCTCGTGTGCGCCGCCACGGCCGAGCGAGCGCAGAGCCTCTGGCGCCGGACCAGAGGCCCAAAACCGCTGGCGCGCAAAGGGATAGGTCGGCAGCGGGACGCAGGCGCGATTTTCGCCATGCAGCGCAGAAAAGGACACCGCATGCCCGCGGACATACAGCTCGGCCAGGGTCGTTAGCAGGCATCGCCGCTCGGGCTGGCCGCGCCGCAGCGTAGCCAGCGGCAAGGTATCGCCGCCCAGCTGGGAGAGTCCGTCCTGCAGCGCCGGCAGGAGGACCGGGTTGGGGCTCACCTCTAGGAAGATGCGGTGGTCCTGCGCATGCAGGGCCTCGATCGCCGGCCAGAGCGACACGGGCTCGCGCATGTTGCGGAACCAGTACCCGGCATCTAGCATCGCCGGCGCGACCTCCTGACAGGTGACAGTCGAGAGCATCTTGAGCTGTGGCGCGTCCGACCGGAGGCCCGCCAGCGCGGCCAACAGCTCATCTTGCAACAGCTCCACCTGGGGACTGTGCGAAGCCGCGTTGCCCCCGGGGAGCGGCCGGCAGAATATTCCCTCGCCGGCGAGCCGGGAGAGGACGGCCGCGATAACTTCCGGCTCGCCCGAGAGCAGCGTCGAGCGGGGACCGTTTCTGGCGGCAATGGAAAGACGGCCGGGGTACTCCAGGGTGAGCGCCTGCGCCTGCGCGGCGCTCATCTCGACCACCGCCACCGCCCCCTTGCCCCAGACCTTCTTGATAAGCCGGCTCCGCTGGCAGATGACCCGCGCGGCATCGGGCAGACTCAGCGCGCCGCAGAAGTGAGCCGCCGCAACCTCGCCCATGCTGGTCCCGAGCACTGCGTCCGGGACAACCCCAAAGGCTCGCCACTGCGCCGCCAGTGCGGTCTGCAGGGAAAAAACAACGGGCTGCAGCAGCTCCGGCCGCGACGGCTCCAAGTATGCGTGGCTCACCGTCAGCTCGTGCAGGATCGAGAAGCCGGCCTCGCGCTGGATCGCGGCATCGCAGGACGCAAGAGCGCTGCGGAAGACCGGCTCCTCCGCCCATAGCTGCTGCGCCATTCCCTGCCACTGCGAGCCCAGTCCGGAAAACAGGAACACGAGCTTGCGCGGCGGCTCTGTCCCTCCGCGCCCGTACCAAAGCCCCGGTGCCGTTTCCCCGCGCCCGAACATGCGGAGCGCCGCCCGCCACTCCGGCACGCTCCGGCCCACAACCGCCAGGCGGTGGGCGTGATGGGTGCGCTTGACGCTGGCCGTGTAGCTGATATCGGCAAGCGCCGGTGGGTCCAGGGTCTCAAGCGGGGCCAGGAAATCCACGTACTTGTGCGCCAGCGCGCGCAGCGCCGATTCCGTCTTCGCGGTCAAAGCGAGCAGCTGATCGGGCGGCGCCGGCGCCGTCGGCTGGCGCACCGGCGCCTCGACCAGCACCGCGTGCGCATTGATGCCGCTGACCCCGAACGAGCTGACGCCGGCGGCGCGCGGCTGCCCTGCCTCCGGCCACGGCCGTTCCTCCACCGGAATCAAAAGCGGCGTGCCGGTGAGCGAGATGCGCGGATTCAGCGTCCGGAAGTTGAGGTGGCGGGGAATCTGCCGGTGCTGCAGCATCAGCACGGTCTTGATGAGCCCTGCGGCTCCCGCTGCGGCTTCCAGATGGCCCAGGTTCGTCTTGACCGATGAGAGGGCGCACACCGAGCCATCCGGGCGCGCTCCACCGAGCACCCGCTTGATTGCCTCCACCTCGATCGGGTCCCCTACAGGGGTGCCGGTGCCGTGCGCTTCCAGATGTCCGAGCTGGCCGGGCTCCACACCGGCGTTGGCGAGCGCCTGGCGCAGCAAGGCTTCCTGCGACAGCACATTGGGCACCGTGAACCCGGCCGAACGGCCGTCCTGGTTGACGGCAGAGCCCCGGATCAGCGCCGCAATCGGATCGCCGTCGCGCCGCGCGTCCGCCAGGCGCTTGAGCACGACGACGCCGCAGCCCTCGGCGCGCACCATGCCGTTGGCGCGGGCGTCGAAGGTCTTGCAGCGGCCATCGGGCGACATGCCCTGGGTCGTGGCCATCATCTCCATCATGAGCGGCGACAGGATGAGATGAACGCCTCCGGCCAGCGCAAGAGCGCACTCACCGCGGCGCAGGCTTTCGCAGGCCAGGTGGATCGCCACCAGAGAAGATGAACACGCCGTATCGACGGCGGCGCATGGGCCCTTGAAGTCGAAGGTATACGACAGGCGACCCGGCGCGGCGCTCAGTCCGTTGCCGAGAAAGCAGTACATGTCACGCAGCGCGGGGTCGCCTATGAGGAACCGTTCCTTGTAGTCCAGGTTCATAAGACCGATGAACACGCCGGTCTGGCTGCCAGCGAGCTGCTGCGGAATCTGTCCGGCGTCCTCCAGCGCCTCCCAAGCAACTTCCAGAAGGAGGCGCTGCTGCGGGTCCATGCTGATCGCTTCGCGCGGCGAGATCTGGAAGAACTCGGCGTCAAATCCGTCGACCTGCTGAAGGAGCCCGGCCCATCGCGCCGCCGGCTGGAGCGGCGGCGGAAAGCCCGTCGGCCAGCGGGCAGCGGGAACCTCGACGATGGCATCGACGCCGCGCCGCAGGCACGACCAGAATGCCTGCGGGTCGACGGCTCCCCCGGGCAGGCGGCAGCCCATGCCGATGACTGCCACTGGCTCCGCCGGGGCCTGCGACTGTTGCTGCAGGCGCGCCTCCAGCTCCTCGATGCGAAGCAGGGAGCGCTTGAGAAGTTCTCTTACGTTATTTGCGCTCATCTGGATTTTTACCGCTCAGGAAGGAGTTTCTTGGTCAGCCTAGAGATAAGTTCGTCATCGGACAGATCGTCGAGGTCGCTTGCGGCAGCGGGGGCCGCGGCGGCGGCGGCGGGAGGAGGCGGCGGCTCCGCGGCAAGCTGCAGCGCGCCGTATAGATATTCCGCCAGGGCGGCCAGGTTCGGATAGGTGTATAGGGCGACGGAGGCGAGCTTCACGCCAGTCCCGGCCTCCAGATGGCGGCGCAGCTCGAAGCTCATCATCGAGTCCATGCCGAGCTGCTTGAACGGGGTCGACCGACCGATGCGCGCCGGGTCAAGGCGCAGGACCAGGCTCAGCTTCTGCGCCAGATAGGTCTCCAGCCGGGCGCTGCGCTCGGCCGGCGGCGCGTGCAGGAGCGTGTCGCGCAGCCGCGGTGCGGGCGAGCCGCCGGCGACCGCAGGCTCGCTCCTTTTTTGCAGGAGCTCGGCCCACAGTCCGCTGGCGGCAAGCCGCGGCTGCGCGTCAAACAGCGGACCTATATCCTGCGGCAGCACCGAAGCACAGCCGTGCGGGCCGCGGAGCAGCCGCAGGAACAGTTCCCGCCCGTCGCGCGCCGTGATCGCTGAAAGTCCGGGGCGGAGCGGACCGCGGTCCTTTGGTTCGGAAGAGCCAGATTCGGGGAAGCTTCCCCAGCTTATGGCCAGGGCCGGAAGACCAAGGCGCCGCCGGTGCTGCGCCAGTGTTTCCATGAACGCTCCCGCGGCGAGGCGGCTCACTAGCTGGCTGCCGCCCAGTGCCGGCGCCGCCAAGCCATGGTACACGCAGAAATCCAGCGGGTCTTCCTTGGTCAAGTGGTGCAGGTTCCAGGCGGCGCGAAGCTGAGAGACAACGGCCCGCTGAAAGGCTTCCGCGTCCAGCTGCCTTTCGGGTCCTTCAGCTAGCTCTGCCGCCGCGACGATGACGCCGCGCAGCGGCGGCCCAACCCGCCGCAGCTCGGTGAGCAGCGCCCTTAGCGCCGCGGGATCGGCGGCGGCCGATTGATCTGTAATCACGGGCCGCCCCGCGGCATGCAAGCGCTGAAGGGCAGACGTTTGCGCCGCCCCGGGTTCACGCTCATCCACCAGGATGAGTCGCCCGGCGCCCAGCTCCGCCAGCCACTGCGCGGTGCCCAAGCCGGAGTCCGCAAGACCTCCGATAATGAGATAGGTACCGTCTGCTCGTACACGCGCGGCGTCGTCTGGCAAACAGTCCGCGGAGACGCTGGGCGAAGTGCGCGGCACATAGTACGTTCCACCGCGCCGGGCGAACAAGCTTTCCCGACACGAAGACAGGATGAGATTGAGCAGCGCCGCGGGCTCTGCCGAGTCGGTCGCCGCTTCCAGATCCACCGCGGCGCACGGCAGTTCCGGATATTCCAGGGCAAGCGCCTGGCTCAGACCCCAGAGCGGAGACTGCGACAGCGCCGCCGCCGCATCCCCCGTCACCACTGCTTGTGTCCCGCGGAGCACGAACCAGAGCGGCGGCGGCTCGCGCCACCCGAGCCGAAGCAGGGCCTGCGCCAGATAAAATGCGCTCAGGCTGCCGCCAACCTGTTCGCCATCGAGGCTCTCCGCCGTCGTCTGGTCTGCCGGCCGACCATCGAGGCTCCACAGGTGGAGGATGCCCGCGCAACCGCCCGCCTGCCGCTCGGCGGCCTGGAGCAGCGTCACGTAGTCAGCAGGCTGCCGCGGATTGAGCTGGTAACGGTCTTGTCCCAGCGCGGCGAACCGTTCCCCCGGCTCCACTTGCAGACAGCTCCGCCCCTGGCCGCGGAGCGCCGCGATGACGGCGGGGCCGGGGGTCTCATGCGTCATAAATATTAACCAGGTGCCTGGCGCTTGGGGTTGAGCTGGGCGCTCGATCGGATCCAGCTTGCGCCACGTGGTGACAAACACACCCGGCGCGAGCCGATCAGTCTCGCCGAACCGCTGGGCCGGCGGGGCCGGAAGATGCGGCTCGCTCGCTGCCGCGGCCGGCGCGGGATCATCGGTAATCCAGTATCGCTCCCGCTCAAAGGGATACGTCGGCAGCGATACGTACTTCCCGCCCGGGTGCAGCCTGTCCCAGGCCACCTCTTGGCCGCGGACATACAGCTCGCCCACCGACTCCAGCAGGCAGCGCCGCTCCGGCTGCTCGCGCCGCAGCGTGCCAAGGGCTACGCCGCTCGGCCCGGCGCCGGACAGCCCCTCTTGGAGAGCCGGAACCAGGATCGGGTGCGGGCTCAGCTCGACGAAGGTATCGTACCCCTTAGCGCGCAGCCGTTCGATCGTGGGCCAGAAGAGCACCGGCTCTCGCAGGTTGCGCCACCAGTAGTCGGCATCGAGCATTCCGGCGGTCACCGCTTCCGTGGTCACGGTCGAGTACATCGCCGTGTGCGGAGCGCCGGCGCGGATTCCCGCCAGCCGCAGCAGCAGGTCATCGCGCAGCGGGTCCATCTGGGCGCTATGGGAGGCGACGTCTACGCGAACCCGGCGGAAGGGCGTACCTTGCTTCTGCAGTTCCGCCAGCAGCTCATTGAGCGCGCCGACCTCGCCCGAGACCACCGTCGCGCCCGGGCCGTTGCTTCCTGCGACCGCGAGGCGGGCGCCATAACCCGTCAGCAGCTCTCGGGTCGCGGGAAGCGAAGCCTCAATCAAGGCCACGCCTCCCTGACCGTGCATCCGCTGCATCAAGGCACTGCGGCCGCAGATAATCCGCACCGCGTCCGCGAGCTCGAGCGCCCCGGCGGTGTAAGCCGCCGCCACCTCCCCCATGCTGTGACCGAGCACCGCGGCGGGGCGGATGCCCCATGAGCCAAAGAGCGCCGCCAGGGCCGTCGCGACGGAAAAAACCATCGGCTGCATGACGTCGAAGCGGCTGAGGTTGGAGTGCTGGAGGTCGGCCCAGAGCTCATCCACCAGCGACCAGCCGGTTTCGCGGCGGATGGCCGCATCGCAGTCATGAATCGCCGCGCGGAAGACCGGTTCTTGCGCGAGCAGATGGCGGCCCATGCCCAGCCACTGACCGCCTTGGCCGGAAAAGACGAAGACGACCTTTGGCGGCGCCGCACAAGGCGCACCGCCGACAAAAAGCCCCGACGCAGCCTCGCTTTGAGCTGCCGCCAGAAGGGCGGTACGGCACTCTCTTACGCTCTCTGCCACCACGGCGAGGCGGTGCGGGTGATGGCTGCGGCGCACACTGGCGGAGTAGGCGATGTCGCGCCAGGCGACCGCGGTGTCGGAAGGGAAGTCGTCCAGATATTGACGGGCCAGCGCGCTCAGCGCTCCTTGGCTGCGCGCCGACAGCGTCAAAACCTGCGGCGGATCGGCTGATTCCGGCGCCGGGAAGCCCCGACCGGAGTCTTTGGTCGCGGCCCGGTGCGCCATGGCGGAAGGCCGCTCCGCCTCTCCGAGGTCTGCCGGCATGGGGAAGGCAGCACGGCGCGGCCACTCCTCCTGCAGCACCACATGGGCATTGGTCCCGCCCAGGCCGAAGCTGCTGACGCCCGCGGTGGCCAGCCGGCCGCGGTCCGGAGCCGGCCACGGGGTCAGCTCGCGGACCACGCGCAGCGATTCGGGAACCTGCGGGTTGCGGCTGCGAAAGTGAAGGTTGGCGGGGATGGCGCGGTGGGCCAGGCTGAGGGCGGTCTTGATGAAGCCGGCGATGCCCGCCGCCGCTTCCAGGTGGCCGATATTGGTCTTGACGGAGCCGACGATCAGCGGCCGCTCGGCCGGCCGGTCGCAGCAAAGTACGCGCGCCAGCGCCCCGGCTTCAGTGGGATCGCCGAGCGCCGTTCCGGTGCCGTGCGCCTCCACATAGTCAACGTCGCAAGGGGCGATTCCGGCCCCTTGATAGGCGTCGCGCAGGAGCGCTTCCTGGGCGCGCGGGTTGGGCGCGCTGAACCCGTCGCTCGCTCCGTCGTTGTTGATGGCGCTGCCGCGGATTACGCAGTAGATCGGATCGCCGTCGGCGCGGGCGGCCCAAAGGGGCTTGAGCACGACCACGCCGCCGCCTTCCCCGCGCACATACCCGTTAGCCCGGGCATCGAACGCATGGCAGCGCCCATCGGGCGACAGCGCGCCGGTCTTGGCCATGAGAATCAGCGCGTCCGGGAGCAGCATGAGGCTGGCGCCGCCGGCAAGCGCCAGCTTTGACTCACCGCGGCGCAGGCTCTCGCAGGCCAAGTGGACGGCGACGAGCGACGCCGACGACGCCGAGTCCACGGCGAGGCTTGGACCTTGGAGCCCAAGCGCGTAGGAGACGCGGTTGGCGGCGAAGCTATGAAACGTCCCGGTCAGAGTATGCTGCGTGAGCGCGGAGAGCCCGCGTAGGCGCAGCAGGGTGAAGTACTCAAGCCACATAAGGCCGAAGTAGACACCGGTTCGGCTCTCGCGCAGGCTGTGAGGCGGGATGCCGGCGTCCTCTAAAGCCTCCCACGACAGCTCGAGCAGGAGCCGCTGCTGGGGATCAATCTGGACGGCCTCTTTCGGAGAGATATTGAAAAAAAGAGGATCGAAAAGGTCGATTCGTTCGAGGAATCCGCCCCACAGGGAGTTCGTCTTGCCCGGCGCCAAGACATCACGGTCATAAAACTCCGCCGCGTCAAAGCGCTCCCGCGGCAGCTTTGCGACCGCGTCCCCCCCTGCGCGCAAGAGCCGCCAAAACGTCGCGGTGCTCGGAGCTCTGGGAAAGCGGCAAGCCATGCCGATGACCGCGATAGGCTCGGTCTCTCTTGGCCCCGGCTTTGGCCTTGGCCTTGGCCTTGGCCTTGGCCTTGGCCTTAGAGCGGATAAAGACCTGGACCCCCGCGTCTCATAGGTAGTCATTATTCTGTCCTATGAACATTAATTAAGAACAATTAACTAAACATTTAGGACCATGACTCCTATGCTAGTGTGGGCCAAACTGAACGCCGATCGCTCGCCACGCACCAAGGCGACGGACTCCCCATCCTTTCCCCCATCCTTTCCCCCATCCGCACCCCTGTAACTCGTCGATTGCCTTGCTAGACGCCGTTTAGCAGTCCGTGCAGTTCATCCATTGCGTAATCGTAGCCGCCCGACTCAATCAGGCGCTTCGCCTGGGTAAAATGCTCTCGCGCCGCAGCTTCGTCTCCGCGCTCACGGCAGACGCGGCCCCAAAAGACATGGGTCTGCGAGGCATTTCTTCTTTGCCCTGTACGCTCGCAGATCTCCAGCGCTTTTGCGAAGTGGAGCTCCGCTTCTGCCATGTTCTCGCCGTGTCGGGCCAACGCACAACCCCAGGCCCGCTCAGCGATTGACTGGGAGAAGGGCAGATCATCCCGCTCGGAGCTTGCAGCTACTTTCTGGGCCTGCCGTAAAGCGTCCTCCGGCCGGCCGGCGTTGAGCAGGATCTCCGCCTCTCCCGCCTCAAACCAGTCGCCGATGATCCCGACGCCAATGGCTCGCCGCATCTCCGCTGCCCGGCTGCGGGCTTCTATCGCTTGTTTATGCAGCCCGAGGTAGCTCTGTGACCAAGCCATCAGGTCAAGCGCCCCAAATACGTACAGCGCTTCACGAGTCCGTTGGCCGTATTCGAGAATACTCTCGGAAGTCTGAAGCATCTTGGGCCAGTCGCCCATGAGCAGATACGCGGCGCCGATGATGAGCAGACAGATGGCTCTATAGGAGGGCTGATCGCTCTGATCCGCCCACTCTTGCGCCCGCGCCAACCCGAGGATCGATTCCTGACAACGGCCCGTTCCGGCAAGTGCCGTCGAGTAGTAGAGCAAACAGCGCAGGGTCTCGATGCTGGGACCCTGGTACTGAAGCATGGGCTCGATGGCCTGCCCAAGCATCTCCTGCGCGCGTCCGAAGTACCCCTGTAAGAAGAGCGCTCCCCCGATCGTATAGGAGGGCATGACCAGCAGTTCCTGGTCGGCAAACTCCTTCGCCACCGGTAGGACTCGCTGATAGTAGCGGAGCGACTCGCGCGGCTGGCCGCTGTAGTGGGCGACCCGCCCGCAGTAGTAATCCACCCGGGCCATGCGCAACCGATCAAGCGGAGTGGCCGATCTCGTGTCGGCGATCGACTCCAGCAGCTTACGCGCCTCGCCGAGGCGGCGGAGCTGGACCTGGGAGGGATCGTTGATGAGCCCAGCGTGAACCTGTTTGAGGAGCAGCTCGGCGTGCAGGCGGTTAAGCTCCGGGGACTCCGGCAGATCACGGATGATTGTATGGGCGGCGGAGAAATGGTTACGCGCTTCTTCGTATAGATAGAGCTTGGCGGCGTTGTCCCCGGCCTCGATGTAGTACTGCATGGCCTTGTCGAGCAGGCCGGCCTGGTGAAAGTGGGAGGCCAGCAGGGGGCTCATGCTGCTGCGCTGCTCGCCAGCGTAGACCTTCTCAATGGCTTCGGCCACCTCTTTGTGAAGCTGCCGCAGATTGTCCGGAGCGATGCGCCGCAAGATGGTCTCGCGCAGCTTGTCGTGGGCGAAGCGCCAGTCGTTGCCCTGACTCTCGAGGACGGCGGCGTTGGCGCATTCGATCAAGAACGAGCGCAGCGGCATGCTCGGGAACGCCGTCTCCATCACCGGCAAATCGAGCTTTCGCCCGAGCGTCGCCGCAAACTCCAGCCACGGCCGGTAGGTGACGGGCAGGTGATCGATACGCCGCTCGACGATCCGCTCGATCCCGGTGGTGAGTACGGTTTCGGGCAGCTCGCCCTGGCCGATGCGGGTGAGCTCTCCGGCATTTTCTGCCAGGGCGCGGACGATCTCCACCAGGAAGAAGGCGTTGCCTTCGGTCTGCCGCTCCAGATAGGAGACCAGCTCCGAGCGCTGCCCCACCGTTCCCAGGATCGACTCACTGAGCTGGGCGATCTGCGGCGCGGAAAGCCGCGCCAGCGGCAGGTGGCGTATGCTGGGCAGAGCCGCGGGCAGCTGCGGGCTCTCATCCGAACGGAACGTCCCGACGATGAGGAGCGGCATCTGGGCGGTGTGCTGGCTGAGCTGCTTGAGCAGCGCCAGGCTCTCACTTCGCGCCCAGTGCAGGTCTTCCATGATGAGTACAAGCGGCTTGGTCAGGCGCCGCAGCAGGCCGATGACGGTGTTGGCGATGCGCGCCTGAATCTCCTCCGGCTTGACGACCGGGGCGTCGGGAATCGCCCGCCCGAGCAGCTGCCCGAGGTCGGGGACCGGTCCCTTGAGCACCGCCGCTTCCTCATCGGTCATCTCGGTGCGGAAGCACAGCTCGCGCAGCATCGGCTGCCATTCCTGGTAGTAGTAGCCCGCCTCGCTGACGCTCTGACCGTCGGCGACCCAGGCGCCGTAGACCAGGGCGAGGGTGCGGAGCTCGGCAATCAGGCGCGACTTGCCGACCCCGCTCTCGCCGCCGATCAGGAACGCGGAGCTGACGCCCTGCTGGGCGCTTTCGATCGCCTGCTTGAGCAGGGCCAGCTCGGCTTCGCGGCCGATAAGCACCGTGGCGCGCAGAAAGCTTTCCCGAGTCGCCACCGTTTCCACCGGCAGCTCGAAGGAGACCACGGCCGCGAGCTCGCGCAGCACTTCGTTGGCGTTCTCATACCGGTCCTTGGGGTCCGGTGCCAACATCTTGCCGAGGATGGCGCGGATCGGCGGGGAGATATCGGGAGACAGCTCCAGGGGCGGCGGCAGCGCGGGGGCGGTATCAGTAGTTTCGCTGTCGTCGTCAAGGAGCGCGAGCAGCCGGTCCTGCATCGAATCCGAGGCGGCGGGCGGCAAGCTCGGATCCTCGTCTAGGAGCGACTCCAGCATCCGGCCCATGCTCGGCGTATCGGTGGGCAGGGACCCGGTGAGCATATGATGGAAGAGCAGCGCGACGGCGTACAGATCCGAGGTGACGCTCGGCTGGCCCCCCCGCAAGAGCTCCGGCGCCATGTACTCAGCGGTACCAGCAAGCTCCGCGTGCTCGAGCCGCTCGACGGAGATGCCGAAGTCCACAAGCTTCAGCTCATCGGTGACGACCAGGACGTTGCTCGGCTTGATATCGCGATGGATGACGCCGCGCTGGTGGATGTAGGCCAGCGCCCGCAGCAGCTGTGCGATCAGCCGGATGCGGCCTTCCTCCGGCCGGCTGATGCTGGCCTCCAGAGGCGTGAGCGGCGCCTCCAAGAGCTCCATGATGTAGTAGGGGCCGTACTGCTGATCGAAGCCGTAGTTGAGGACGCGGATGACGTTGGGATGGTGCAACGAGGCCAAGGTCTGGAACTCGCGCGCCAGGGCCAAACGGTACTGTACTTCGAGCTCATCGCTCAACTCATCGCCGGTTGCAAACTGCCGCGGGACAAGCTTGAGCGCCACGACTTGTCCATTCACAAGCTGGGTCGCCCGGTAGACAGTCCCCATCGCTCCTTCGCCAAGACGCTCTTGCAGAAGGTAGCTTCTGTCGACCGTGCCTATCTGCGATGACATCAATAGCTCCCCAGTCCCTACCGCACAGCTGCACAAACAAGGCGCATGACCGCTTGTTTTCCCATCATATCCAATATGCACACCAGAGGAAACAGGCTAATTACCGCCCGGATGAGAATTCTTGGACGCCTGCCGCTTTCTACCGGCACCAGCTGGCCGCGGCTTTGTCTAACCCCTTAATAAGCATGTTAGGGCGGGTGCCGCCCGAAGTAAAGCGCCAGGGACTGCGGGCAGGCTGCAGACTCGCCCCCCGCCTCCGCACGCCGGCAACCGGCGCCGGCAGGGCCGGCAGCGGTTTCCGGTTTCTGTCCGGGTACTTACTTGGCTAATAATGCGCGGTCTAGGTGCGACATGAAAACCCCTGTGAGTAACCCCTTTGCAGGGCGACCGGGGCTTTGGACAGGGGGCTTTGGACAGGGGGCTTTGATCGATAGTTTGCGGGCGTGCCAGCGCGCCGCCATCGGGCTTGCCGGCTCCCGGCTCGGCAAAGTGCGGTGGCCGCTCGACCGCCGTCGCGCAGGGTCGCGCCTACCGCCAAAAACTGCAGCTACTACTCAAGCTACGGGAGGAAAAATATTGTGGGTCTTTACAACTACAAACGCTGGCCCTAACATGGCTGACTAGGTGCTAATGAGTTCTAATGCCGACTCGCATTAAAGGGGCCTCTCTCATCAATACTATCGGCATCCTGCGCGAGGTATTGGGCGGGAGCCGCTTTCAGGAAATCGTCACCCGCTGTCCTGTGCAGACGCAGAATCTCATCCGGCGCACGCTCATCGCTCTGGAGTGGGTGCCGCTTGAACAGTGGGCGCCTTTCCTGCAGGCGATTTATGAGCACATCTGTCACAAAGATGAGCCGCAGTTCCGCCGCCTTATGCGCGCCGAGATCGGAAGAGCACACGTCTGAACTCCAGTCACGCCAATGTATCTC
>CALFML010000442.1 GCA_937879845.1 uncultured Myxococcales bacterium
GATCATGGCCACGCACGAGCGCCACAGCCTGGGCTCCCTGATGCTGACCGGCGGCGCGCTGTTCTTCCTGATTCCCATTTTGCTCGCGATGGGGGTCCGCGACTGGCGGCTGATGGCCCTGCTCCTCGGGTTCGGAGCGGTGAGCTTGACGCTGCGCTTCTGGGTCAGCCGGCCCGGAGTCATGCTCAAGTGGCGGTATGTCGCCCAGCTGGCCAGCCTGGCGCTTTATTTCTGCATGGGAAGGATCTTTGGCCCGCTGGTGCTCCCAGGGGTCGCGATCTTGACCCATACAGTCTTAAACTCCCTCACTGCGCACGCCGGACCGCGGCGCTTCGCCGTGGCATCAAGCTGCGGCCTGCTCATCGTCATGGTCTTGCTGGAGCAGCTCGGGGTTCTTGCGCCGTCGTATTCCTTTGTGGGGGGAGCGATGGTGATCGCGCCTAACTTGGTGACGCTGTCGCCGGGACTAACGGAGATATTGCTGCTCGGGATGAGCGTGATCACCCTCGCGGTGGCCGGACTGAGCATCGGCCGGCTGCCGCCGCAGCAGCTGGTCGCCGAGCGCCAGAAGGCGCTTCACGCCTGGCAGATGAGCCACCTTTTGCCCAAGTCATGACACCGTGCTGCTGCGCGCCCGCTCTGTTTTAGACGGTAGGCAAAAGCCGCGGCGGCAGAAGGAGGCCGCGGCCGGTCAGGCCGACCAACCGATCCAGGCACGTGACAAGGTTCCCGTGGAGCCGCGGATCCGGCGCGAGCGCCCACAGCACCTCGGCGCAGTCCCAGGCGACATCGCGCGCCCGCCGGATCGACCATAGCGCGGCTACATCCTCGGCGCGCTCTACGGGCATCCCGCCGATGGATGCCCACCGCGGAGCCAGCCAGGGTCGAAGCTGCGGCTCCAGGCTTGCCAGGACGTCGTTTACCGCCAGATAGTCGCGGTGCTGCCGGCTGCCGATTGCAAGCTGCAGTCCGAGCTCGGCGCAGGTCGCGACTACGGACTGGCTGAGGTCGAAGTTGATGTGCGCGTTCATCCCGGCCAGCGCGAAATGCAGCGGCGCAACCTGCCCCTGCGCCCGCGCGTCGAACAGCGCTTGCCAGGCCCGCGGCGCGTGCTGTGGGTTTTGCGCGTACGCCGAAAGTGCGGCGAAATAGCGGTTGGCGAACAGCACGTCAAGGCGCGTCAGGAAGTGGCGATCTTCGAAGCGGCCGGCGTCCACCGCGTGCGCCATCGCTTCGGTCGTCTTGTAGTACAGCCAGTTGAAACAGGCGATGCCGTCGGCCGGAGGCAAGACGGCGTTGATGGCGCGCATACGCTCAAGAACTTCCGCGATGCTGGCCGCGGGCTTGGGAATCGGCAAATTGTTTTTAATATCCATGCCTTACCCTAGCGCAGAAACCGACGCGCGGCTAGAACCTCAGCCGGGGTTCTGGTTTTGGGATGTGACACCGCTTTTGCTGCTGCGACACCGGCGTTTCACGGGCCGTCTTCCTAAAAAGTTATGTAGAGGGTGTGTTCCCTATCGAGGAGCATCTGCGGCGGGCTTGTGGCCGCTTTCACCTCGAGCCCCACTGCCGTTGCGGTCGCCGCCACGCCAGCCGCGATCAGGGTCCAAAACCACCACTTCTTGTAAACCGGCTTTTTGAGGTTGGAGTCGCGGGCCGCGTTCGCCTGAGCTTGGGCCTTGCGCGCTTCAGACAGGTATTTCTCGAAGGTCCCCGCGATCTCGGGATTGGGATTGGGGACTGCTCCCTGGAACCGCAGATAGTACTCGACCGCCTTGTCGGGATGTCCCAATCGGTAGTGGGCGCGGCCGATGTTGAGGAGCAGCACCGGGTCCGGGAGCAGCGCATAGGCGGCCTCGAAGCTTGTGAGCGCACGCTCATAGTTTGGGACCTTGAAGGCTTCAAGACCGCTGTCCAGCAAGGCGCTGCAGGGTCCGTCCGAACGGCAAGTCTGCGCCTCAGCTTGCGCTGCTCCGATAACCAGACATAGCGGGAGCGCCCAGCTAATCAACAATATCTTTGCGGCTGATAGGCACATGGGACTCAGTCTTTTTTTGCGCGGTCGAGGTGGCGGTCGCGGGTCGTTGGACTCGGCTCTGCGGACGAAGGCTCCCGGGGCTGCGGCCAGGGCTTGGCAGGAGCTCCAGATCGCGATGGATTTGCACGTCGTGATCAAGGGGGACAAGGACTGTAAGCTCGCGATAGCCGGCGCGGCGCACGATAAGCTCCAGCGTGCCGCTGCCGGCCGGATGATCGTAGGTCCACGCGGTCTGCCCGAGAACCGTTAGATCCGCGGCGCTCACGACGGCGGCACCCGGCGGCGAGGTCTCGATCAGGATCCGGCTCGGACGCGGCCGCTCGGGCGCCGGGGCGGCGGTTGTCGTCGTCGCCGCCGGCGTCACCGCTAGCTGCGGGGCCGGCTCCGGCGCTCTCCAGATCCGCCAGGTTGTGATGAGCCCAAGGAGCATCAGCAGCGATCCGCCGATCATCATCGGCAGCCGACCGGTCCGCCGCACGAGCTGGCCGGTTCCCATGCCGAGCGTCAGATGGGTTCGCAGGCCGGCCGCCGATGGGTCAGGCGGCGATTCCGGCACCGCCAGCAGCTGTTCGACCGCCGCCAACTCCAGCCGGCCTGGCTCCGCCGTCACGGCGGCAATCTGCGCCATGGTAGGCCGGGCGGCGGCATCCTTTCGCAGCATCGCCTCGACGAGCGCTGCCGCGGCTTGGGTGGCGCCGCAGGTCAGCGGCGGCAGCGGACGGCTGACGTGCATGTTGAGCAGCGCCAGCGGGCTTACGGCATCGAAGGGGGGCTGGCCTTCGAGCATCTCGTACATCATGATGCCCAGCGCGTAGACATCGGTGCGGCCGTCGATCTCGACATCGCCGCGGCACTGCTCCGGGGACATGTAAAGCGGCGTGCCCATCAGCAGCCCGGTGCTCGTCCGCGCATCGGTGCTCAGCTGGCTGGCCGGACTGAGTTTGGCGATGCCGAAGTCGAGCAACTTGACGCGCTCCCCCGCCGGGTCGGCGGGATCGGCCACGAGCATGACGTTTCCGGGCTTTAAGTCTCTATGAACGATGCCGTGCGCATGCGTGGCCGAAAGCGCCGACGCCAGCTGGTGGACGATGCGCAGCGCCTGGTCCTCGCTGAGGCGCTGGAGCCGGTCAAGGCGCGCCGCGAGCGACTCGCCGCTCAGGCACTCCATGACCATGTAGGTAAAGCCGTCGGTCTGACCAAAGTCGGATACCTGCACAAGGCCCGGGTGGCCGACGATATTGACCGCGCGGGCTTCGTTGAAAAGGCGCGCGGCGAGCTGACGGTTGGCGGCGTGCTCGGCGTGCAGGATTTTGATGGCGACGCGCCGCTCGATGGCCGTGTGGACCGCCTCGTAGACCGCACCCATGCCGCCCTCTCCGAGCTTGCCGACGATCCGGTAGGGTCCAATGCGAGTGCCTTCGGAGATCATACGCCCGTCACGAGCTTGTTTCCTTCGCTCTAGAGCAAGGCTAGCACCTAGACAGCTTCGGCGGAAGTCGCCCGAGACGGGTACTTTTACCTGGGCGTCCCCACCTCCGGGCGCTCAGCCAGCGGGGTCGGGGGCGTCCCATGTACGGCCAAGTCGGCGTGCTCGCTTTGGTCGGACCACGTGCGCTTTTTTCTCAGCCGGCGCCGGCCGCCAAAACCCTGTCGCGGGAAAGCGCAGGACCTCGCGAGCGGCTCTGGCCGCACAGGCCGCCACGTGCACCTCGCCTGTGTGATGCAGGTCGCAGACAGAGCCGGGACAGGGTTTCCGGGACTTGGCGCAAGGTAGCTTGTCGGCGACTGGGGTCGCATCATACGATGATGCGGACGACATCTCCGCTGTGCATGCGAGCTCACTCTTCTTTCTGAGGATTTGAAGGATACAGTATGTCGATATCTGCAATCTTGGGGCGTTCAGATTCTGACTCTGCATCACTGCAGGGGTATCGCATTGAGAAGGTACTATCGCAAAGCGGCCGCGGGAGCGTATGCCGGGCGAGCACTCCGACGCAGGAGGGCACAGTCATTGTCAAGATGCTGACCGATGAGAGCCCGACGCCGCAGGCGCTTTCGCGGTTCTATCTTGAGGTCGAGTACACCCGCCGCGTGCCCGCCGGAGGGCAGCCGCGGGTGCTGCGCGTGGGAATCCTCGACGGCGCTCCCTGCATGGTGCTGCGCGATCTGGGACAGACTACGCTGGCGCAGCAGCTGCAAACGCGGCGCCTCCGCTTGGAAGAAGCGCTCACGATCGCGGTACGGCTCACCCGCGCCTTGGCAGAGATTCACCAGCTTGGGATCGTTCACAAGGATATAAATCCGGACAACATCGTCCTTTCGGCGGACGGCGCTGAGCCGGCGATCATCGACTTCGGCATCGCCACGGAGCTGGCGCGCGAGCTGCCGGAGCGCCGCGTCTATCACCTTGTGGGCAGCCTGCCGTATATCTCCCCGGAACAGACCGGGCGCACCAACCGCCTCCTCGATCAGCGGACGGATCTGTATTCCCTGGGCGTGACGCTGTTCGAGCTATTCGCCGGCCAGCGGCCGTTTGCGGCGGAGGATGCGCAGGCGCTGGTCTATATGCACATCGCCAAGGAGCCCGCGCCGCCCCACCTTATCGAGCCGGCAATCCCGCCGGTGCTTTCGGCTATCGTCATGCGCCTTTTGGCCAAAGCGCCGGAGGAGCGCTATCAGTCCGCCTGCGGCCTTTTGGCGGATCTGGAGCAGGTGCTGGCGCTTGTGCGCACAGGTCAGCCGCCCAGCGATTTTCCGCTGGGAAAAAAAGATGCCGCGGTGGGTCTGGAGCTGCCGCCGCGGCTCTACGGCCGCGATGCGGAGATCGCCGCGCTCGGTCTCTGCTTCGACCGGGCGCGTGGTGGTCAGCCGGCGCTGGCGCTCGTGTCCGGGTATTCGGGAATCGGCAAGTCTTCGGTCGTGCACGCGCTCACCGAGACGCTCGCCAATTCGCGCAGCTTGTTTCTCGAAGGCAAGTTCGATCAGTACCAGCGCGACGTTCCCTACGCCACGCTGATGCAGGCGCTGCGCGGCCTGCTGATCGAGCTGTGCGCCGGGGACAGCGCCTCGATCGCGCGGTGGCGGGAGCGCATCGGCCCGGCGCTCGGCGATGATGCGGCGCTTCTCATCGATCTGCTGCCGGAGCTTTCGATCTTCGCTGCGCCGCCCAAGGCGCTTCCGATTTCCTCTCCGGCCGAGGCGCAGAGCCGCTTCAGCCGGGCGCTGCGTCAGCTGCTGCGGCAGATCAGCGGTGACGACCGACCGCTGGTCATTTTTCTCGACGACTTGCAGTGGGTCGATGGCGGCACGCTCACTTTGATCAAGGACTTTCTGTGCGCCAAGGAGCTGACCCGGCTGCTCATCATCGGCGCCTACAGGGACAATGAGACAAGCCCCGGACACCCGCTGTTCATCGCGGTCGAAGAGCTTCGGCGTGCCGGCGCCCAGGTGGAGGAGCTGCGGCTGTCGCCGCTCGCCGTCGAGCATGTAGGGCAGCTGCTGGCCGACGCGCTGCATCCCGAGTCTGCGGCGCAGCTTAATGAACTTGCCAGCCTGCTGCAGCAAAAGACGGATGGGAACCCGTTCTTCCTGCATCAGCTCCTGCGCTCCCTGGAAGCCGAAGGGCTCATCACCCGCGTGCCCGGCGGCCGCAGCTACGCTTGGGATCTGGAGCGGATCCGCGCCTATCCGATTCCCCAGGGGATCGTCGGGCTCGTGCTCAACAAGCTCGGCAAGCTGCCCCCGACCTGCCAGCGCGTCCTTCCCATCGCCTCGCTGCTCGGCAATCGATTCGAGCTCGCCACGCTGTCGAGCATCGCGGAGCTCAGTGAAGCGCAGCTGCGCAAGGAGCTCGGCGCGGCGGTGCAGGAGGGACTGCTCCTGGCGGGCGCGGACGGCTACCGCTTCCAGCACGACCGGGTGCAGCAGGCGGCCTGCGCCCTTTTTTCCAACGAAGAGCAGGTCGCCTTGCATCTGCGTATCGGCCGGCTCCTCTTAGAGCGGACTGCGCCGGTCGACCTCCCGAACCGGCTGTTCGAGATTGTCGCCCACCTGCTAAAGGGCGTCCCCCAGATGGCGGCGGTCGAGGAGCAGCAAAAGCTGGCGCAGCTCTGCTTGGAGGCGGGTCAGCGCGCCCGCGGCGCGGCGGCGTTCGCCTCTGCGGTGCGGCTGTTCGCAGACGGCATCGCGGTGCTGGGGGCGGGCTGCTTCGCGGTCCGGCCGGAGCTTTCGTTCGCCCTTCACTTCGGTCTGGCGGAGTGCGCCTTTCTGACCGGAGAGCTCGATCGGGCGGAGGCGCTGCTGCTCGATCTGCTCACCCGGACCCGCGATGAGCTCACGGTGGCGGAGATTTATCGCGTCCGCGTCGACCTGTATATCACCAAAGGGCAGATGCAGCGGGCGGCGGAGGTCGGCTTGCAAGGCCTGCGTCTGTTCGGCGTCGATCTGCCCGCGCACCCGAGCCGGGAGGAGGTGCAAAGAGAGTATGAGGAGGTCCGGCGCAACCTCGGCCTCCGCTCAATCGATAGCTTGATCGATCTGCCGTTTGCCAGCGAGCCGCGCATTCAGGCGGCGATGCGGATCCTGTCGGTGTTCTGGGCCGCGGCGGTGTTCACCGATGCCAACCTGAGCGATCTGCACCTGGGCCGGATGGTCAATCTGAGCCTCGTGCACGGCAACACCGACAGCGCCGTCATGGGATATGCGTGGTGGGGCGTGACGCTCATCAGCACCTTCCACAGCTTCGAAGACGGCTATCGCTTCGGCAAGCTGGCGCTGGATCTTGTGGAGCGGCATGGCTTCCGCGCCTACCGCGCCAAGGCGCTCTACACGCTGGAGCTGATGTCGTTCTGGTCCGAGCACATCGAGCAAGCCTTCAAGTACGTGCAGAGCGCCTTCATCGCCGCGGTCGACAGCGGCGATCTGCCGGTCGCCTGCTACTGCTGCAATCACGCCGTGACGATCCTGCTCACCCAGGGCGTGCACCTGGATGTCGTCTTCGCCGAGTCGGAGCGCCGCCGCGCTTTCGCCGCGCAGGCGCGGTTTCAGGACGTTGTCGACATCATCGTCGGCAGCCAGCGGCTCATCGAGACGATGCGCGGCAACACCTACCACGGCAACACCTTCTCCAGCCAAGGTTTCGACGAGCAGGCCTACGAGGCGACGCTCACCTCAGAGCGCATGGCCTGCATGGTGTTCTGGTATTGGATTCATAAGATGCAGGCGCGATTTCTGGGCGGCGACCTTTTCGCCGCCGTGGATGCGCAACAGCGCGCCACGGCGCTGCTCTGGTCGTCGCCGCCGGCGCACATGCAGATCCACGACTACCACTGCTTCTCCGCGCTCATCGATGCGGCGCGCTATGCGCAAGCCAGTGAAGAGGAACGCGCCGCGCTGCTGCAGCGCATCCGCGGCCACGAAGTAAAGCTGCGCGAGTGGGCGGAGCACTGCCCGCCAAACTTCACCGGCAAACATGCGGTCGTAGTCGCCGCCCTGGAGCGGCTGGCCGGACGGACTACCGAAGCGCTGCAGCTATATGAGCGGGCGATCGTCTCCTCCCGCGAGCACGGCTTTCTGCAAAACGAGGCGCTGGCCTGCGAGCTGGCCGCGGACCTGTGCCGCAGCCAAGGGCTTGCCACCATGTCCACCGCGTACTTGCGCGCCGCCCGCCGCGCCTACCTGCTCTGGGGCGCCCAGGGCCGGGTGGCGGCGCTGGAGAGGGCCCATCCCGAGCTTGGCCGGGCCGCGGGCGGCGGCAAGGATGCGGCGGGTACGATCACACGGACCACCGCCACGCTGGCGGAAAGCTTCGATGCGCTGACTCTGGTCAAGGCGGCGCAGGCGATCTCCGGTGAGCTCGTGCTCGACCGGCTGCTCTGCCGCTTGCTGGAGATCGTGGTGGAAAACGCCGGCGCCCGCCGCGGATTCTTGTTTTTTCTGCGTGAGGGCGTCTTCACCCTGGAAGCCCGCGCCGCGGCAGATGGCCAAGGATGCGTCCGCGTGCCGTCGCAGGTCTGCCAGCCGCAGGACGACGCCTTGCCCATGGCGATGGTGCACACCGTGGCCAATACCAAGCAGGCCGTCCTGCTTGACGATGCGACCGGCGCCGGGCCGTTCCGCCGCGATCCCTATGTGCAGGCGCTGCGTCCGCGCTCGGTACTCTGCGCGCCGATCGTCCGCCACGGCGTGATCCGCGGCGTCATCTACCTGGACCACGATCGGGCCACCGCGGCGTTCCCCGGTACGCGGTTGCAGCTTGTGGAGATCCTGGCGGCGCAGGCGGCGGTCTCGCTGGAGAACGCCATTTTGTACGATGAGCTGGAGCAGCGGGTCGACGCGCGCACCCGCGAGCTCAAAGAGACGCAGCGGGATCTGGTCGATGCCGCCCGCCGCGCCGGCATGGCGGAGATCGCGACCAATGTGCTGCACAACGTCGGCAATGTCCTGAGCAGCGTCAACGTCTCCCTGGATCTGGCCTACCGCCGGTTCGCGGAGCTAAACTTGCTCGGCTTGAGCAAGTCCGCCGCGCTGCTGCAAGAGCAGGGCAGCCGGCTCGCCGCCTTCTTGACTGCGGATGACCGGGGCAAGATGCTGCCGCGCTATCTTGACACCTTGTCCAAGCAGCTGGAGACAGACCGCCGCGATGCGATGGCGGAGCTCACCAAAGTCCAAGACAACCTGCGCCACGTGCATGAGATCGTCCGCATCCAGCAGTCCTACGCCGGCTCATCGCAGCTCATCGAGCGGACGGATCTCGCCGCGGTCATCGAGTCGGCAGTGCAGATCAGCATCCCCGCCACGGAGGTCCCGGCGCTCACTGTGCGCCGCCGCCAAGAGCCGCCGCTTGAAGCGCTGCCCGAGGTTCTGGTAGATCGGCATATGCTTCATCAGATCCTGGTCAATCTGCTCACCAACGCCCGCCACGCCGTCAAAGGTCTGGAACCTGAGCGCCGCGAAATCCAGATCGTCGTGCAGCGCATCGCCGACAAGTCCGTACGCATCGACGTCATCGACAGCGGCGTCGGCATCGCCACGGAAAACCTGCCGCGCATCTTCCAGCACGGCTTTACCACGCGCAAGGACGGCCATGGATTCGGGCTGCACGGCGCGGCGCTGGCGACCCGCGAAATGGGCGGACAGCTGACCGCCGCGAGCGCCGGACTGGGCCGCGGCGCGACCTTCTCCCTGACTCTGCCGCTCGGCAGCGGGGAGCGCGCCGGCCGCGCCGGCAGCGAGACGGGCGCCGGGGCCGCGCGATGAGCACCGCCGTGCTGGCCGGTGAGGCGCCGGAGCCGCCGCGCCGCATCCTTGTCATCGATGACAACCCGGCCATTCATGAGGACTTCCGCAAGATCCTCGGCAACCACGGGCAGAACCATGAGCTGGCGGATATGGAGTCCGCGCTGTTCGGCGCCGCCCACAAGGCCCACGCGCCCGACGGGCGATGCTTCGAGCTCTGCTTCGCCCACCAAGGGGAGCCGGGACTTGCCGAGGTGCAGCGGGCGTTTGCCGCGGGAGCTCCCTACAGCGTGATTTTTGTCGACGTGCGTATGCCGCCCGGCTGGGACGGCTTTGAGACCCTGGAGCGGATTTTTGCCGCCGATCCGGCGGTGCAGGCCGTGCTGTGCACCGCCTATTCCGATTACGGTTGGAGCGAGCTGCGCACGCGCTTTGGCCGCACCGATCGGCTGCTCGTCCTGCGCAAGCCCTTTGAGGCCATCGAGGTGGCGCAGCTTGCCTTTGCCCTATCGGAGAAGTGGCATCGCGAGCAGCAGCTGGCGCGGGCGACGCAGGCGCTCACCCAAAGCGAGGCGCGGATCCGCGCGCTGCTCGATGCGGTGCCGGATGTCCTTGTGCGCCTTCATCGCGCGGGACGGGTGCTGGAGTACTCCCGCAACGGCAGTAGTGTGGGGAGCGAAGCGGAGGCGCACTTCGCCAGGCTGTGTACGCCGAGCCAGCAGGCGGCCATCCTGACCCTTTTGCGCGATTCGCTGGCCAGCGGCACGCCGCGGCAGTCGCTGGTCGAGGCGGGCGGCGCAAGCAGCGGTCCCCACTACCATGTGAACATCGCCCCCCTGGGGGAAAACGAGGCGGTCGTCCTGCTCCGCGATGTCACCAAGCTGCGGCAGGCGGAGCGCGAGGACGGAGATCGGCGGGCGCGCGAGATGGCGCTGGAGATGAAGGTCGCGGAGCTGGCCAAGCTCTCCACGCCGCTTATTCCGCTGCGGGAAGGCGTGCTCGCGGTGCCGCTGGTCGGCGAGTTCGATGAGCTCCGCGCCGGCCGCCTGCGCGAGACGGTGCTAAACAGCATCGTGGCGCAGCGCGCCCGCATGGTCATCTTCGATGTCACGGGTCTGCCGAGCCTCGACGTGGTGGTCGCCACGGAGCTCATGCGCACGGCTCAGGCGATCCGGCTCCTGGGCGCGCAGGTCATCCTCTCCGGCGTGAGCGCGCAGGCGGCGCGGCACGTGATCTCGCTGAACCTGACGTTTCAAGACGTAAAGGTCGTAAATTCCTTGCAGACCGCCATCGAGTGGGCGCTGCGCCAATAAGAACGCGCGGGCGCCGGGCCGGTGCCGATGCTGCGCCCGGAGCGCATCGGTGGTCGGCGGCAAGCGCGGACCGCGGGCCGGCTAGCGGGCGTCCTTGGTCCGTCGGCCGGGAAACAGCGCTTGGCCGCGGTCGCGCAGCTCGCGCAGGCTGCTGCGGGTCTTGCGCCGGAGCAAGGCGCGCAGCGTGACACCGTCGCCGTAGCCGACCTGCTCGGCGATCTGGTCGATGCCGGCGTCGCTGGTCTGCAAAAGGTGCACGGCGCGCTCGACCCGCAGATCTTGCACGTAGGAAAGAGGAGTCTTGCCCAGCACGCTGTGCAGCCGCCGGGCGAGGGTGCGCTGGCTGGTGCCGACCGCGCGGGCCGCGTCATCCAGGGAGAAACGCTCGGCCAGGTGGCGGCGGGCCCAGCGCTCGAAGCGCTCGACCAGCTGATCGCTGTGCGCCAGCTGATCCGGAATCGCATAGGCAATCTGCGACGGCCGCGGATCGACGATCAGGTAACGCGCGGTCTGCGCCGCCAGCGCCGGGCTCTTGCGGCGCAGCAGCCACAGCGCAAGATCCATGTGCGCCAGCGCGGCACCGGCCGTAATGAAGCGCGCGGACTCCACGACCATGCGCGAGTCGTCTAGGTCCACAAGCGGAAAACGTTCGCGAAAAAGCGGCGCCAGCCACCAGGTGGTGGTGGCGCAGACGCCGTCCAAAAGCGCTGCCGCCGCGACGACGAACGTCCCGGTGCAAGCCGACGCCACCTGCGTTCCCGCCGCGGCCCAGCGGCGCAGCAGCGCGCCCGCATCCGCCACATCGCGGCGGGCGAGCGCCGCGTCCAGCGTCTTTTGCGTCTTGGCGCCAAGCGCCGGCACGATGACCACGTCGGGCGCCTTGTCGCCGGGCAGCTCCACGGGCACAGTCAGTCCTTGATGGGTGCGGACGCTGCGCCGGACGCCGATCTTGCGCAGTGAGAAATAGGGCACGTGCTTGCCGGCGGCTGCCGCCAGCTCGCTCGCCGTGCCCAGCGTATCGAGGATCGCCGCCAGACCCAGATCGAACCCATCGTCGAGGACGAGGACGCAGATGTTCATGACAAAAATGATATCAAACTTGTCATTTTTGCCAACTGGTGCGATCCGGCCGGCCCAAGTACCTTGAATATCGTTCCTGACGAATCGGACCTGCCGAATCGGAAAAGAGGTGACCCGTGATGCGTATTAGTTTTCAGAAAAGTCTTTTTCTGCTCCTGCCGCTGCTCGCGTCTTCGCCCGCCTGGGCTGAACACGCGGACGGCCATTCCGGCAAACAGAACGTGCATCTTGGCATCCTTGCGCGCATGGATGCCAAACCGGTCAACAAGACCGACGTGCAAGGCTTTGTCGCATCCGCGCTGCCGCTGGCGCAAGCGGAGCCGGCGACCCTTCAGTGGTTCGGTCTGAAGTTCAGCGATGACACCTATGGCATCTTCGACAGCTTCACCGATGATGCGGGCCGCGATGCGCATCTAAACGGCAAGATCGCCGCGGCGCTCATGGCCAAGTCCGGGGAGCTCCTGGCAAGTCCGCCGCAGCTGGACAAGGCCGATGTCCTGGCGTCCGATATCAAGGCGGCCGCGGCCAAAACCCTCCCCAAGGTCGGTATCGTCGCCCTCATGGAAGCAAAGCCCGGCAAAGAAAAAGATGTGGAGAAGTTCCTGGTGGGCGCCGTCCATCTCGTGAAAAAAGAGAGCAAGACCCTGCACTGGTATGCGGTGCGGCTGAGCCCGACCAAGTATGGGATCTTCGACACCTTCGCCGACGATTCCGGTCGGGACGCGCATCTGCACGGCAAGGTCGCAGGCGCCCTGCTCGCCAGCGCAGCCGAGCTATTTGCCAAGGCCCCGACGATCGAAAAAGTCGAGCTCCTGGCCGCCAAGCCCTGATCGCAGGGCCGGTTTAGGAACGCCGCAGCGGCAGCTCAAGGCGAAAGGTCGCACCCCGTCCGGGGCCGTCACTTTGGGCGATGAGGCTCCCGCCCAGCTCGCGGGCGGCGTTGGCGCTGGCGTGCAGGCCGAAGCCATGACCGTCTTTGCGGGTCGTGAACCCATGCTGGAAGATCCGCGTCATGTTCTCCGCCGCGATGCCCATGCCGTTGTCGGTCACCTCGATGCATATGAGGCCGTCCCTGGGTTCATGGAGATGCACGGTGATCACCTTGGGGGATACGGCGCTCTCGCGGACTGCATGCACGGCGTTGGTGATGAGGTTTATGAGGATCTGCTGGAGTTTGTAGCGCTCAGTGAACCTGGGGGCGAGCTCGGCCAGGTGTCTCTGCACCGTGATGGGAACGGAGTCAGCGACGGCGAGGCCGACTTTGATGGCGTTGTCGATGAGCGACTGCAGGTTGACTTTTTCCACGAGCGCCGCCCCGGCGGTCGCGTGGGCCTGCTGCAGCTTGAGCAGCTCATGGATGTCGCGGACATTGGTCTGGAGGCTGCCAAACTCGGCGAGCAAGCCGCTGCGCTGGGTCTGCTGGGCGTGCCCGAGCTTTTTCAGATAAGCCGGAATGATCCGGCCGCGGTCGCTGCTCATAAACTCGGCCAGCCGCTCGTTGTTCGCGATTAGCAGATCCGCCACCTGAAGCAGCTTGTCGGAAGAGGAGCGCTGCAGCGCCTCGAAGATCAGGGTGGCCGAGACATTGACGCTGCTCAGCGCGTTGCCCACGTTGTGAAGCACGCTGGTCGCGATCTCCGCCATGCCCGCCCGGTGCGCGGTATCGACCAGCTTGCGCTGCGCTTCCACAAGCTCGCGCGTCCGCTCCGCGACCCGCTGCTCCATCTCATCGTAGAGCCGGGCGTTTTCGATGGAAATCGCCGCCTGGGCCGCCAGCACTTCCAGAATGCGGACCTTGGCCAGGGTGAAGGCGCCCTTTATGAGGTTGTTCTCCAGGTAAAGAAGCCCGGTGAGCCGTCCGAGCCGCAGAATCGGCAGGCACAGCACGGAGCTTGGCCGCACGCGCCGGATGTAAGAGTCTTCACTGAACTGCCCCGCGGCGGCGGCGTCATCGAGAAGGACGGTCTTGCGCGCCTTTGCGGCGTAGCGGATGACCTGCTTGGGAAGGAGCTCGCAGTCCTCGACCCCGACCGGCAGCGCCAGCCCCGGAGGCATCGGCGAGACGGCTTCGACGACGAGCGTGCCGTCTTCGCGGGAAAATAGGAGCTGTCCGGACTGCGCCCCGGCGCTCTCGATCACGATGCGCATGAGGGTCGCGAGCAGGCGGCCAAGCACCAGCTCTCCGGAGATCGCCTGCGACGCCCGCGTCACGGCTACCATGTCCACATCGGCCGGCTCGGGCGGTCGCGCGCCGTGCGACTCGGCCGCAAGCTCCGGATAGGCTTGATCGAGCTGTCGTACTTTGGCGTGCGCCCCCCACAGCAGATAGGCGTGCCGCGCGTCTTTGTGGTAGGCGACCGCCACCGTCCGTGCGCCGCGCCGCTTGTAAAAGCGCGCGGCCCGCTCATTGGCCAGGCCCTGGACCCACAGGAAGTGGCCGTCCTTGGCTTCGGCGATGGCGCGATCGTAAAGCTGCATCGCGTCATCGCCGCGCCCGGCGATCCGGCTCTGCTCCGCCCGCAGGAGCGAGACGAAGTGCGCGAAGTTTTGCGGCGCGAGCTTGCTCCGCCGCTCCAGTATTTCGATATTGTCCTGCACGGTCGCAAGATATTCGGCCTGCTGGCCGGGCGCGGCCCCGTCGTGCAGATCCACAAACGAAAGGCCCTGGAAAAAATAAAAGAGCCGATTGATCCAGATCCCCGTCGCGCCGGGGATGTTCAGCTTGGCCTCTTGTTGCAAAACGAGATAGGACCCGGTCGCGCCAAAAAGGACCGCCACCGCGAGCTTGGGGAGGTAGAAGTGGAAAAGGACGTTCAGATCATTTAGTTTGTGGCCAAAATCGAGGATCTGTTTTTCGTCACAGAATGCACCGGTGAAGCACAGCGGATCGGGCTTGTCCTCCGCAAGGCTGGCGACCGCCTCGCGCACGATGAGGTGGAGATAGGTCGTGTTCTGGAGATAGTCGCGCAGCGCCGGCATGAAGCGCTCGACCGAGGCCGCGGCCTCGCGCAGCGACGTATCTCCGAGCAGCGACTGGAGGCTGTGGTTGGTGCCGCAATAACCCGCCCACTGGTAATCGCCCACCTCCATTCCGATCGTGAAGCCGCGGCGCAGGGTCTCGCGGCAAGCGCGCAGCGGCTCCTTGTTGTGCTGGATGAGACCCCCCCACATATCGAGCACCTTCGCGCCGATCTCACGGCACTGGAGCTTGTCGTACTGGCCCATGGAGACAAGGCCCATCTGATAGCCTTGCTCGATGTTGCCGAAGAAGAACGACTGGGCGAAGGCGTAGATCATGTAGCCGAAGACGGAGGCGACGATGTTGCCGTGCCGGGCCGATATCTGGACTATCTTCATCGCCGCGACGTGCATGCTGTGCGAGCCGAGGAAAAAGCCCACCGACCACATCTCCTGCAGGATGCGGCACGCGGCGATCTTCAGCGGATCGGTCATCGGCGGCAGCTCCGCCAGATCCTCCATCCGCAGCCCGCCGATGGCGTCGATGGTCGCGGCGAGTTCCTCATGCAGCCGCTCTTCGGTGGGAAAGCGCTCGATGGCGACACCCAAGACCTTGAGCAGGCTCTGCCCGGTCTCGAAGGCGGCGCTGAAGTTGTCCATCATGCGATAGACCAGCACTTTGAGCTCGCCGAGTCGGCAGCGGTCGAGCACATCGACCACGTGCGGTTCCGCCGCGGTGATAAGCGCGATCGCCTCGCCGTTGCGGCCGTTTAGAAGCTCCGCCTCCGCCGCCTCCAGATAACAGTCCAGGGCGACGCGGTAGTTCGCGGCGAAGGCATCGGCCGGCAGGCGGCCCATTACCGTGCTCATAAACTGCAGCGCCGTCCCGAACGCCGAGGCGTCTTTGGCTCGGCGGGCGGCGCGGGTGTTGAGCTCGACCAGGTGGTAAAGCTCCGCCGGATCGGTGATGAGATCGATCGCCGCGTTGAGATGGCCGACGATTTCGAACAGATCGTGGGCGACCTCGGCCTGGCTTGCGCCCTTTTGCCAGAGCCGTCCCACCTGAAGGTGGGTACTTTTGAGATCACTTGGCTCGATGAGCGAATAAGCCGCCTGCTGCACCCGATCGTGGAGGAACTTGTACCGGCTTCCCTCCGCCAGCGCGCGCAGCTCGGGATCCGCGAGCTCGTCCAGATCATAGAGGCGGGGAATCTTGTACGCCTCGCTCATCGGAACGATCAGGGACTCCTCCAGCGCCCGCCACAGCTGGGTCGCGGTGGCCTGCAGCGGCTTGCCGTGCACCTTGGCGAGCGTCTTCAGATCGAACGCATTGCCGATGCATGCGGCGATCTTCAAAGCCGTCTGCGTGTCGGGCTCGAGGCTCTTGATCCGCTCCGCCATCAAGTTGACGACGTTTTCGGTGTAGTCCTTCTTCTCGATCGCCGCGATATCCCAGCGCCATGCCGCCGCGGCAAAGTCGAACCAGATGAATCCCTCCTGATGGAGCGAGCGCAGGAGCTGCCCGACAAAGAACGGGTTGCCGAGCGTTTTTTTCATCACCAGCCGGCCCAGCGGCTCGGTCGCCGCGGCCGGGCCGGGCAGGGTGTCGGCCACCAGCGCGGCGATATCGCCGGGAGAAAACGGCCGCAGCACGACCTCGCTCATGCGGACGCCGGCCCCGCGCAGCTCTTCCAGCAGGGTGCACATGGGGTGGTGCGTGCTCACTTCATTATCGCGGTAGGCGCCGATCAGCAGCAGGTAGCGCATCTCCGGATCGGTCATAAACAGGTGGATGAGCGACAGCGTACCGCGGTCGGCCCACTGCAGGTCGTCGAGGAAGATGACCAGCGGGCGCTCGCGGTCGGCAAAGACGCGGATGAAGCTGCGGAAGGTGTCGTTGAAGCGGCGCTGGGCGTCGGCGCCGTACAGCTTGGGAACCTCCGGCACCTCGCCCAGGATAAGCTCAAGCTGCGGGATCACATCGATGAGCAGTCGGGCATTGGCCCCAAGCGCGGCGCTGAGCAGCTGCCGATGCCTCTCCACGGTGCGCGCGTCCTCCGCCAGCACCTGCTTTATGAGCGAATCGAACGCCTGCACGAAGGAGGCATAGGGGACGTTGCGCTTGTACTGGTCGAACTTGCCGGCGACGTAATTGCCTTTTTTGGCGACGATGGGCTTGTGCACCTCGTGCACGAGGGAAGACTTGCCGATGCCGGAATAGCCGCTGACAAGGAGCATCTCCGGCGGTCCGGCGCAGACCCGATCGAAGACGGCGAGAAGGGTCGAGACCTCGTCTTCGCGGCCGTACAGCCTTTGCGGGATCTGAAAAACGCCGTGGCGATCGAGCCGCCCGATATCGGCGGAGCGCATCGCTTCCCCGCGCCCCAGCGCATCGCGGCAGCGCTGGAGATCGGCCTTGAGACCGTCCGCCGTGCGGTACCGTTCCTCCGGCGTCTTGGCGAGCAGCTTCATGACGATGCACGACAGCGCCTCCGGCACAGCCGGGTTTACCCGCGAGGGCGCCTCCGGGGTGCGCGCCAGGTGAAAGTGCAGCATCTCCAGCGGGTCGTCCGATTGAAAGGGGAGCCGGCCCGTGAGCAGCTCATAGAACGTGATCCCGAGCGAATACAAGTCGGAGCGGTGATCCAGGTTGCGGTTGATACGTCCGGTCTGCTCGGGAGAGATGTGGGTTAGGGTTGCTTCGCGCAAGCTCGATGAGGAGGGCTCGCGCTGAACCTCGGTCGATAGGAGCGAGGCGATGCCGAAGTCGATGAGCTCGACGACCGTCCCGTCGCGCGTCGCGACGATGTTCGCGGGCTTTATGTTCTTGTGGATGATGCCCTGTTGGTGCACCAGCACCAGCGTCGCCGCAAGGCGCACGGCGATTTCCAAGAAGAAGGCCGGCGCAAGCGGCGCTCCGCCGGCAATCTCCGCGAGCGAGGCGCCGCCGCGGTCCTTCATGATCAGGGCAAAGCCATTCCCATGTTTTTCCAGCGCGCAGCAGGACACGACTCCGGGGACGGCAAGGGAGGCCGCGACCTCATACTCTTGTTTCAGGCGGGTGATTTCGCCAAGGGAAGGATACTCCTTGGCCGGAATCTTGATGACCACTGGCAGCGCGTCGCGGT
>CALFML010000443.1 GCA_937879845.1 uncultured Myxococcales bacterium
CGAAGCGCGACGTACTGTTCGGACGGATTCTGTTTGAGGTATTCCCGCATCTGGCGGATGGCCTCGAGATAATTTCCATTGGACCACTCCTGTTCCGCCGCCTCGTATTCCGGATCCCGTTCCCCGCCTTCGTTTTCCTGAAAAACCATTGAGTGGGATTTTTCCCCGAAAGCCCGCGCCACTTCCCAGGCGCCGAATCCGCCCAGAAGGATGACCGCGCCGATGAACAGCGCAAAAAGCTCCCGCGGCCGGATGTGGAGCCCGAGCAGCACGTACTGGCGCTGATTGGTTTCGATCTTCTTGTTCTTCTTCCCCCAGTTTTTCACATACCCGCCAATCACTCCTTTGAACAGTCCGATCAGAGTCTTAAGCAGAAACGGCCAGAATGCGGTCGCGCCGACCGTCGCCGCCGTGGCAACTGCCGGCACCGCCTTGACCGGGATGCCCAGGCGCGCCAGCGGCGACTGCATCGCTCCTTGCATGGCGTAGTTGCGGCCGCTGCGGATGCGCTCTTCCGGGGAGGAGAATGCCCGGATCCGGTGCTTTGCAGCTGCGTGGTGCGGAGACTCCGCGGTCGATCCACTGGCTGCGGCGGACTCCGGTGCGGTCGATTCAGACGCGGCCGCTGCCGGGGCGACGGCGGGCGGCAGCAGATCGGGCGGTGCGCCGGCGTCGACTCCGGCGTCGACGCTGACTCCGCCATCCAGGGCCCCGGCCGGCCCGCCATCAGCGCCGGCTGCAAGCCCAGGGACTGCTGGTACGGGAGCCGCCGGTACGGGGGCTGTCGGTGCAGGTGTTGCCGGGACAGGTGCTGCCGGGACGGGGGCGGTCGGTGCAGGCGTTGCCGGGACAGGAGCTGCCGGCGCAGGAGCTGCCGGTGCAGGAGCTGCCGGTGCAGGAGCTGCCGCGACGGGCGTTGCTGCGACGGGCGTTGCCGCTGCAGGATTGGGTGTGGCTGCGGAATGCGCGGCGGCTTTTTCGCGTTTGCCGGTCGGCTGCTCGTCATCCGGCGTATCGCCGCCGGCGCTGGAGCGCTTGTGGTGGCGGCGGTGATGCGAGGACTTGGGCTCATCCAGCAGGCTGCGCGCTTGCTCGACCAGGTCCGAGGTGTCGGGCGCCCCGGACTTTTTCCCATCGCCGGCGGCCGGAGCCGCAACGGCTACTGCCGCCGAGCTAAGCATAAGAGCAGCGATCTGAGGCACGAGCCTGAATCTCATCGACGAGAACTCCATCCTATGCGGTGGTAATGGGAGCGGCGGGCATCCGGGCTGCGGCCCAGCTCAGAACTGTCCGGCAAGCATCAGCGTGCTGCCTAGCCGCAGGGTTGTGCCAACGCGTGCCGGGCGCTGCCGGTCGCGCAGGGCAACCGAGGAATGCCCCAAGGTGAACTCCAGTACGTAGCCGACAATCGCGCCGGCTGCCAGCACGCCTGCGGTGACATGCATGGCGACTTCCGTGCTCTGGTGGGTGTGGTAGGCGGCGCTATCCGGCACATCGCCCCCGGCCTGCGAGTGGGCGACCAGCGCCACCGATTCGGCGGTGATTGCCAGCGCCGTCAGGGCGATCGCCGCCCCTAGGGCGTGCCAGGTCCGGCGCCGGAGCTGCACCTCGCCTCTTAGGATCTCGCTATCGCTTATCTGCAACGACTGGCTGAGCGGGCGATAGCCGGCGGCGCTGGCGCGCAGAGTGTGCAGTCCCGCCGGCAACTCCGCCGTCTTGCCGATCGCGAGCGGCTTTTCATCAATGAAAAGCGCGGCATCCGGCACGTTCGCTCCGAGCGCAATCCCGGTCTGCACCACGGGCTGCGGCGGCGGCAGCGCGGCGAGCGCGGCGTTGAGCTTAAGGGGGGCCGTACCATCGCAGGTTACCGGAAGCACCTGGGTTCGAAAGCCGGCGGCGGCGAAGGTAACTTTATGCTCGCCGTGCACGACGCGGACCTTGGCCGGCAGGAGCACCGCTTCGGCGCTATCGACCGCCGCCCGACCTCCCGGCGGCGTCGCCGTCAGCGCCAGCTCACAATCGCGGGCGCGCATCACCAGCTCAAGCTTTGTCGATTCGCCAAACTGCACCGTCACTTCAGCGGTCGTGGACGCAAAGCCTTCCAGCTCGCCGATGAGCCGGTGGGTTCCCGGTGACAGCGACAGCTCGATCGGCGCCTTGCCGCGCGGCTTGGCTTCGTTTTCTTGCACATAGATGGTGGCGCCGGGCGGTGTCGAGCTTATCTGCACCACTCCCACGTTGCGCGACTCAATCCCCTGAATGAGCTTGACGATTCCGTCGCGGCGCGGGTTGTCCGGATCGATCTGCAAGGCCCGCTCCAGCGCCGCCTTGGCCTTGCCGAGCTGTCCGAGCTTCAGATAGGCATTGCCTAAGTAGAGCGCGGTCTTGGCGTCCGGGTGGAGCTTGAGAGATGCGTCAAGCTCCTCCGCGGCCTTGAGATAGTCCTCTGCCGAAAACGCCTTGATGCCGGCTCTGTGGTGGGTATCAGACGCGCTCTCAGCGGCAACCGCGGCAGACGCAGTCAGCAGCAGGAGCAATAGGGTGATGGCCTTGCTGATCATCCGTGTCATGTAGCGTAGAGGAGTCCCGCCTTTATTTTCAACATTCTTAATTCTCTCCAGTTTGTGGGTGTTTATCTGACCTGGCTCCCGCCGCGCGCGAGCGTCGCCCGGCCGTGAGTGCTAGTACCGTTGGTAGGGCTCCTGTGACTGGGCTCACACGGAATCCGCCCCACTGGATGGCTGCGCTCCACCGGCTGGCATGAGTTTGTTAAGTATGCGAAAGGAGGGCATTATTAATTTCAAAGTTCGGTACAGAGTTTTGTATAATTTTTGCTGTTGGTGGGGCGGGCTGTTGGCAGAGCTCTACATCCTTTGTGCCTAGACTATGGGAGCGCGGTCGTTTCTTAGGAGTACGTACATGCAGCGAAATTCAATATTGATTCTCGGAGTTTGGCTGGGCGCCATGGTCGGCTGCTCGGCGGGTCCGCCATCGGGGCTTGAGGGCCGCGAGCAGGCCAACTTTGTAAATGGCGATTTTGAGTCCGGAAATCTTACAGGTTGGACTGTTACTACTCATACCAACCGGAACATCGCTACGCTGCCGCCCAATGATATCGGCGATCTCGATCTCCGGACGGGCGGTACCAACAATACCAAAGTAGTGATGGGCAATACGGCGGAGTCGGTGCTGGCGGCAGGACTGCAGACCGGCGACACCTTGATGTATCCCCGGTTCGGGAGATACAGCGCGGTCGTCAATGAGCTCGGCAGCAACTATAACTCCAACGAGCTGACGCAGAGCATGACCACCACGGCGGCCGATGTCGATCCGCAAGACGGCAACATCCATGTCCGCTTCGTGCTGGCGCCGGTGCTGCAGAACCCCGGCCACGCCGCCAACCAGCAGCCCTACTTTTATCTTGAGCTGCGCAATACGACCAAGAACCAGCTGCTGTTCTCCTCCTTCAACTTCTCCGGGCAGCCTGGAATCCCCTACAAGAACTCGGGCGGCGGCAGCGTGCAGTACACCGACTGGCAGCTGTTCGATGTCGTGCCCGGAGCCGCCAACCTGGCGGTCGGCGATACGGTGGTCTTGGATGTCATCGCGTCGGGCTGCGGCGCGGGCGGTCACTGGGGTCATGTCTACGTCGATGGTTTCGGTTCCTTTATCCCGAGCTTGACCGTCGCCGCCACCGCGCCCGCGATGGCCGGGGCCGGCACCAATATCACCTATAACTATGTGGTCACAAACGGCAGCACCTTGACTGCCAACGGCGTCGTCGTAAACGAAGTGCTGCCCGCCGGAACGACGTTTGTATCGGTCGCCGGAGCCACCTGCAACACGCCGGCAGTCGGCGGGACGGGAACCGTCTCCTGCATGCTCGGCACGCTCAATGCGAGCGGCACGACCAGCTTCCAGATCACGGTCAACATCAACAGCAATGCGACCGGCTCCATCAGCAACGGCAACTATACGGTCCAGGGCACCGGGATCTCCGCCCTCATCGGCCCGCTGGTAACCACCGTCGTCCTTCCCACCTACCTTATCACCGCCAACGTCACGGGCGGCAACGGCACGATTGTCTGCCAGAGCCCCGTCGTCGCCGGCTCCAGCTCGGTGTGCACGATCACGCCGGCGGTGGGCTACGGCCTGGCGACCTTGACCCTGGATGGCGCGGATGTCTTGGCGGGGGTAAACGGCAGCACCTACACCCTCATGAACGTCAACGCGGCGCACACCCTGCAGGGCAGCTTCGGCGCCGTGGCGCGGTACAACATCTCGGCCACGGTGCCCGGCGGCAACGGGACCGTCACCTGCCAGTCGCCGGTCACCTTGGGTGCGAGCTCGGTGTGTACGATCACGCCGGCCACCGGATATGCGCTGTCGGCTCTTACCCTCGACGCCACCAACGTGCTGGCGGCGGTGAATGGCAACTTCTATACGATCACCAACGTGACCGCCTCGCACACCGTGCAGGCCGCTTTTGCGCCGGCGATGTACGTGATCACCACCAACGTGCTTGGCGGCAACGGAACGCTCACTTGCATGAACCCGCTGACGCGCGGGGCCAACTCGGTTTGTACCATCACTCCCAACACCGGGTATGCACTGTCCTATCTGTATCTGGACGGCAACGATGTCTCGGCCGGCGTGATCGGCAACATGTATACGATTACCAACGTGACCGCGGGGCACCTGGTGCAGGCCATCTTCGCCAAGGCGGAGTACACCATCACCGCCTCGGTCGGCGCCGGCAGCGGAACGCTGAGCTGCCAGAGCCCGGTGCTGTACGGCGCAAGCGCGGTGTGCACCATCACCCCGGCCGCGGGCTACGTGCTTTCTGGCCTGACCCGCGACGGCATGGACGTCCTTGCCGCGGTCACCGGCAATGTCTACACCCTTGGCAATGTGACCGCCCCCCACACCGTGCAGGCGGTCTTTGCTCCGGCCATGTACAACATCAACACGGCGGTGCCGGGGGGCAACGGGACCGTGTCGTGCACCGGACCGCTGGCCAGCGGCATGAGCTCCGTATGCACCATCACCCCGGCGACCGGCTATGGCCTGGCGACGCTGACTCTCGACGGAAATAACGTCATCGGGTCGGTCACCGGCAATACCTACACCATCGCCAACGTGACGGCCCCGCATCTTGTGCAGGCGACCTTCTCGCAGTCGGTGTTCGCCATCATGGCCAGCGCGCCCGCCGGCAACGGCACGATCGTCTGCCAGAGCCCGGTGGTGAACGGCACCAGCTCGATCTGCACCATCACGCCGGCGACGGGCTTTGTCCTGTCGGCGCTGACGCTCGATGGCAATGACGACCTGGCCGGCGTAAACGGCAACTCCTACATGATTCCCAATGTGACGACCACGCATGCGGTGGTCGCGGCGTTCGCGCCGGCGGCGTTCACCATTTCGGCCGCCGTTCCGGGCGGCAATGGCACGGTGATGTGCACAAGCCCGGTCACCTATGGCGGAACCGCCAGCTGCGCCCTCACGCCCGCCTCCGGCTACGCTCTGGCCGGCCTCACCCTGGACGGCACCGACGTCTTGTCGCGGGTCGTCGCCAATACGCTCACGCTCGCCAACATCACCGCCTCGCATGTCGTGCAGGCCAACTTCGTCCAGGCGCCCTATGTAATCGCGGCGTCGGTGGCCGGCGGCAACGGGCAGATCACCTGCGCCTCGCCGATCTTGCACGGCCAGACCGCGGTCTGCCAGATCATCCCCGCGGTGGGATACTGGCTCCAGGCGCTGACCGAGGACGGCAACGACGTCCTTGGCCAGGTCAGCGGCAACAGCCTGGCGATTCCCAGCGTGACCGCCAACCACACGGTCGTCGGCACCTTCGCCCCATCGACTTACCTCATCACGGTGAGCGTGCCGGGCGGCAACGGCACGATCAGCTGCCCGCCGCCGATCAGCCAAGGCGGCACCGGCACCTGCACGATCGCGGCGGCCACCGGCTATCTGCTCGGCACCCTGACCCTGGATGGGAACGACGTGCTGTCGCAGGTCATGACCAATACGCTGACGATAAACAATGTGACGGCGCCGCACCTGCTCCAGGGGACCTTCGTCCAGACCATCAACATCATCACGGTGAACATCCCGGGCGGCAACGGCACCATCGCTTGCACCAACCCGATCCTGTACGGACAAGGGTCGGTCTGCCAGATCATCCCCGCCGCGGGATACCGCCTCGGCAGCCTCAGCCTCGACGGCGAAGACATCATCGCCAACGTTGTTGGAAACAGCTTCGTGATCTCTTCGATCACCGCGCCGCGGACGATTCAGGCGGCCTTCGTGCAGATTCCCAAGTACGACATCACGGTCAACGTCTTGGGCGGCAACGGGACGATCACCTGCACCACGCCGGTTGCCCAGGGCCAGACTGCCAGCTGCAGCATTGCCCCAGCGGCGGGGTATACGCTCGATACGCTGACCCTGGATGGCCAGGACAGCCGGCTGCTCGTCCAAGGCACGGGCTTCAGCCTGTATAACGTGACGGCGCCGCACACCGTGGCCGGTACCTTCAAGCGCGCCGGCTCCAATGCCTGCTTGAGCGCCGCGGACTGCAAGTCGGGCTTCTGCACCGACGGCGTCTGCTGTGATCGGGCGTGCAATGGCCAGTGCGAAGCCTGCGATGTCAGCGGCAGCGTCGGAACCTGCGCGCCGATCCTGGGGACGCCGCGCGCCGGCCACCCGACTTGCGGCGAGTTCCTGTGCGCCGAGCAAGGCTGCATGACGACCTGCAGCTCGGACGATGAGTGCGTCGCCGGGGCGGTCTGCTCCGCCGGTACGTGCCGTCAGGGCGAGCGGGCGATCGTCGGCGGCGGAGTCTATGGCTGCACCACCACAACCACCGGCAGCCGCAGCTCTTCCGGCGCGGCCGCGTTCACCTTCTTCGCCCTGCTGGCGCTTGGCCTTATGCGCCGCCGCGCCGCCTATCGCGCTGGGTAGGCCCGCCGCTTCCGCCATCCCCAAGCCAGGCACTGGAGATTCGTATGCGCAGACAGATTCGACGGCTGGCTTGTCTGGCGGGCGCACTGCTGCTTCTTGTCGTCGCAACGCCGGCCCACGCCCAGAACAGCGGCTTCCAGGTCAACCGGTTTGAGCCCACCGCGGCCGGCGAGTGGTCGCTCTGGGTAGACCATCCTTGGTACTCCCAGACCCGCTACTTCGCCGGCGGCATCACCCTCAACTACGGCCGACAGCCGCTGGTCTTTGGCTACATCGATCCCAGCGGGCAGTTCAACGCCTCGTCCAATGCCATCGCCCACCAGCTTGTCGGACACCTTGATCTTGCCGGCTCGTTTGCCGACCGCGTGCTCATAACTCTGTCGCTGCCCATCACCCTGCTGGAGCGCGGCGAGGCGAGCGGCGGGGTGACCCCGCTGGAAGGAATCGCCGCCGGCGATCCGCGGCTCGGGTTCCTGGTGCGGCTGTACGGCCAGCCGTATGCCGGCAAGTTCTCCGTAAGCGTCGGCGGCCTGCTCTGGCTGCCGCTGCGCCGCTTCGATGACGGCTTTGCCGCGACCGAGAGCGATCAGGAGTTCCGCGGCCTGCCCAAGATCGTCCTGGGCGGTCTGGCCTCGCGCGTCCTGTGGTCGGCGACGCTCGGCTTCCTCATCCGCCCCGAGGCGACGATCGGCAACCTCACAAACCCCGCCGGCCGCACCGCCGGCAGCGAGCTCCAGGTCGGCTTCGGCATCGGCTACGCCAACAAGGAGGCGCGCTTCGCCATCGGACCGGAGCTGATCTTTGCCACCTCGCTGTCCGGCAATGCGTTTCAGTTCTCCTATTCCAGCCTGGAGGCGCTGCTCGGCATCCATTACAACATCGCCCGGCTCGTGCAGGTGAGCCTGGGCGGCGGCGTAGGCGTGCTGCGGCAGCCGGGCACGCCGGACAGCCGATTCCTTTTGCGGGTGGCCTACTCCCCCGTCCTCACCCCGACTCCCAAAGATCGCGACCGCGACGGCGTTGCCGATGCGCAAGACATCTGTCCGGATGAGCCCAAAGGGGATCATCCAGACTCCGACAAGCTCGGCTGTCCGCTGCGCGATCGCGACGGCGACGGCGTATTCGACAACGAAGATCAGTGCCTGGATACGGTGGCCGGCGCGCATCCGGATCCGGAGAAGCCCGGCTGTCCGGAAGGCGACCGCGATCACGACGGCGTACTAGACCGCGAGGATTTCTGTCCCGATGAGCCGCAGGGCAGCCACCCAAGCCCGCAGAAGCTCGGCTGCCCGCAGCGCGATCGCGACGGCGACGGCATCGCCGACGGCGAAGATCAGTGTCCCGACACCGCCAAAGGCGCGCACCCCGACCCGGCGCGCACCGGCTGCCCGGCGAGCGACCGCGATCACGACGGCATCTTCGAACCCGAGGATCTGTGCCCCGACGTTCCCAGCGGCGACTACCCCGATCCGGCAAAGCGCGGCTGTCCGCTGCCGGATCGCGACCGCGATACGATCCCCGACGGCACCGACGCCTGCCCCGATGAGCCCGGAGCGCCCAGCACCGATGCGAAGCGGCACGGCTGTCCCGGTCTTGTGATCGTCAAAGGCGGGATCATCGTCATCTTGAAGCCCATCCAGTTTGCCAACAACAAGGCCACGATCTTGAAAAAGAGCTTCCCGGTGCTGGAGGCGGTGGTGGACGTGCTCAAGGTCGTGCCGCAGATCAAGAAGCTGCGGATTGAAGGGCACACCGACAATCGCGGCAAGGACGCTCACAACCTTGATCTATCCAATCGCCGCGCCGATAGCGTCCTTCAGTGGCTGGTCGGGCACGGCAGCGAGCCGGGACGCCTGGAAGCGCAGGGCTTTGGCTCCAAGCGGCCGGTCGCCGACAACGCTACCGCCGATGGGCGTGCGACCAACCGCCGGATCGACTTCGTCATTGCCGATCCGCCGCAGGCGGGCGCGGGGCAGTCCGCTCCGGTGGTGGAGCAGCGGCCCGCCGGCTCCTCCGACAAGACCGGGGTCATCGTGTCGCCGGACGTCGCGAGCGTGGAGCCGCCGCCGAGCGGCACCAAGGACCAGAGTCTGGCCCCAGCGGAGCCGGGTGAGAAGCCGGAGAAGCCGGGCCGGCGCTCGCATCATCGCAAGCACAAGTCGCATCACTCAGCCGCGGAAAAATAGGATGCCGGAGGCGGGCATCCCGTCCGCCTGATTTTCAGCCCGCAAGTCGCGCCGCAATCCCATCGAGCAGACACTCAAGCCCGCGATCGAACACGACCTCGAGCGGCGGGTGCGTCGCCTCCTTGACCACCTTGGCGAGCGTCGGGAAGCGGCCGGTCGCGAGCATCCGATAGATATAGGGCTCCGAAGCGAGCTGCCACTGTGACTTGTCCATGCCGCTCTCTTTTTCGGAGCGCAGCTCGCTCTGTTCGCTGCGGATGGCGCCGATTACATAGGCATTGACGGCGCTCACGGCGGCCATCACCGCATCGATGTCGGCGAAACCCGGCGCGCCGCTGAGCGCCGCCAGCGAAGCCTCAAGGTAGGCCAGGGCGTTGGGCCCAAGGTGCATCCGGCCCCCGAGCAGATCGATGAACCAGGCATGGTCGCGCGCGGCCTTGCGGGTGCGGTGGGCGAACGACCGCAGCGCCTCGCGCCAGTCGCGCCCTTTGGGCTCCGCCGCGATCATCTCGCCGAAGACCGCATCGACCATCAGCTCCAAAAGCTCCTCTTTGGTCGCCACGTAGCCATAAAGCCGCATCGGCCCCGCTGCCAGAGCCGCGGCAATCTTGCGCAGCGACACCGCGACCAGACCCTCCGCATCGGCGATGGCGATGGCGGCGCGCACGATCCGCTCGCGGCTCAGCGGCTCCAGCACCGGCCGCGAGGCACGCTCCGGACGTTCCCAGACCAGGGCGCTTCCCTTCGCGGGTGAGCTCCGTCGTGATTTCATCACTTTGTTTTGTCGCATCGGGGGGGCGTTGACAACAGCCGCTGTGATCGATACACTGTATCGATATATACATCGTATCGGAGATCGCAGCCATGCAAGTAGATGTAGGTGGAGATAAAACTCCAGTGCTCGTAGTCGGCGGCAGTCTGGTCGGCCTATCAACCGCGCTGTTTCTGGCCTGGCACGGCGTCCCGACCGTCCTTTGCGAGCGGCACACCCAAAGCTCGCCGCACCCGCGCGCCATCGGCTACACCCAAAGAACCCTCGAGCTCCTTGCCGCCGTCGGTCTCGGCGGCCGCATCCCGCAGGTGCCGCCAGACTTTCAGCTCCGTCGCACGCGAGTGGAGAGCCTGGCCGGAAAATGGTTCGAAGAGACGCCGTGGACGCCGCCTGTGCCCCAGACGAGCCGGCGGGAGTGCTCACCGCATACGGGCGCGGCGCTGGCCCAAGACCGGCTTGAGCCCATCCTGCGCGATAAGGCGAAAGAGCTTGGCGCCGACCTCCGGTTTTCCACGGAGCTTGTCAGCTTCACCCAAGACGCGGACGGCGTGACCGCGATGCTGCGCCAGCGCGACGGCAGCCTGTCGCCCCTGCGCGCCGCGTATCTCGTCGCGGCCGACGGCAATCAAAGCCCGGTTCGCACCGCCCTTCACATCGGCCGCAGCGGCCGCGGCCACCTGCGGACCATGCGCAGCGTCCTATTTCGCGCCCCCTTGGAGGAATATCTACGATCAGGAATCAGCCAGTTTGCGATCTCCCAGCCGGACTTCGAGGGGTTTCTGACCACCTACGGCGATGGCCGCTGGGCGCTGATGTTCTCCGCCGGGGAGGAGCCCGAGCCGGAGACGCTGCGGGCGATGATCTATAAGGCGATTGGCCGCTCCGACCTCCCGCTTGAGCTGATCGCCACCGGCTGCTGGGAGCTTTGTGCGCTCATCGCCGAGCGTTTTTCATCCGGCCGCGTGTTCCTGGCCGGCGATGCCGCCCACACCTTGCCGCCGAGCCGCGGCGGTTACGGCGCCAACACCGGAATCGAAGATGCCCACAACCTGGCATGGAAGCTGGCTGCGGTCCTATCCGGTACGGCGATGCCGAGCCTTCTTGATACCTACGACGCGGAGCGGCGCCCGATCGCCTGGCTCCGCCACCAACAGATATTCGCCCGGCCGGACTATAAGCCAGCGGCGGATAACAGGGCAGGGGAGCCAGCGGACGCGATCGCGGTCGATGTAATTGACGACGACGCAATGGAGCTTGGCCAGCTTTACCGATCGAGCGCGGTGATCGGCGCCAGCGCGGCGCTGCCGCCGGCCCTGCGACCCGAGCAGTGGGCCGGTCAACCGGGAACCCGCGCCCCGCACGCCTGGGTGCTTCATGCCGGCCGGCGGTTGTCCACGCTCGACTTATTTCAGAAGTCCTGGGTGCTTTTGGCCGCCGATGCCCGCTGGGGTCGGTGGGCCGCGCAGACCGCGGAGCGGCTCGGCATCGCGCTGGTCTGCCGATGCATCGGGGTCGATATCACCCCGTGCGGACCGGACGCCCTAGCGCCGGCCTTCGGCTTGGGAAAGACCGGCGCCGCGCTGATCCGCCCCGATGGCTACATCGCGTGGCGCAGCTGCGACCTGCCGGAGGCCGCGCCGCACGTCCTCGACTCTGTCTTGACGAGCATTTTAGGAAAGAGCGCGGCGCCACCCCTCGCATCGCGCCCGGCTCCATAATCCGGCGCAGAGGCGCGACAGCGGCCCCGATTCACTGCGCGGTCTTCAGATACTGCTCGGCGGCTTCCAGATAGGAGCGATAAAGCCAGGTCAGCGGCGGCCTGTCGTGCAGCGCCGGCCGCAACAGCGCCGCCGCTTCCTCCGCGGCTTGTTTCTTGGCGCTTGGCTCCTTCTGGATTCGCGCGTTCACCGCGAGCAGCGCTCCGCGCTCTGCCTGCCGGTGGGTGCTCACGCCGCCGGCAAGACGCTCCGAATCAGCCAACGCGGCCAGACCTTGCGCAATCGTCGCCGCCGCCGGCAGACCGTGGCTGCTCTGCCAGTCCGCGGCGATGCGCAGCATGCTCGCTTGCGTCAGCGCGTTACCGGCAAGCTTCCCTCCGGCCTGCGGACCCGGCGATACTTTCGGCATTGCCGCGTACGCCGCCACGTCCGGCAGCGGCGACCGCCCCGTTTGCAGCAGCCAGCGCGCATGCAGTAACAAAAGCCGCCCCCGAAGCGACGTCTGCACCCCGATCGACATCGGCGCCACGCGCATACCCTCTTGGACATCAGCGAGCCCGGCCGCGACGGCCGGTTCGGGAGACTGGCCTTTTCGCAGGAGCGATTCCCCACACATGATGTTGATTCCCACAAGCGCCTCCCACCCTGATACCCAGGTCGGAACGCGCTGGCTCATCTCTTTGCGGAGCTTGATGAGCTCTTGGCTCTGCGCCACGATATCCTGTCCCGCTTCATGCTTCTGGTATAGCACCGTCTCTTTGAGGTAAAGCTCGTTCTCGAGTGTGAGCGGGAGTTTGGGATTTATCGCCAAGGCCGCCTGAAGGTCGGTTTCCGCCCGGCTGATCTCTGCCGTGGGATCGATGCCGCGCTCGATATACTCGCCCGCCAGCTCCACCCGGATCGCTGAGAGGTTGCCGCGGACGATCGCCTGCTGCGGCCGTAATGCGACCGCGCGCTCAGCGATGGCGATGCTCTCTTTCCAGGCCGCGATGGCATCGCCGCCGCGTTCGCGCTGGTGCTTGCCAAAGACACTGAGCTCGACCGCCAGCGTGTTGAGATAATCGACGTTTCCCGGATCGAGACTCGCCGCTTTTTTGAGATCCGTGATCGCATGCTCAAGCTCTGCGCCGCCGCCGTTGCCCGCCTCGGTTTTTTCCGTGGCGAGTTCGTCAAAGAGCCGGCCGCGGATGAAATAGTGCTCGGCGCGCTCCGGTGGCAGCTTGTCGGCTGCGGCGATGGTCCTAAGTCCTTGCTCCAGCGCGTCGCCGCTGTTCAAGTGGCGCTCATGATTCAGGTAGGCCCAGTATGAATAGAGCCGGGCCAGCTGATCGTACACCTCCCCGTTGTCGGGCAGCAGCGCGATGGCCGCTTTTGCCCGCTCGACGCCGGAAACATAGATCTGTTCCACGTCCTTGGGCCCCGCACCGGAGAATACGGCCAGCTTGAGCATGACCAGGGAGAACTGGTTGTTGCTCAAGTAGAAGTTCGGGTAGCTGCGCGCGATGTCGATCGCCCGCGACAGCGTCGCTTGCACTTCCGCCACCTCCTGCGCTCCGCCCATCTGCCCGAACGCGATCTTGGCGCTCATCTTTTCAATCCGGATCTTGACCTCCAGGTCGAACGGTTCCAAGAGCCAAGGCGTCTCCTCTTGCACCTTGCGGGCTCCGACCAGCGCCTTATCAAGCTCCTCTTGACTGTCGGACTCATAGAAATGGAGCAGCGCGTTCACATACTCCGCCGAGCCGAGCTCGCCATCGCTGCCCTTTATCAGCTCCTGCCGCGCCCGTACGACATACTCCTGCCGCAGCGCTGCGATCTGGGGTTTGATCTGGCTCGTGGGCGTTGAGCGCCACACCGCGTCTCTCTTCTGTTCGAAGATACGCCCCAGGGCCTGTCCGAGCGCCAGGTGCACCCCGCGCTTTTCGTACCCGTTCTGCAGCGCCAGCTCGAGATGGCGTACCGCGGAGGCGTTGTCGCCCAGCACCAGATAGCCTTGGCCGATGGCGCCTTCCAGCGCCCCCTTGATGCTCGGCTCGGCGCTTGGGAGCTCGTGCTCCAGCTGTTCCAGCCGCGTCTTTATCGACTTTTGTTCCCGGCGCAGATCATGCGGCGGCAGGCTGTAGGCGACCCGCAGGAAGAGCTTCAGCTCCGTCACGGTCTTGCCGAGCTGCGCCGCCAGCTGTTCCCGCTCCCGCCCGCGCTCCGCGGCCACCCGCTGCTGCTGCCGCGTCCGCGCCATCATAACCAGAAAGCAGATGAGCGACACCACCGCCAGCGTCCCCACCGCCACCCCGGCGCGATGACGCAGCGCCAGACGCCGCAGCCGATAAAGCGTGGAGGCCGGCCGCGCGACGATCGGTTCGCCGCGGAGATAGCGTCCCAGATCATCGGCCAGCGCCAGCGCCGATTCATAGCGCTGCGCCGGCTCCTTCTGCAGGCACTTGAGGACGATGACCTCCAGATCCGGCGGCACGCTCGCCTCCACAAGGCGCAGCGGCTGCGGATCTTGATTGAGCACCGACAGCAGGAGATCGACTTCGTTTTCTGCGTCAAAGGGAGGCTTGCCGGAGAGCAGTTCATAGAGCACGGCGCCCAAGCTGTAGACATCGGCCCGGCGATCCAGGTGACGCGCCCGGCCGCGCGCCTGCTCCGGCGCCATGTACTGCGGCGTCCCCATGATCACTCCGGTCTGCGTCAGCCGCTGCGGCCCCAGCGCGTCGCGCGCCAGCCCGAAGTCCATGAGCACCGGACGCAGCCCCAAGCCTCCTTCTCCGCTCGCCTCCGCGTCGGCCGTGCAGACCATTATGTTGGCCGGCTTGATATCGCGGTGCAGGATCCCCTGCATGTGGGCGGCGTGGACCGCAAGGGCGATCTGCCGCATGAGCATCACTTTCTGCTCCAGGTTCTTACGCCGCACGGCAAGGTTGAGCGGTTGGCCGTTTATGTACTCCATCGCGATGTACGGCTGACCGAGAAACTCGCCGACCTCGAACACTTTGCAGATGCCGCTATGATCGAGCCGCGCCTGGGCCCGCGCCTCCTGCTGCAGACGCTCGGCGGCTTCGGCGCTGGGTACGCGCAGCCACTTGAGCGCCACCGCTCGACCCAGACGTCGATCGCGGGCGAGAAAGACCGTACCCATCCCTCCTTGACCGAGCAGCTTCTGGATCTGATAGCGATCCCATTGCTGTAGCGGACCGGGGATCGCTCCCAGGTTGGCCGCGATGGCCACCTCGCTTGCCGGGTCGGGGGTCGGACTCGGCTGCGGCGTCGCCGGTCCGTTGAGCGTCGTCGCCAGCCCCAGCTCCGCGGCGCCCCCGCGCGACGCAGGGCCGCGTTCATTTCTCTTGCCAGGAATATGCAGATTCGGCGTCGTGCGCTCGCTCGCTGGCTTGTCGACGCCGCTGTTTTGCTCCGCGGCATCGACCCCTGCGGGGGGAGTGGGAGCGACTGGCTCGGCAACAGGTTGCTGCGTTGGCTTTTCCATAAACGGCTACTTCCTCTCCGCATTGAGCAGCGCTCGGGTCCTCTTGGCGCGCGGCATCAGAGCCGGTACGTCTGACACTCAGCCGGCTGCCCCGGCCAAAGGCGCTGTACCTAAATGTAGGAAGGCGGAACGAGATCAGAGATCAAAGTTAGCACTAAAATCAAACCCGCTCCCCCGCTCGGCGCTCGCGGCGGCGATGCGTCAGAGCCGTAGAGTAGGGTAACCTCTTCGTTTTGTTGTCATTTCCCGAAACAGTGAGAGGTTCCCAGATGAGAAACGCGAGCGTATCTAAGGGGTTGCGATGGCTGGCTGCTTGGGCTGTGGTGAGCGGTGCCTCTTGCGGCAGCGAAGGCGAGCCGCCCAAAGAGCCCGGCGACGCGCCAGAGGCGGTACATGAAAACCTCACCGCTGCTTGCACCGGCGTTCGCAGCGACGCGCCGCTTTCTCGGCGGCCGGTCGACATCATCTTCGTCATCGATAACTCCGGCAGCATGACCGAAGAGATCGTCGCGGTTCAGAACAACCTCAACCGCAACTTCGCCGACGCCATGAGCCGGAGCGGCCTGGATTACCGCGTCATCCTGGTTTCCAGCCACGGCGACGCGCTCACCCGCCAGTCCGTCTGCGTGAGCGCGCCGCTCGCCAGCAACCCCTCTTGCAGCCCCGTACCCGCCCAGCCTGGCATCAATCCCCCGCGCTTTTATCAGTACAGCATCGAGATCGAGAGCACCGACTCCTTTACGCGCCTTCTAAACTCCTATAACGGCACGGAAAAAGACCAGTTCGGCCTCGCCCCCCTTGGCTGGTCGCAGTGGCTGCGCAGCGATGCGTTCAAGGTCTTCATCGAGATCACCGATGACAACTCAGCCACCACCGAGACCGCGTTCGATGCGCAGCTCCTGGCCAAGTCGCCCGCTCATTTTGGCACCGCCGCCAACCGCAACTACGCCTTTTACACCATCGGCGGCTTCAAAGAGAACAGCCCGGCCACCAAAGCCTGGGCGCCGGCCGATCCGCTGCAGACCTCGCTTTGCACCGGCGGCGGCAGTGGCGGCGCTGTCAACCCCAGCCTGGTCTACCAGCGGCTGAGCATCCTCACCGGCGGCCTACGCTTCCCGATCTGCCAGTACGCGAGCTTCGACGCCATCTTCGCCAACGTCGCCAGCGGCGTCATCTCCGGTTCCAAGGTGGCGTGCGACTTCCCGCTGCCGACCCCGGCCCCCGGACAGACCATCGATCTCAGCTCGGTGCGGCTGGAGTACACGCCGATGGGCACCGGCGTCGTCACGGCGCTCACCCAGGTCAAGGACGCCGCCGCGTGCGCACCTAGCTCGTTTTATATCGATAAGGACCGCATCGTCATGTGCCCCGACACCTGCGGCGTGATCGAAAAGGACAGCAAGGCGCAGGTCCAGGTCGTGTATGACTGTCTGACCCAGCCTAACGGCAGCGCCTGTGCGACCGGCAGCCAGTGCAGCAGCACCTTCTGCGTGGACGGGGTCTGCTGCGACGCCGCTTGCGGCAACACGCGGCGGCAGGCGGTGATGCCGAATTCGAGCTGGCCGGCGTAGCTTTGCACCGTGATGTTCACCGCGGCGCCGTGGTACGGGATCGATACCGGGTAGAAGTGCCGCATGCGCGCGCCGGCCAGATACTGGTGCACCGGCAGCCCCGGCACGTTGGAGATCACCACGTTGGCCGGCGCCGGCAGGCGGCGCACCAGGTCGATGCGCCCGATCAGCGAGGCCAGGCCCGACATCAGCCAGTCCAGCGGGCGCACGCCTGCGAGGTGCTCGGCGAGCTCCGCGTCGGATACGTGGCGGTTGAGGCCGTCGCTGCACAGGAGCAGCGCGTCGCCGGCCCGCAGCTGCGTGCGATGGATGTCGACCGACAGCTCGTCGGAGCTGCCCCCGAGCGCGTTGAGCAGCATGTGCGAGTACGGCGAGCGCTCGATCTGCTCGGGCGAGAGCTGGCCGTCCTCGTACAGCCGCTGCGCGAGCGTGTGATCCACGGTCAGGCGCTCGAGGGCCCCGTCACGGGCGAGGTAGCAGCGCGAGTCGCCGATGTGTGCGATCACGACGTCGGGCCAGGTCACGCACGCCATGGTGAAGGTGGTGGCGAGGCGCGGATCGAGCCCGCGGCGCAGCGCGAACCGGCGCAGGCGCGCCTGGGTGCGGCGCAGCGCGTCGTGCAGCCACGCGTCGAGCCGCTCGCGATCGGCCTCGCCCGCGGTGAGCACCCACGGCACCACCGTTTGTACGTAGCAGGCCATGGCGTCCACCGCGAGCGCGCTCGCGATCCCGCCGCCCGGGCGGCCGCCCACGCCGTCGGCCACCACGAGCAGCAGCCCCGGCGCATCGGCGACCACATCGGCCGCTCGGTCGAGCGTCGCGACGAGGTAGCAGTCTTCGTTGGCTGGCCGCGCCCGCCCCCGGTCGGTGCGACCCCACGCGATCATCGGATGGACCGGCGCGATGCTTGGCGAGTGGCTCGGTCGGCTCGCAGGGGCGTCGTAGGCCCGCGCGAGGCTCGTCCACGGCGGGCGGCAGACGGGGCGGAAGCGACGGCGTGGATCCAGATCGGAAGAGCACACGTCTGAACTC
>CALFML010000444.1 GCA_937879845.1 uncultured Myxococcales bacterium
AGGCAGTGAGATCTGCACGCGGCAGTGTTGCCGGTGGCAAGTCCTTGAGGCAGTAAACGCAGGAGCGATTGATCCGCAGCATAGTCTCAATCTAGCTCGCACCTTGAGCTTGGATTGGCAAAATAAGCCCATCGACATGCGCTACGGCTTCGACCGCCTGGTCCACCTGTGCCGCCAGCGTCTGGCCAGGACCCCGTCTTGGGCGGCGCCGTTTTCGTCTTTGTCGGCCGCACTTCCACGCGCCTCAAGCTCCTTCTGCCAAGCCGCTGGGCAAGCGCCGCGAGTTCCGGTGAGCGGTGCCTTTGAGTCGAGCGTGGCCGAGCTGAGGTCATCGCGAGGGCGGTCGCGTGTTCGGCGACCCGATCCGGCCGCTCGCCGACACCTGGCCCGATGCTCAGTCAAGATGGTTGACGGTCGCGGATGATAATCATATCGTAGCCGGCTACACGATCCGATCATCAAGTGAGTCCTGAATCCAACCGACAGGCATTGTGTCCAGCAGGCTGGAGATTAAGAATGTCCACACCGAGTATTCGCACAGCCCGCGCGCTATCACTGAGCGCGGCAGCATTCATGGGGCTACTCACCATCGCTTGCTCCCTGAAGGGCCCCTTCCGTTGCGAGGATAAAGTCTACGGCGGCTCGATCGCCTGCGCAGGCAGCAATCCGTCTTACTGCGCCGATAAGATCTACGGCGGCTCGATCGCCTGCGCAGGCAGCAATCCGCCTTACTGCGCCGACAAGATCTACAGCGGCTCGATCGCCTGCGCAGGCAGCAATCCGTCTTATTGCGTCGATAAGATCTACGGCGGCTCGATCGCTTGCGCAGGCAGCAATCCGCCTTACTGCGCCGATAAGATCTACAGCGGCTCGATCGCCTGCGTAGGCAGCAATCCGCCTTACTGCGCCGATAAGCTCTACGCTGGCTCGATCGCCTGCGCAGGTAGCAATCCGCCTTACTGTGCCGATAAACTCTACGCCGGCTCGATCGCCTGCGCGGTCAGCAGGCCGAGTTACTGCTCCCAGGCACTCTATGCCGGCTCCGTTGCTTGTGCATGCGGGAACATGTCAAGGGGCTCGGAGCTTAATCGCAGTCTGCTAATGGGATGCCTGGCTGCCGCCGTGCAGAAAGAACAGCAGTGAATCTTCCTATTCATGCTAAGTAGGAACGAGGTTAGGTTCTCGCGGACGATGGGGCGCAGTAGCGTCCGTTCGGGCTCGCGACGCGGATACGCATTCCCCAAACCGGTTGGACATGTGACGATCGCAGGCTGAGCCGATGCGAAGGTAGGCATCGGAAAAGGCGTCCTTATCCAAGCCAGTGGGGCAGGCCAGCGGGATGTTCCGGCCCGCGACTCCCAGGGGGCCCCGCGGAGTGTCGGCGATGCCGATCTGCCACCGGCTGCACGCCAGCACTCCATCAGCCACCGATTTTGCGCCGAGAATCGTCGAGACTTTTTGCATGACGCTGGCGCTGGTGCATACGACCGCGCGGAGTGGGAATGTATTGATCTCCCACATCAAGAAGGGCAGGTCGCGACGCAGAACGACCGTGGCTTGGCTGCGGTCGACTCTTGCCAGACCCGTCCAGACCGGGTCGGTCGCCACCTGTACCAGGTCCAGGTGGGCGGCGGTACGATCGGCGAATGACAGGCCCATCCCGTCCACTACCCTGCTAAGGCAAGATCCAGTACAAGCTGCAAGCCTATCTCAAGCCTGCCGGTGCAGAGAAGGACGGCGGGGACATCGACGACTGAACGCCCGCTGCCGCCCGCCGCCGCCCGCCGCCGTTGGAGTCCAGGCCTGGCTGCGTCCGCAAGCCAACGGGGTCCGCTCTGGCTGCCCGGATCCTCGTCTACGAACGCTCCTATGGCTCGTTCTCGCGCAGCTTTACGCTTCCCGAGACCGCGGACTGCCCGCATAGATTGCGCCGCCACGACCCAGGGCAGCAATTCGTGCGCTCCCCATACAGCGGCTCCTGCTTCCACTTCTGCCCAGCGCTCGCGCGTATAGGCAATGTCGGATTCTCGCGGCTCGCGAGCCTGCTTGGGATCGGAGGAGGCAAGCCCGGCAGAAATGGCGCGCATAAAGAAGCCGCCACAGTCGATTCGGGTGGTGGCATGCCAAGTGCTTGTTCACTGTGCATTGCCGTGTACGAGTCTGCCGGTGAGCGGGGATGGCGATGGTCAAATCTGGAAATTTCTGTGTGCAGTTTGGTTTTGTGAGATGGCGCGCGGCCGCCGCGTCGATCATAGGGCTGGGCGTGGTGTTGGGCGTGTCGCTGATCATGGCGAAGGCGGCCCACGGCAATCCCCCCCTGGAGCCGCTCATCGCCGAGGCGCGGACCAAGCTCGCTGAGCAGAAGGCCGCGCTTGTCGCCGATGAGGGGCTGCTCGCCCAGGCGCAGGCACAGCCGGCGGGTGCCGAGCGCGATGAGATGGTCCTTTATGCGCAAAAGACCATCGAGCAGCTCCGCCAGGCGATTGCGCAGACGCAGGCACGGCTCGACACGCTGCTCGGCTGCACCGCGGATCGAAAGCAGACCGAACGCGATCTCGCGGTGATCAAACGGCAACAAGCGCTGCTCGGTGCGAGCGCCCGCGAGCTCAAGGAATGGACCGCGCAGAACGAAGAGGCGCAGCGCGCCGCGGTCAACGCAGCCTTCAATCTGCTGGTGGACGGCTTCCTCAGCGGCCTCATTGATGACACTGAAAAGAAGCTCGAAGCCGCCGTGAAGGAGCTGCGCAGCATGCCCACCAATCAGGCCGGCGAGTGGTTTGTGCAGGACGTGAAGGCGCAGCTGTCGCTCATCCGCAAGCTCAAGAACGAGCGCGATCTCCTGCGGGTCACGCGCGGCAGCAAGACCTCCTTCGAGCTGTGGAACGCCCTGGCCGAGTTCTGGAGTCACGCCCATCAAAGCGTTGCCCAGATCAGCGACCTTGCGGGCAAGCTGGCCAGCAATGAGGCTCTGCTCAATACGCTGCTGCTCGGGGGGCTGCTCGCCGAGTCGTCCGAGTGCAAGCGGCGCCTCCTCGTCAAGGCGTTCCGCCCCGTCAGCGAGGTCGCCAAGCTCGGCAACTTCCTGGTCGAGTACGGATATGAAGCGACGCGCTGGACCGCCAGCCGCAACCGCATCCTACAGGCCGACAAGCTGGTCGATCAGCAGCTCGCCGCGGTCGAAGCGCTCGGCTGCCAGCTCGAGCGCTCGATGTATCGGCTGCGCCAGTGTCGCGGCGAGCCGGCGACGCCTCCGCACGAGCGCTGTCAGAGAGCTCCGAAATGAGCGCGCCATCGGCCCTGAGACCGCATACGCTGGCGCTGCTCACTGGCCTGTGCCTCCTCGCGTCAGCGCCGATGGCGGCGGCCAAGCCGGACTATCGGCCGCAAGATCGTTTCTTCTTCGCGTTGTACGGCGGTGCTGCGCTGGGTCGCGCGGAGAGCATCGCCCTGTCGGTAGGAGCAAATAACTTCACGGCGCAGCGGCCAAGCGGCTACGGGCCGATGTTCGGCTTCGAGACCTCGTATTGGCCCTGCGACTTCGCCGCCGTCGGACTCGACGTCGAAGCCTTCACCGTGCCGACGCCGTCGCCGCAGTTCACTGCGCTGACCACGGATCTGGGCCTGCTGCTGGTCCTTGCGGCACCGCTGCGCTACGTACAGCCCTACGCCGGGGTGTGGGGGGGCCTGCGCGTCAGCTGGCTCGCCGGGCAGAGCTCTTCGCTGCTACCGATGGCGCATCCGCTGGCCGGCCTCAACTTCTACATCAACCGCAACCTGCGCGTCTTTCTGCAGTGGCAGTATGTACCGCTCGACTATCAGATCGCGGGGGACAAGGCGCAGATCTCCTACGCTGGAGGGAGCACGCATCTTCTGGGAACCGGCGTGCGGTGGTCGCCTGACTTTTTTCACGCCTCGCGGCCGGCGATGAAGTTCGACATCGTCTGGTGGTCGGCGCTATTCGCCGTCGCTGCTTGGGGGGCCGTGAGCTGGATCGGCGCGAGCCGATAGGAGGCAACGACGATGGCGCCACGCATCCTGCAGCTCGTGCGGATGATCGCCCTGGCCAGCTGCCTGATTCCGCAGCGGGCCGGCGCGCAGATCCATATCCCTGAACCCGGTCGGCCGGTCTGCGTCGTGGCGTTCTGTCCATCGGGGAGCAAGCACCCGGGCAAGAAGATCGACTGCAGCGATGACGGCATGTGCTCGTGTTTCGACAGCTGCGGCGGCGGCACGAGCTCTAGCAGCAGCGGTGGCAGTAACGGTGGCGGCGGCGGTCGCCTGCTCACCGCCGCGGTCCTTGGTGTGGCCAAGGTGGTCTCGGTCATCGCCGCCCCCGGTCACGCCGTCGAGGCGCTGTCCGCAAAGCGCACCACTGCGGCGGAGGCCAGGCAGCAGTTTCAAGAGCAGCAGGCCGCGCAGCGAGCGCGCGCTGAGCAGGGCCGCAACATCGCGATCGAAGCAGAGGCCCTGCGGCAGTTTCGCCGCGCGGTGTCGGCCCGCGAAGAAAATCCGCACCGCTATCTGCGACCGCTGTTTGAAAAGACGCCCGCTGCGCCGCGCATGAACGCCCAGGACTCGCTGCAGCAGCTACGCTGCATCGATCAGGCGATGCAGTCGGCGGTCGCGGCGGCCAATAGCGGTATCGCCGGAGACATCTCCTTTCTCGATGCGCGGCGGGCCGTGGACATCGCGTCGGGAGCCTGGGACAGCGGCCTTGCGCCGGCCGGCTGCGGGGGCGAGTCGCTGGCCGCCGCCGCGGCGCGATCCGCCGCAGAGCGGCAGCAGCTGCTCGGCGAGCTGGTGCAGAGCGTGCAGGCCCAGGCGGAGATTCGGATCGAGGTGCAGGAGACGCAGGTGCAGCTCGAAGTCGTCGAGAAGAAGGGGGTCGAGGCCAAGAAGAGCTTCGCGGCCGAGCAGGAACAAAGGATTGCTCCGCTTCAGCAAGCCGTCGATGAGGCGAAAAAAGATGCGGCGGAGAAGCAGCGCGCGCTGCAAGAGGAGAGCACGCCGGAGCCGCCGCCGGCTGGCGTCCGCAGCAAGCCGACGGATAAGCCGCAGAACCCGCTGTGGGAAAAGCTGCGGCGCGCCAAGGCGGAAGCTGATGCGCATGTCGAGGACGCGGGCCAGAAGCTCGCGCAGGTCAAGACCGACATCGCCGCCGCCACAAAGGACTTTGACAGCCAAGTGGCGGCGGAGCTAAACGTCGCCAAGGCTCGCGTCAGCGCGGCCGAGCAGCGCCTGAACGCCGCCAGCGCCGCGACCAACGAGCGGCTGGCGCAGCTCGGCATCCCATCGCCGCCATCGGCCGGACAAGGAGATGGGCGATGACGCGCCTTTCCACTGCCCTTCTGTGCGTCGTCGGAGCGCTGCTCCTCGGCTGCCCGCCCTTTTACCGCGATGACGAGCTGCGGGCCTTGCGCGCCAGCGATTCGCGCCGCGACGCAGCGCTCCTCGGCGACGCGCAACAGCAGCTTTCCGCCGGCCGGTCGGCGCGTGCGGCGCGGCTGCTTTCCGAGGCGATGGAGCGCAATCCAGCGCGCGATGCGGAAAGCTACTTGTCGTGGGCGCGCGCGCAGCAGCAGAGCGGACAGCACGCCGCCGCCCGCGCCACAGCGCGCATGGCGCTTGCCCGATCCGAAGGGCGACCGGCCGAGCAGGAGGAGGCGCGGCGCTTCCTGCTCGCCAGCTATGCCAAGGACCAGCTCATCGGCCGAGCGCTCGATTGGCTCGTGCCGCAGCGTCTATCTGCCGCGGCGATGCGGCCGGAGCTCGCTGAACCGCTCGCGGCGCTCATCGCGGCAGAGCAGCTGGCGGCGACGCAGCCGGCGCGAGCGCTGGGGCGTTACGCGCAGTGGCTGTCGAGTTATGGCGAGCCGGATCATCCGCTGCTGCGCAGCGCGCGCGCGCAAATCCTCAACGCCGTCGCGAGCCGGACAGAGGGCTTCGCCGCGGAGGGTCTGCGATTGTTGCGCCGCGGCGAGGTCAGCCCTGCGATTCGCTACTATGCCCTGGCCTACCGCTACCAGACGGATGCGCAGTTCGCGGTCAGCGAGGCGGACTTCCTGCGCGCCTGCGCCGCCCTCAAAGACCCCGAGAGCACGAGCCCCTTGGCCAGCAGCGAGGCGCGCCGGGGCGATATCGAGCTGTCCCGCGATCATCTGGGTGAGGCGCTCCACAGCTATCGTCGAGCGGTCGCGGCAGCGCCGTGTTGGCCAGCCGCGCACCGCAACCTGGCGCTGCTGCTCGCGCAGACCGAGCTTCGCGATGAAGCGGTGCGCCAGATGGACTGGTTCCTCAAGCTCCACGCCGGCCCCGCGCCGGAGGAGCAGGCGCTGCGCGATGACTGGGCGGCGCCGCCGGCCGAGCGGCTGCGTCAAGCGCAGGCGGTCGCCGCCAAAAACGAAGGCATGCGGCGCAGTACCGCCAAGCAGCGCCAGGCCGGCATGGTCCTTTTTGCGCTCGCTGGGATAAGCGGCGGCCTGGCGGGACTGTTCGGCTACCTCGGCGCTGATGTGAATCGCCAAATTCAAAGCGGCAACCTCGCGACCTTGGCCGACCTCGAAGCCGTACACACAAGCGGCCAGCGCTATAACGGCGCCGTCATCGGCTGCGCCGTGGGCGCCGGTGTTCTTGGTGCCGTGAGCCTGCCGCTGCTCTTTCTGGGTCTGCGCCAGCCTAAGTCGCAGCCGTCGCTCACGACGCTTGCGCCAGGCCCCGGCCAAAGGATCGCGCCATGATGAAGTTCGGACACCTGCGCCGCGCCGCGGCGAGCGCCATCCGTCGAGAGCACGCCATTAATCATTCCCTGGTCGAGATACCCCTCGGAGCGAAACAGGCACCTGAGCGGCCGGTCGCCTGCACCCGCTGCGCGAGCTGCCGGCGTATGGCTCTTGGGCTCGGCCTTGCTCACGGCGGTCCCTGCGCGCGGTAAGGGTACCTCACGAGAGCAGACGAGGTGACAGCCTGTCTCAGGCTTCTCATCGAGCCACCTTTAGCCATCACAAGCAGTTCCCGCAGGCAGGCTGTTCCCCCGAGAGAGCCGAATATCGATCCGCGACCAAGTCCTTCGTTTGCAAGCCCTTCGAACCGCTGCGGATCGTTTGACGTTCGTTTTCTCTCGGTGGTTACCTTGGAGGGCTTAAGATCTCGATGACTCTTTCCTCACGACGGAGACTGGGCGCGGGGATTTCCGAAGGCGGCTCTTGTCGAGGGTGCGGGGCTGGAAATAAAGCCGCGGCAAGCGCTGCGGCGCGCGGCGCGGCCATGACGAAGAGGCGACATTCCTGCGACTGGGGCCGAAGATTTGTTACGATCGAGCCATGGTCCAGGCGATCGGCATCTTGCAGCTCTCTGACTTGCACTTTGGACCCCATAGCCGGTATTCCGGAATGGACTCCACGGTGCTCGGCAGGCAGTTCGCTGCCGCGATCAAGACGGCGGTAAAGGAGCTCGGCTGGAGCGGCGGCCTGCGCTACTGCCTCGTCACCGGCGACATCGCCGAGGGGGCGCGTCCTTCGGAGTACAAGACCGCGCTCACGTTCTTCAAGACCCTCCTAGGCGAACTGGGAGTCCCCGAGTCGTGCTGCCTGTTTGTTCCCGGCAACCACGACGTATCATGGACGGCGACAAAAAAGGTCGTCTTGGATCAGGACGACGAAGGCTTTTCCGATGCGGAGCGGGACGAGCGGATCTCCCGCGTCAAGCTCCAGCACTTCGACAGCTTCCTGCGCGAGTTCTACGGCAAGCCGCGCGAACAGCTGGCCGGGGTGACGACGCTCGGCCATGGGGCTTACGTGTATCACTTCCCCGATGATCAGCTGTCGGTCGCCGCGCTCAATACGTGCGAACGGGAATCGCATCTGCGGCAAGGCGGCGCGCTGGGCAAACAACAGGCGCAGGCGCTCATGAACCACTGGCTGCATGACGACGCCCGCAAGCTGCTCAAGGTCGTGGCCCTGCATCACAACCCCGTGGCAACCGTGCCGCAGGCGATTGCCGAGATGCGCGACTACATCCGCGCCAAGCTCACCGACCTCAAACCCGACGACCTGGATCACCTGCTGTCGGATCTCGCCGGCTTCGAGGGGATGGAGCTTCTAAAGCGCGTCTCCAGCGATTGCCAGGTGCAGCTTGTCTTGCATGGACACCACCATGCGAGCGACCGCAACGCCTGGCCGTTCGGGGGGACCAGCGCGCCCGGACACACCCAGGTTCTATCGGCGGGAAGCTGGGGTCTGGGGAGTGGGAAAGTGCCTCGGGACGAGCCTACGACGGCGCAGCTTTTGTGGATCGAACCGGGCAAAAAATCGCTGCGGGTGGCGCTGCGCGTCTATGAGGCGCGGGCCCGTGCCGATGGCGAGGTGGAACCCGGCACGTTCACCGCGGACGCGGCGAAACCCAAAGGCGACAAGCTGGCCCTGTCCTTGCCATCTGGCTTTGCCGCCGCGCGCGCCGGCAGCCGCAGCAAGAAAGCCGCCGCGCCAAAGCTTGCCGGACGGCTGCCGGAGTTCGTCAGCGCGCTGCGCGACCGCTTGAGCAGCCGCTACCACCGCTGGGAGCTGTCAGGGCTGGGCGCGATCCAACCCGGCGGCGCCGGCCGCCCGATAGAGGTCCAGCTCGACGACATCTATCTCCCGCTGCGGGTCGGCGAGGGCTACGATCCCGACCAGCGCAACCGCGGCTTCGTGCTGGATGTCGGCAAGTTCCTGGCGTCGCAACGGCCGCTGGTCCTGCGCGGGGTTGCCGGCAGCGGCAAGACCACCTGGATGCGCTGGATGTTCCGCCGTCTCCTGGCCGATGCGACCGCCTTGCCGCTCATGATCGAGCTGCGCCGCCTCGCCGCGCAGTGGGAGCGCACGCACGCCCAAGGCAGCGCCCGCACCCTGGATGACTACCTGCAATGCTGGGTGGCGGATTCCGGCGTCAGCGGCTGGCAGGATCAGCTCGGGCCGCTGTTGTCGGCGCAAAACGGACCGCGTCCGGTGTTGTTGGTGGATGGCTGGGATGAGCTCGGGCCGCTCGGTACGGAGCTGCGGGAAAAGCTTGTGGCCTTTCTCAAGACGTACCCGCGGGTGTTGGCGGTGGTCTCCAGTCGGCCCTACGGGGAAAGCCGCCCGGCGCACAGCGATGGCTTCGCGACGCTGGACCTGCAGCCCTTGTCGGACTCTGAAATCGCGACGTTCTCCGCCAAGTTCCACAGCCGGGTGCATGGCCTTGGCGATGACGCCTCGCGCAGCGCCGATGCCGCGTTTCTGCGCGCCCTCCATGGCGCTCCTGATGCCTTGGTGCTGGCGCGAACGCCGCTGCTTTTGACCATGATGCTCCTTATCAGCCGCGATCGGCCGCTGCCGGACAAGCGCCATCGGCTGTATCAGACCTGCATCGACAGCCTGCTCTCGGCCCGTCCGGCGCATCGTGAGCGTGAGGGCGCGCAGCTCGGTCCGGATCAGTACCGCCCCGACGACAGCGCGACCCGGCTGCGCGCCGTGAGCGCGCTCGCCTATAAGGCGCAGACCAGCGGCTATACGCAAGGGGGAACGCGCGCGCCCATCGTCCGCAGCTGGGATGAGTTTGCCAGTCTTCTGCCGGGCAGCTGGACCACCGCGCAGCGCCACGGCTTCCTCGCCTGGCTGGTCGGCGGCGCCGGAATCCTGACCGATCGTGCCGATGGCACTTTGAACTTCGCCCATCTGAGCTTCCAAGAGTTCCTGTGCGCCCACTACCTGGACACCAATACCGAAGGGGAGGGCCGGATCAAGCTGTGCGAGCAGTACAAAGACAACGCCGCCTGGTGGGAGACGCTGCGGCTGTGGGCCGCCCTGGTAAATGATCGCGCCCCGAGCAAGCTCGATCCCGTGCTGGAACATCTGGTTCACGCCGACAAGAGCGGATTCTGGCTGGTCGGAGCGATGCTCGCCGATGGCGTCGGAGCAAGAGGCTGGAGCATCTGGAAAAATCAGCTCCACGCTCACTTTCATACCGAAGATGCGCTGTGGTGGTCGCTAGCGGAATCGGCCTGGCAGGTGAGCCGCCAGGAAGATCGCCGCAGTGAGCTGGTCGCGGCCTGGCCGGAGCTTTTGTCCCGTATGCACTGGCTCTCCGTGCTGTGGGCGGAGCGCTGGTGGTCGGCCGGGGAGCGGCCGCAAGTCCGCCCCCCTCCGGTCGATCCGTTTGCGCAAGCGATGAGCAGCGGTCCCGCCGTAGCACATTCGCGGGCGCTGTTTGCGGTAAGCCCCACATGGCCCTGCGAGCCGCTGGAGCTGATCCTGCTCCGCCTGCACGCCGGGACCCGCAGCGCGCTTGCCAGCCAGTTCCAAAGCGCGCTGTCGCTAGGCGCTTCCCACGGCCAGCTCGTCGCGCTGGCCGGCTTCATGTTACGGCCGCCGGCGAAATCGGAACAAAATGACCACGCCGCCAAGCGCTTCGCGGAGGTCATGATGCAGTATCTGCCGCAAAATCTTGCCAAGAACTTTGCCGAACCGCAGGCGGAGCTGCTCGCGCAGGATATCGCGCAGGGCCTGGCCCAGGGTCTCGCTCAAAGCTTCGGGCAGATTGCGATCGATATCGACCTGGACTACGCGATGTATTTCATTCAGGACTTTGCCAGTTACTCGGCGAGGTATTTTGCCAAGTACCACGCCATCGACTTCGAGCAGCCGGTGGCGCGGGACCTTACGCGCGTTCTTGCGTGGGACTTCACCTGGGATATCGCGCGGGACATCGCATGGTCGCCGCGGTACTACGCGATGGATCCTTGGCTCGGGCTGGCGACGCACCTGGGTATAAGCGGCTTGCACGGCTGGCTCGCCGACTGGGCGACCCTGGAGCTGAGCGCGTGCGTGGGCCGCTCCATCTTGGGCGCGCTTATGGCGCACTCCCAAGCCGCAAGTCCGCTGACCGTCCTTTTCCGCACGGCTTGTCAGGTCGCCTTGGGAAAAAAGGAGTCCGGGACGCAGCTGAAATCAGCGCTGCAGGCCTATTCGGGAAATCCATTGTGGCCCGCTTTGGCTCGGCACATCGCCCGCTGCTCGACCAAGCGCGATAGGACCCTGCTCACCGCGGCGATACAGCATCCCGCCAAGTACGATCCGCCGCTGGCTTGGGGTCTAAAATACTACTGCCGCGGCGACTTGCTGCTGCCGGACGGCAGTGAGCTGACCCTCGATGCGCTCTGCGATGAGCTCAAGCTGCCGCATCTTCCTTACTTGGAAGCGCAGCCCTCCTATATCGAATTTTCCAGCAGCATCCGGCCGCAGAGCCCTGCTTAGCCGCAGGGGCCCGCGGTTCCGGTCTCAGCCTCCGCTTCGTCCCTGCTGAAGTCTCGCATCCGGGTGTCAGCGCAAGGCGCAGGTACCGCCCGCAGGCGGCTGCGTATTTGCCGCCGGCGGCTGCAGATTCCGCGACTGGGCCGACGCCGCGAGCAGCTTGCCTGCCGCATCGACCGTCAGTTCGTATTCGATGTAGCCGCGCTCGCACGGCAGTTTGAAGCGAGCGCTCGTCGCGCTCATGACTTCGATGGGCACGGGGTCCTTGCACGCGCCGTGGAGCTTGGTGAGCTGATTGGTCAGCGCCACGACTTGGGCGCTCGGCACCGCGTCCTGCAAGGTCTTGCTGAACAGGTCTTCGTAGGCCTTCTGGGAGAAGCTCGTATACAGCGCCGCCGCGCCGGCCATCGCCTGCGCCGCCTTGGGCGGTACGGGCAGCGTACGCGGCGCCAAACCGCCGGACTGGCGCAGGATGCGGAGTGCCGCGTCCGTAACGGCGCGGTGGTCGGCCATAAAGGAGTTGGTCAGCAGCACCATCGCGACGCCGTGGTCCGGCAGCAGCAGGATCGTACCCGTATAGCCCTCCGTCTCGCCCGAATGCCAGACGATCTGCTCGAACTCGCAAGTCTGGTCATTCCACCAGACAAGCCCGATGCCGGACGAGGTCGCGCGCACCGCGGCTTCGGATTGCCGGGCATCGCGGCGCGGCGTGACGGCGAGGCCGCTATGATGCTGCACCGCGTGAGCCTCGCGCACCGTACTTCGCCGCACCGGTCCGGGCTCGCGATCGTTTCGCGCCGGATAGGCAGAGAGCTGAAATGCCGCGTACCGCGCCATGTCGCGGACAGAGGAATAGATCCCGCCCGCCGCCTCGGATGCGCCGAGGCGCCAGTGCGCAGCCTTTTGCGGACCGCCCGGTCCCGGCGCGTACGCGGTCGCCAACCGCTCCTTGGGAACGTCGTCTTGCGCGAAGTAGCTTGAGCGCATCTGGAGCGGCGCGAAGATCTCCCGGCTGACATAGTCGCGATAGCGAATTCCCGCCGCCCGCTCCACCACCAGGCCCAGAAGGCCCATGGCGAAGTTGGAATACACCTCCTGCGTACCGGGGGCCGCGGCGAGCATCATGCGATCGACATCGCGCAGCATTTCCGCCGCCGTTACATCGTGATCATTCTGCGTGAAGCTGAAATTTCCCACCGGCGGCAGGCCCGAGGTGTGCGTGAGCATGTGGCGCAAGGTGAAATAAGGAGCGTCGCGGGTCGGATATTTGATGGCCGCGAGCTCCGGCAAAAACCGCACGGCCGGATCGTCGAGCGCCAGCTTGCCTTCATCGCGCAGCTTGACCACCGCCAGGCTGGTGAAGGTCTTGGTGATCGAGCCGATGCGGTAGACGGTATCGGCCGTGGCCGGAGCCCGGGTCTCCAGGTCGGCGACGCCGACGCCCTTCTCATAGGCCAGGTCGCCATCGATAATTACTCCCAAGACCAACCCTGGCAGCTTCTGCGCGGCGAGCTGCGCCGCGAGAAGGGCATCCAGGGCCGGAAACACCGCCGCGAGCTTCGCTCTGCGCTGCGGATCGGCGAAAGCCGCCCCGGACATTAGGGCCGCGTACTGCTGCGGCGGAATCGCGGCGACCGCGCGCGGAGCGGCCGCCGCGTCATCAGGCGACGCGGAAGGCGCCGGAGACCGGGTGCAGCTCGCCAACAATACCAAATAGCAAGAAAGCCGGCAGCAGATGCGCATGGGGATACTCTGACACGAACTGCGGCAACCAACGAGCGTGCAGAATTAGTTCCAGTCGATTTCCATGCCCGCGGAAAAGCGCGGATGCTCGCCGGGAATCGCAGCATATAGAGGTCTCGATGGATGATTCCCTGACGGTGCGCCTCAGCCAGGGCTTCGGCGATCTGGCGCGTGACAAGCAGGCTGTCAGCGACCGATAAGCTCTCGCGTTGAAGGTATTTGGCCAGGTCCAGTCCGTCGAGCCACTCCATGGCCAGGTAGGGGCGCCCTTCGGCGGTAAAGCCGTGCGCGACATGCGAGACGATCGCCGGGTGACGAATCTCGGAAAGGAGATGGATCTCACGCAGAAAGCGCTCGGTGGTCTGCGGGCTGGCGCTGGCGGCATGAAGGAGCTTGAGCGCCACCACCGCACCGGTTTGTTGATCGCAGGCGCGATATACCGTGCCGGCGCCGCCCTGCCCTGCCAGCGCCTCAACCCGGAACCGCTCTCCGACCACCGCTCCCGCCCCGAGTACCGCGCTCACCGCGCTCACGACGCCGCCTGCGCCGTTGTGAGTTCGCCGATGCAGTCGCCCATGGGCTACAGTTCTCCTCCCTCTGCATCATACCGTTGCCGCGAAGGGCGCACTAGGTCGCAAATGCTTCATCCTGTCGGCGGGGACCCTGGGCAAAAACCTACAAGATGCGCAAGGGAGCAGCGGGCGGGCAGCGAATCACTGCTCCGCTGGCAGTCCGTTTGCCCGGATGCCCCGGATGACATAAGGCGGTGAGCGGCTATTTATATTTTGATGTGCCGGCGCATTGTTCATAGCAAGATGCGCTCCGTGAAATACTCCCTAAACACGCTCGCTCCTCCCGCGCGATTCCTGTCCGGCTGTAGTATGCTGCTCTTTTTTCAAGCTGCGGTCGGGGCTGCCGCTCCGGTCTCTCCACCGGCGCCGAAAGTCGCCGTCCGGACTCAGCTGCCGCCGCTGCCCCTCGACGAACGGATCCGCACCAATCAGGTCGGGTTTCATCCGGCGCAGTCCAAGCAGGTCCTTGTCGCCTGGCCGCTGACCTTGCCGCCGACCGCGGCCGACCTTTTGTTCCACATCGTCCCGCTCGACGCCCCAGCCAGCCCGGTAGCGACTGGCCAGCTGAGCGACCTGGGAGTCGATCCGGATAGCGGAGAGCGGGTGCTACGGGGTGACTTCAGCGCGCTGCGTACAGAAGGAAGATATCAAGTCCTGCTGCCGCGCCGCGGTCTGTCGCCATCCTTCCGCATCCACCCCGATGCTTACCGCGATGTCCTGCGCTTGGCGACGCGCTTTTTCTATCTCCAACGCTCGGGCCAGGCCAAGGACGATCCCCTGACCGGGCTGCGGCATCAGGCGGACTATACCGCGCCGTCGCCGCCACGCGCCGCAGCGAACGAGTCCGCGCGCGCGCTAAAAGCTGCGCCCCGCCGCGATGTCAGCGGCGGCTGGTGGGATGCCGGCGACTTCGGCCGCTACGTTCCGCCCGCGGCGAACACCATCATGCTGCTCCTTTACGCCTACCGCTTCAACCCGGCGGTGTTTGCCGACGGCGAGCTCGCCATTCCTGAGAGCGGCAACGGAACCCCCGATCTGCTCGATGAGCTGCGCTGGGAGCTTGCCTGGCTCCTGAAGATGCAGCGCCCGGATGGGGCGGTGCACCACAAAGTTGCCACGCGCAAGTATCCGGACGTCATGGCGGACCGCGATCCGCAGCTGCCGCTCCTTTATGAAATCAGCACCCAGGCGACCGCGGGCTTCGCCGGGGCTCTGGCGGAGGCGAGCATCGTCTTCCGCCAAGTGGACCCGCCTCTTGCGGCCGCGCTGCAGCAAGCCGCGGGGCGCGCGTGGGAGTTCCTGCAAGCCCACCCGGAAAAACTCCCCCGGCACGGCTTCCGCAATCCGGATGATCCCAACGGCGGCGACTATAGCATCAAGGACGGGGACGAAAACGAGCTGCGCCTGTGGGCGGCCGCCAGCCTGTTTCACGCCACTGGAGCGCGCGCGTACGCGGAGTCGTTCGCCCGCGGCTTTGCGCAGCGCACCCCGGCCCGCAGCTGCGGACTGGGGTGGCCGTGCGGCAGCACCTTCGCGATGTTCAGCTATCTCGATAGCGCAGGAGGCGATCCGGTCTTGCAGGAGCAGATCCGTACGGAGTTTGCCGCCCAAGCCGCGGCGATCCTGCAGGTCATCGGCGCGACTGCGTATCAAGTCGCGCTCAAAGGCACGGCCGGGCCCTTCGGCTATGACTGGGGCTCGGTCGGGCAGGCGCTCGACGCGGCGACTTTTCTCCTGCTCGCAAACCAGCTGCAGGCCGCTCCCGGGCTGGTGGATGGAGCGGCGGCGCAGCTGAGCTGGGTCCTCGGGCAAAACCCGCTCGGCAAGGCGCTCATAAGCGGCGCTGGCCACAACCCGGTACGCGCGCCCCACCACCGCCCGAGCTTCTACCTGGGCGCCGCGATTCCCGGCGCCGTGGGCGAAGGCCCAAATGCGATGAGCGTCGGCGGGGATCCGGTGTTGCAGGAGCTCTTCGACCGCCGCTTGCCGCCGGCCCTGCGCTACGCCGACAGCCCCGGGTCGTGGGCGACCAATGAGCCGACGATCTATTACAACGCGGCGTTCGTCGCGGTGACGGCCTGGTTCACCAAAAGCCGCCCGTAGGTGCTTCCGCTGGAAGGGTCCGCGCTTGATATGTATATTGCGGCCAGCCTAGCCGCAGCAGCCAATCCAAGGAGCCGCCCATGAGACTTCGTCACGCTTTCATTGCGTTTGTCGTTTTGCTTCAGACAGCAGGCTGTCAGAGCGGCAGCACCGGGGGCGGCGCAACCACCGATGGCTCGGCGGTGGTGGATCAGGGGATGAGCGGGCTTGCGGATCTGCAAAGCGGGCCTGCGGATGCGGCATCGGATGCGTCCGGAAGCGGCGGCATGGACGCCGCCACCCCGCCCAAGGTCGCGACCTGCGTCAAGGGCTGCATCGGGGTCGGCGACTGCAGCAACGGCACCGCGGCGTTCGACGCCGACAACTACCGCTGCACCGCGGGAAGCTGCGTCTACAAAGGCTGCAACACCGACAACGAATGCAAGAGCACCTTCTCTGACAATACCTATATCTGCCGCCCGGTCTTCGGCTTGCCGAGCTGCGTCAAGGGCTGCACCACGGCCGCCGACTGCAACCTCGGCTCCGCGGCGTTCGATGCCGACAACTACAACTGCACGGATGGATTCTGTTCCTACAAAGGCTGCAACAACGATGGAGAGTGCAAGAGCAGCTTCGCCAACAGCAGCTACGTCTGCCGCCCCATCGCCGGTCTTGCGACTTGCGGCAAAGGCTGCGCCACGCCCGCGGACTGCAACCTCGGCTCGGCCGCCTTCGATCCCGACAACTACAACTGCACGGGCGGCATCTGTGATTACAAAGGCTGCAACAACGATGATGAGTGCATAAGAACCTATTCCAACAGCGAGTACCTCTGCCGTTGACGGCCGGATCCGGGCCGCCGCGTCTCGCCTGGCCGAGTCGGAACTCCTGTCTCCCAGCGGCTGGATTTCTTAGCCCGGCCGGGTTGGAGAGCGCAGCCAGGCGCGAGCGCTCTCCAGATCATCAAAGTAGTTAAAGACCAAGTCCGTGTGGTGCACCTTGGTGATGATGTACTTGATCGACAGCCGCGCCACCGCCGCCTGCGGCGAGACCAGCGCGACCCAGCGCATGCCTGCCGCCGCCGCGCGCGGATGCCAGTCTTTGTTCATCCACAGCTGATCCGCCTGCGTGATCGGACCAAGCAGCCGACAGTCCCCGAGCCAGCGGTTGGCGCCCTTTTGCCGCAGCAGCTCGATGCCGGCATCAAACCCGGAGCGGTACTCCTCCCCTTCGGCATAGCCTTTCCATTCCAGGCACACGGCCTGGATGGATTCATCGAAGCGGACGGTTATCCAGCGCTTGTCAAAATAGGCCACTGCCTCCTCCACGGATGTAGACCGAGCGCGCGCTGCCGATTCGGAGCGCGGCCGCTCATTTAGGAATTCCCACTGCTTCCAGCTGCATGCCGGGCCGCAACCCGACCTCGCTGAGCGTACGCGGATCCGCGGCCATTCCGCGGTCTTTGAACCAGGCGCTGCCGATCTGAGAGAATGGCTTTTCCGTCGCCGAGTCGCGCAGCACCCAGCTACGGCCGTAGGTGAAAGGCTCGATGGCGCCGCCGAAGGTTCTAAAGACTTCATTGAGCAGGGTCTGAATCACCGCCCCTTCGAAGTATAAAAACGGCAGCACCTGCCCCGCGCTGCCGAGCAAGGGGCGGGTATCGACCGTGATATAGGAGCGCGCCTGCAGCTCTTCCTGCGTCAGCTCGGCCAGGAGCGCGCCGATCTCGCTGGCCGGTACGTCGGGCATGGCGCCGAAGCAGCGCAGGACGCGCAGGCCGTGCTCATAGAAGTCGCGATGGCGGACGGGATAGATTGCGGCGACGCCGTTGGTGCTGCCGGTGACCAGGCCCAGTCCGTCCGGGGTGAACGCCGCCCAAAGGACGCCGCCGGTGTTCAGGTTCAGCGCCAGCAGGGAGCGCCCCGTGTTCGCATCCCAGATGCGCACCACCCCATCCCAGCCGGCGGTCACGATGCGCTGGCTGTCGGGTGAAAACGCGCCGCACAGCACGTCTCCGAGATGGCCGCGCAAGATGAGCAAGGTCTCCCCGGTG
>CALFML010000445.1 GCA_937879845.1 uncultured Myxococcales bacterium
ATGCACTATAAGAACCGGCCAGAGCGGGGCGGCACGTTAAATGATCCCAAGCGCTCCTAAGACCCGGTAAGAGGGAAGGTTTGGTGCGGATCGAAATCCGCCGCCTCTGCGCACCGCGCTGGCGCGGCGAAGGATTGGAGCGGAACGGCGTTTCTTACTGCGGGCGGGCCAGGCGCGCCGCCAGCTCGATCAGCGTGCCCAGGTCGCGATAGGCTTTTTGCGCGTCGGTCTGGATTTGACTGCTGTCGGCGTTTTCGACCCCGCTGCTCTGCGCCAGGTGCTTGAACTTCTCCGCGAACGACTCAAGATCGCGGATGAGATCTGTCAGCTCCATGGCGGTCTTGCGGTAGACATCGGAATGGACGGCAAGCTGGTTGTCGGCTGGCATGGTGGACCTCTCTCGGTCATTTTCCCATGGTCCGGCGGCGAACCTCCAGCCTTGATATTAGATTCGGGAATTCGCGGATTCGGCTATGGTGATTCGCGCCGCCGGCGTTTTCCGGTCCGATAAGGAGTGCTCCGTCATGCTGCCCAAGCTGTCCGTTCCTATCATCCAGGCACCGATGCTCGGGGCATCGACGCCGCAGATGGCGATCGCGGTGTCGGAGGCCGGAGGTCTCGGCTCGCTTGCGCCGGGGCTTGGTCCCAAAGAGCTGCGGCAGGCGATTGCCGCCGTTCGCGCTGGCACCGACCGCCCGTTTGCCGTCAACCTGTTCGTGCTCGAACCCGCTGCCGCCGATCCGACCGAGGTCGCCCGCGCGCTGGAGCTTTTGGCCCCCTATTATTCGGCGCTGGGACTTTTGACCCCGCTCCTCCCGACACGCTGGGCGGAGGACTTTGCCGACCAGTTCGAAGCGCTTGTAGAGAGTCGAGTCGCGGCGGCAAGCTTCACGTTCGGCTGTCTGACCGCAGCCCAGGTGGACCGCTTGCATGGGGTTGGCACCGCGGTGATCGGTACCGCGACCACGGTCGCCGAGGCGCGCGCCTGGGAAGCGGTGGGCGCCGACGCCGTCTGTGCCCAAGGCAGCGAAGCCGGCGGCCATCGCGGCACGTTCCTGGCCCCGGTGGAAGCGAGCCTCATCGGCACCATGGCCCTCGTGCCGGCGCTGCGCGACGCGGTGCGCTGTCCGGTCATCGCCGCCGGTGGGATCATGGACGGGCGCGGCATCGCGGCGGCGCTTACGCTGGGAGCCTGGGCGGTGCAGCTGGGAACGGCGTTCTTGCTCACGCCGGAGGCCGCGACCAGCGCCCCCTGGCGGCAGGCGATCGCGGCCGCCCCGCCAGACGCGACTCGGCTCACCCGCGCATTCTCTGGCCGCTACGCCCGCGGCATCGAAAACCGATTCATGCGTGAGCTGCGCCCGGTCGAGCAAACCCTGCCGCCCTACCCGGTCCAGAACGCCCTGACGCAGCCGCTGCGACAAGCCGCGGCGCGCGCCGGCCAGCCCGAGCTCATGTCGCTGTGGGCGGGTCAGGGGCTAAAGCAGATACGTACGCTGGGAGCCGCCGCGCTGGTCGGCACGCTGTGGGCAGAGACACGGGAGGCGCTCACCGCCGCCCAGCGTCACATCGCAGGCTGACCGGGCGGCGGCGGGAGCGCCGTGGAACGCCGCAGCAAACAGCGAGGCGTTCCTACGCCGATTCCCTATTTTTTTACTTTCTCCCCGATGGCCTTGGCAATCTCAGAGATGGAGCGGTCGATGTTGTCGAGGTCGCAGATGCTGTACTGCTTGGAGTCGGCGAAGTTGGCGGCGAAGGCCGACAGCCGCAGCTGCGCCTGGCCGACGATGGTGGAATCGCCGCTGTAGACGCACGCGGCATCGGCGCCGCGGGCGCGGTTGAGAAATGGCGATGTGCTGCTGCCGCTGACATAGGAGACGGCCAGCTTGGCGCCCTTGTCGATCGACGGCTGCGTCCAGATGCCGCTGATGAGGAGCCGGCTGTCGGGCCGCAGGCCGCGGAAGAACTTGGCGTAGTTGCCGATCGGCTCCAGATAGTTGTTTGGGCGCTCGGTGCAGTGGGTCTTGATGCCGCTTATGTTCATCGGCTGATCGCAGACCACGCTGCGCGCCAGACACCGGTAATCGACGTTGTAGCAGCTAAACGACGCGTTTTGATCCGCCGTCCCGCAGTCCAGGGTCGCCGGGTTGTTCTCGGACCGCCGCGACAGCTGCACGGAGCAGTCATCCTCATCGGTCAAAAAGATCACCGCCAGCAGTGAGTCGGGGCGCAAAAAGCCGCTATTTTCAGCGCGGTGGCCGTCGAGCGCCCGCTTCGCCGCATCGAGCGGCGACTCGATGCCGCAGCCGGTGTCGCCGAGCAGCGCCATGCACTGGAAGGCATTGATCGGCCCCACATCGATCATCGTGCCCGTCATCGGATCCAGCACCATCTTCGCCGGTACGTTGGTCACCCCGCCGATCTTGGAGATATAGTTCTTGCCATCGGTCGGCACGAAGTGGTCGTCCGGACATAACGCGGTGCAGGCATTGCGCGCGTCCGAGGTGACATCGGTGCGGGCGGTGCAGGCGGCGCTCTGCAGCACCCCGTCGTCACCGGCGAAGGTATCGCACTTACCGATGTTGCCGCCCCAGGGCATCATGGGAGCGATATTGCTGCCGACATCCGTGCTGACGATGCCGATGTGGTAGTCCAGGCCCAGCGAGTCGAGCTGGCGGATAAACTTCGGGATCTGCGTCGTCAGGGATCGCTGCTTGGGGGACATCGACGGCGAGTTGTCCATGACGAACAGCACGTCGATGTTCTTGGCGGACGGCGGAACTCCCGGCTTGCGCGCCACCACTTCGAAGTCGCCGAAGTGGGTGATGTCGATGCTCAGGTTGTTGGCGCCCGGGCCGGGATGCAGATCGCCACCGGTCACATACCTGGTCTGCCCGCCCGCACGGACGGCGACGGCAAGCTCGGAGCCGGGCGGCTGCGAATCGCCGAGGAGCGGCAGGGTCAGCGTCACCGGGACAAGGAAGGCTTCGGCCTCCGGCCACAGACGCACGCTGGCGCTCTGCGGCACATCACTAGGACCGGCCAGCTCGTCGCCGCAGGTCACGATGAGATCCACCGCGCCATTGAGCGCCCCGCCCGGCACGAACAGCGACAGGCCGGCCAAGGCCGGGCTCTCATCCGCGCCGATGACGATGCGTCCGCCGGTCGGCCCAAAAGGCTCGGTGCGCGGCTTGGCGCACAGGCTGCCGCGCGACAGTCCGCCGTCGGTGGGGACCGATGCATCCAGACCGAGGTCGGGAACTGGATTCTGGCAACCGAGCAGGGTGCAGGTCGCAAGTAATATGACAACTGAAGATCGCGGGGTGTAAGACATGCAAAGATCCTTGAGGCGTGCTGGGATATGTGACTTGCGGCCAGCGCTGCGAGCGCGGCGCCAGGTCGAGCGAACACTCTAGCGCCCTGTTACCACGCAAAAGGCGGCAGCGGCAATCCTTCCCGCGCCCTTCCGCGCCGCAGCGGCAAAACCGCCGCGCTGACGGGCCGCGCGCCCGTCCGACTTCATGCACTATAAGAACCGGCCAGAGCGGGGCGGCACGTTAAATGATCCCAAGCGCT
>CALFML010000446.1 GCA_937879845.1 uncultured Myxococcales bacterium
GAGCGGTGGCGTGCGGCGGATGGGCGTGCACGACCGCCTGAACATCGGGCCGGCTCTTATATATGCACATATGCAAGCCGATTTCGGAGAACGGCTTGCCCGGGCCGCTGATCCGCGCTCCGTTGCCATCGATGATGAGCAGGCTGTCGGCGGTGACCTCGGCTTTGGAGGTGGCGGTCGGGGTGCACAGGTAGCGCTCGCCGCCGAGCGCCGCGCTGAGGTTGCCGTCGTGGTTGGCGACCCAGCCGCGGCTGTGTAGACGGCGGCTGTAGTCGGCCATCTCGGGGCGCAGGCGGGCTTCGCTCATCAGGTCTGCACCGGAGCCGATGCAAGCGCGAGGTCTACGCGATCGACAATCCCGACTATCAGCGATCGGATCGGCACCTGGTTGCCGAGCTTTAGCAGCTGGCGCACCCCGTTGCCCTCCTGCGTCACCAGCACCACGTCGCCGCGTCCGGCTTGGACATCGTCGACGGCGAGAAACGAGCTGCCGACCGCCGCGCCGTTTTCATCGAGCGGCTGAACGACGAGCAGCTTGCGGCCGGCATACGTAGGATGCTTGGCGGTGGCGACCACCGGTCCGAGCACGCGGCACATCTTCATGGGCGCCCCTCCCGCCGGCCCGCCGCTTTTGAAGAGGCGGCGGGATGGTTCGTCTCAGCAAAAACCCCCGCGTCCATGGCGGGCAGCGGCGGCGCGCTGACTTCATCGACGATCCCGACAATCGCCGCGTCCACCGGTACAAACCACGGCGTCAGCGCCAGCGCGGCCTCGCGAGAATTGACAAAGTAGATAAGCTCACCGACACCGGCGCGCACTGTGTCCACGGCAACCAGGTAGTCGCCGGCCTTGCGCCCCTCGTGATCGAGTGGCTGAACCAGGAGCAGTTTGCAGCCCTGCAGCCCTTCATACTTTTGCGTTGCGACGACGGTTCCGATGACGCGGCCCAGATTCATCGCCGGCGAAGATAGGCCGGCGCCGCGGCGGGCGTCAAGGGAATCGGATTATGGCTGGCGGCGACTGGCAGATCAGTTCCAATCGCTAGACTTACTTAATGACGACTACACGGCAGGGACTCGGACATGGCAGGCTGCTTGCGTATCAAGTCGAGGTATGAGGTCAGGGATCGCGCAGGCAATGAGCGGTCATCAATTGGGCCGGGCCGCTTGGTCGCCGGGCCGAGTCGGACCGTTGTGAGAGGATGCTGCTGATGAAGATGGACCCAGGTTCCGTAGCACAATTGAACGCCGGCCCGCGGCGAGCGGCAGGCCGCGGCGCCGGCTCGGGCCACCGGCGTGGTCTGCGCTCGATCGGCAGGTGGCTGGCGGTGCTCGCGGTGGTGTTTTTGCTGGGGGCGATCGGGCGCTCGGGGGCGACGGCGCCGGTCGGTGAGAGCCGGCTTGGGACGCTGGTCGTCAACGTAGTCGGGGTGGGGGAGCACAGCGGAACGGTGGTCGTGCTGCTGTTTGACCATGACGATGGATTTCCGGCCAAGATAGCCAAGGCCTGTCAGCGCGCCAGCGCCAAGGTGACCGGCAGCGTGGTGACGCTGCGCTTTGCCGACGTGCCGCTCGGGACCTACGCGGTCACCGCCTACCACGACGTGAACGACAACCAAAAGCTCGACACCAACTGGATCGGCATTCCGAAAGAACCGGTGGCGATCTCGAACAACGCCCGCGGGCGGCTTGGCCCGCCCAAGTGGAAGGACGCGACCTTCGAGCTGCGCGAGGCGACCCAGGAACTCACAGTCAACCTCATGCGGATCTAAAGTAATCGGCCCGCATGATTTAGACGCTCGCGGGCGGCGCTGCGGGTCGCGGCGCGCGTTTTTGCGGCGGGGGCGCCGCCTCCGGCGCCACCCGGCGAAGGGGCATCCTAAGTCGGGCCGGCGGGCGGAGCGGTCAGCGCTCGGGGATGGTGAGGGTCAGGATCATGCTGCCAAGGAGCAGCCCGCCCAAACCGTACCCCGGCGCCCAGAGCCGGATGGTGGAAAGGACGCAGTTCTGGCCGGCGTACTGCGGATCGCTGCACGGCGAGCCATCCGGGTTGTAGCTGCGGTTGGCGGCGAGGCGGTAATCGAGCGCGTTGAGGGTGACCGCGGCGATGAGGGCGCCGGCGCCGAGTCCGCCCAAGACGCCGGCGATGATCTTGCGCTTGGCCGACAGGCGGCGAGTCGCGGGACCGCGGCGCACCGGCGTGGAGTCGACAAGCGGCAGCGGCGGCATCGGTGTGGGGTACGCCGCGGGTCCGCCCGGCGGCAGGACGCTTGCTCCCGGCGGCAGCGCGTACGGGGCGGGGGCGGCCGGGAGCGCGTCCGGGGCAATCGGCGGCGGCGGCAGCGCTGGGGTGACCGGGCCCTGTTGCGTCGTCTCATTGAGAAATCCCGCCGGGTTCACGCGCCCCGGATCGGTGGACTGGCTCGGGGATCCCAGCGGTCGTTGCTCACCTGCGGGCTGGCTCTGGCCAGGGAGCGGCGGCGCCGCCGGAAGGGTCGGCAGACCGGGACTACCATCGGGGCTTTTGCTCGGCGGAGCCGACCGGTCTTGGCTCGCTACCGGGGCCGCATCGAGCAGCGCCGCCAGCTGATCCATGGCCGCATCCATCTTGCGGTACTGCACGAGCAGGTCGGTCGTCGTGTTAGCCAGAAGAATGCCGAGCTTGGTCTCATCGCAGTCGACGCAGAGGTTCTCTTGCTCGTGCTGCTGGCGTTTGCGGCTGTCGTAAAGGTGCATGACGATGCGCAGGCTGCGGTTCTGGCCGACCTGCTGGACATCCCCATCGAGCACCAGCGCGGCTTTGCGCTGCGCCGCCAGCGGGTTGAGACACTGGAGGCGGCGGCAGCGGCGGTCGGTGTCGCTAAGCCCGGTGGTGGGCAGCAGCGTCTCGCCGCGATCCTGCAGCTGCTCGACGATGATTTGCGAGGCGAGCTTATCGATCGTCGTGCTGCGCTGGATGCCGAGAAAGAGCAGCGGCTCGGCCTCGCCCGCCCGCGCCTCCTTGTCCGCTGGCCCGCCGACCGCCAAACAAGCCAGCAGGAGCACCACCCAGCGCGGCGCCCGACGGCGAGCTGCGCCGCCCGCGCGCGGCCGGCGCCCGGACGGAGTCCGCGTCTGCCGCAGGAGGGTCATTGCCGACGCGCCAGCGCGCAAGGCGCCTTGGGTATCCGCAGTGTCCAGTAGTTGCGCTGTCTTCGCTCGGCTCATGTGCCCTTTGGCAGGATACACTGAGTTGGCCCGCCTGTATGTAGGCTTTTGCCATGCTGACCGAGGCAGCGCTAGGCGGCTACGGCGAGTCTGCTTCGGCGAAGTGGGAGAAAAGGGAAGCGGAAAAGGGAGGGGGACGGTCTAGCGGTAGCTGCGGACGTAACCCATGTACTTGTTCCAGTCCCAGCCGGTTCCCGGATCGGTGTGGGTGCTCGGCGGCGGGACTTCGGCGTGGCCGATGATGTGGCTGCGGTCCACGGGGATGCTGTAGCGCTTGGAGATCGCCGCCGACAGCTGCGCCGAGCGCTTGTACATGGCATCGGTGAACCAGCGGCCCGGATCCGAAGCGTAGCCTTCGTGCTCGATGCCGATGGACTTGAGGTTGTAGCTGTGGTTGCCGGCATGCCAGGCGGTGTTGCCTTCGGAAACCATCTGCGTGATATCGCCGTCGCTGCTGCGGATGCAGTAGTGGGCCGAGACCTGCGCCGCGGGATTTTGGAACCATGAGATCGCGCCGGAGTAGTTGCCCTCCATGTCGTGGATGACGATCGTCGAGATGCTCGTCCCGCCGCGGCCGGAGGCGTAGTTGCTGCTGCTCGCCGGGGTCTGATGGATGTTGCTGGGGTAGACGCCGCCGCCGGTGCCGGTCGTGTACTCGCGCAGGAAGTTCGAGTGCGCCCAGCCCGTGGTGCCGCTCACCGTGACTTTCCAGAACGAGTTCTGCTGCGCCCCGACCACATCGACGATCGTGCCTTCGGTGACGCTGGTGAGGACGCTGTAGCCGGTGCCGGGGCCGCTGCGGATGTTCAGGCCGACGCCGCTCGTGTTGTAGACCTCGGCCTTGCCGCCCACGGTGACGCTGGAGACGATGTACTGACCGGCGAACTCCGACTCATCGGCCGGGACGTTGGGGTCGTTCAGCTGCGAGCCGCAGGCGGCCAGGGTGGCGAGCAGGCCGAGCGAGAACGGGAGGATGCGGGCGATAGTTCGGGTCGTCATCGTAGTCAGCTCCTGAAAGGCGAGGTTCTTGGAAAAAGGAATCAGCAACCGATGTGCCAGCTGCGCGAATCGTCTAGGAAATCTGACTGCGACGGTCGGAGCGGCAGGGGAGAGCGCGCGGGTGGGGCTCCAGGCCCCAGGTTGATGGCCGCAGCTAGCTGCAACCGCGGGCGGCAAGGCAAGAACGCCTATCCAAACCTGCTCTGGCTATGAAACTGCGGGATCTGCCCGCCTCCCTTCGCCCGGCAGACCCTCAAGGCTGTACCAGCACCGTCAGGCGATCGAACGGCGGCTGCAGATCGGCGGCATCGGCCGGTCCAAGCGCCACGGTGCTGGTCGTTCCCGCGGTCAGGTGGGCGACCGTCACCGTCAGTCCCGTAGGGCCGGGCGTGCAGCGCGTCGCCACCGCCAGGCGCGCGTCCGGGCTGACGTCGACGCCGACGAGCAGCTCCTTGCCGCTGAGCAGCTCCTTGGTATTGCCGCTCAGGTCACTGCGGATGAGCGCGCTATCGCCGTCGCCCGGATGCACAAGACCGGCCGGCGACACGGAAGTGAAGAACAGAGAGGTCTTTTCCGGCGGCGTGCGGATCGTCGTACCCGCGGCGACCGGCGCGGCGCGGCCCAGGCTCAGCTGCACCGGCGCTCCGGCATCGCGCAGATCGAGCGTCTTGTGCACCGCGAGCAGGCGCTCCCCGCTTCCGGCGTCCTCCGCGCCCACTTGCACCGCGGTCATGCGGGTCGGCTGATGCCCGAACTCGCGGCTCGTCACGTTGTCGCCGGAAGTCACCCACAGGGTCTCGCCGTCGGCGGCGAAGCGCAGGCTGCGCAGGATGGGCTGCTTGACGGTGGGCAGCACGGAAACCTGACCGACCGGGCGCGGCTTGACCTCCGTGCGGCCCGGCTTGATGTCGATGAAGAGCACCTGGTTGCCTTCGTCCAGGGCCAGCGCCAGCAAGGTTCCCGCTGGATCGAGCGCCGCGGTGTGGGCGGCATGGGCGGCATCCGGCAGCGCCGCCGGCCCCCAGGGAGCGGGCCGCCGCGGCTCACGGATGTCCCAGACCGTGACCGTGCCGTCTCCTACTGCCGCAAGCGTGGGCGCGCGCTCAGCGGTGAGTAGGCTGTGGGCGGCGTGGCGCAGGGGCCGGGTGTCGTAGACGCGCGGTCCCTGCGGCGCCGTGAGATCGACGATCGCGATCTGATCCGCCTGGCCGCTGCGGCACAAGACGTAGGCCGCGGCCCCATCGCTGGAGAGCGCCACCGCGTGCGCCCCCGGCAGCGCCAGCGGCTGGCCCACGGTCTGCACGGTCGGCGACGGTCCGGCCTCACCGCCGATGCGGACAAAATGCAGCGCGCCGCGCCGGGCATCGAGGATCACCCCGAGCCGCTGCAGCGTAACCGTCGCCTGGGCCCGCCGGCCGCCGGCTTCCACCCACAGCGGCTGCGGCCCCGCCTCGCTCCCGAGCGGCACCTGCAGGACGATGCCGCCTCCCACGGTGCGCCAGCGGACCTCCGCCGGGTGCCCGGCGATGCTGACGGTCGGCTGCTTGCCGAACCCGGAGCCTTCGATGAGCACGAGCTCGCCCATGGTGACGACGCCATCGGACTCCGCCAGCAGCGGCCCGGCCTGACCGATGTGTACCGAGCCGAGGTCGCGGATGTTCCGGATCCGCGGCGTACCTTCGCCAATCGCGGCGATGTCCGTGGGGTCCATGACCGCCGGCCAGCCAGCGCTGCAGGCGCCGAGCAGGCCGGCGCTTCCCAAAAGCAGTGACGCCAGCCAAAAATAGGATCGGGGCAGTGTTGTCCGCATGGACGGAACATCGCTGCGCGGACGCTCGCTTGTCAACCGCCGCCATGCTCGCCGGATTGCCGCCAGAATGTAGTACCGGAATGTAGTAATAGTGAGGGGTGTCGTGGAATGCGAGCCCGCCCCCAACTGAGATCAATCCGAACGCCGCTCTACCGCCCGGGTCCGCTGCCGGATCCGCGACGGCGACGGAGCTTGGAGAGTACGATGCGCTCGTGCTGCAGGGCGGCGGGGCGCGCTGCTTTTACACGCTGGGATTTCTGCAGGTCGTCGGGCCGGCGCTGACCGGGGTGCGTCAGGTGGTATCGGTCAGCGCGTCGGCGGCCATGGCGTGCGCCCACTTGGCCGGTGGCCACCGTGAGGCGCTGAAGCTGTTTTCGGAGCTCGTGCGGAAAAACCGCAGCAACTTCGATCTGCGGCGGGTGCTGCGCGGGCAACGGCCGACGCCGCACCTGGAGATGTACCAGGGCGCCATGCGCGAGTTTCTGACGCCGGAGCGCTTCGCCCGCATCCGCGACCATGAGCAGCGCCTGCGCATCGTCGTCGCCAAGGGACCTTCGCGCTCCAAGCTGCTCGTGGTCGGGCTGGCGGCGGTGACGGTGCTGCGGCCGCAGCCGGCGCCGCTTCTACGCCCGCACGTACTTTGCGTAGAGACGATGCGGGACGCAAGCGAGATGGTCTTTGCGGTGCTCGCATCGTCCGCGTTTCCGCCCTTCACCCCGGTGCCGGCGCTGCCCGACGGCGTGGCGATCATCGATGGCGGCGCCGTGGCGCCGATTCCCGTGGCCGCGCTCTCCGGTGCCCGCCGGCCGCTTGTCGTCTTGACCCGGCCGCGGCCGCGGCTGCCGCTGCCCGCCGGGCTGCCGCTCGTCGGCCCGCATGAGCCGCTGCCGCTGCGGACGTGGGAATATACCGACGAACCCGGACTGCATCATGTCTATGCCCTGGGCCAGCGTGATGGCGAGATCTTCCTGCGAACCCGCGCCGTCCGCTTCTCGTAGATCGCGCCAGGGCGGGTCCAAATCAGTAAAGCGGCTGCGGCCCTTTTCGGACGAGCCGCTGCTATACTCGGGGCGCAGAGACTTTTTAAGGACTCGCGAGGCCAACATGGCAAAGATGAGCATCCGGCGGAAACTGGCGATCGCCAGCTGGAGTGAGCCGCGCGAAGGCAATATCTACGGCAAGCTCTCGGTCGACATCACCCAGGGGCTGCGTTACCTGGAAGAGCAGCGGGTACGTACCGGAGAGAAAGTGACGGTGACGCACCTTGTCGGCAAGGCGATTGCCGAGGCGCTGCGCCGCGCTCCGACGCTCAACGGCCGCATCGTGCTCGGGCGCTACGTGCCGTTTGAGACCGTCGATATCGCGTTCCTGGTCTCGCTGGAGGACGGCAACGATCTGGCCAAGGCCAAGGTCGAAAACGTCGACAAGAAGAGCATCAGCGCGCTGGCGCAGGAGCTGCGTGAGCGGACCTCGCGCCTGCGCGGCGGCGGCGATAACGACTTCGAGAAGTCCAAAGGCGCGATCAAGGTCATGCCGACCTGGATGCTGCGGCCGATGGTGGCGATGACCGGGTTTTTGGCGAGCAGCCTGGGGCTGACGATAAAGCCCCTGGGCATCCAGCCGTTCCCCTTTGGTTCGTGCATCATCACCAACGTCGGCGTGTTCGGCGTGGATGAGGCCTTTGTGCCGCCGACCCCGTTTGCCCGCGTGCCGGTCTACGTCCTCATCGGCGCGGTGCGCGACAAGCCGGTGGTCAAGGACGGGCAGGTGGTGGTGCAGAAGCAGGTGACGATCACCGCGACCATCGATCACCGCTTCATCGATGGGGCGCAGCTGGCGGTGCTGGCCAAGACCGTGCGCAGCGTCTTGGAAAATCCCTGGCAGCTCGACGGCGGCGGGGCGGAAGGCGGGCATCCGGCGGAGCCGGCGAAGAAATAAGACTTGTTCAGATGCTGCGGCCGCGGCGGGTGCGTCACAAAAACGATGCGAAAGTCCGCGGCGCGTAGCTTTCACTTTTCGTGCACGATTTCCCTCGGCAGATGTTGACGCGCGCGGCGCTGCTTATGCCAGACTAGGCACATGCGGCGAACTACTAGATTTCGAGTCGTTGATTTTTCGCTCTGCGGCTTCGCGGTGGGCGCGTTCCCGGTCGCGACGCTGCTCGATGCGGGGGAGGTCCTCGTCGGAGAAGGGGCGCGGCACGTCGAAGTCGTAGTAGAAGCCGCTCTCGATGTGCGGCCCGATCGTCACCTTGGCCTCGGGGAAGAGGCGCTGCACGGCGTCGGCCATGATGTGGGCGGCCGAGTGGCGCAGGGTCTCGAGGGGGGTCAGGACGGGGGGCCCCTCGTTGGCGGGGGCGGCGACGGAGTCTTCTAGGTTACTCATGGGCATGGATGATAGGGCCAGGGCACGCCGCAGGGCAACAGGCGGGAACGGGGGATGGGAATGGCGAAGGAGGAACGTGGCGCCCGCTTGACGGATGAGCCTGGCTTCACCAAGATGCCAGCATGCATGCGAGTGATCCTGCGGTGACCCCGACGAAGGGCGACGGCCTGGACGCCTTCCTGCGGGCCGCGCTGGAGGCGCTGCAGCGCGCGGTGGTCGTCTATGATCAGGACCTCCGCCTGGTGTTCGCCAACCGCTGCTTCGAGCGCGCGTGCTGCCCGGTGGAACGGCTGCGCGGCAAGACGCCGCGGGAGGCGGGGGTGCCGGCGGACGCGGCGGCGGCGACCCTGGTCGAGCAGCGGCTCGCGGAGGTGCTGGTGACGGGCGAGAGCCGCGTCTGCGAGTTCCATACGGAGGGCGAGACGCGGCGGCTGGTGCGGCTGGAGCTGCGGCCGGTGGTGGACGCGGGCGGCGCGCGGCGCGGGGTGATCGGCATCGCGGACGACATCACGCGGCGACGGGCGGCGGCGGAGCAGCAGGCGTTCCTCTCGCACGCGATCGACCGCATCAGCGAGGCGGCCTACTTCCTCGATAGCGAGGGGCGGGTGGTCTACGTCAACGAGGCGGCGTGCCGCG
>CALFML010000447.1 GCA_937879845.1 uncultured Myxococcales bacterium
AGTGGCTCAAGCAGCGCTACCACGCGCACCTGCGCGGCATCGATGCCACGTCGCCTTCGAGCATGACCGTTCGATTGCGGCGGGTCGACCCGGCGGAGCGCCGCGCATGGTTCCACGTGGTGCTCGACAAGCTCGACCAGAGCGGCGTGTTCGTGCGCGCGAGCATCGAGCTGTCGCAGCAGGCCTCGTTCTGGTGCCGCCCCATGGTCGAGCTCGACGACGACGCGGCGCGCGAGACCGAGGGGCTGCGCACGATCGTCTACCGGCTCACCTCGCTCGACGCCGAGCTCACGTTCGTGCGCCTCGCCGACACGCCCGGGCTGGTCGTCGAGCGGGTGATCCGCGGCACGGTGGGGCCGATCTTCGTGGCCGGCACCGCGTGGCCCGCGGCGCTCGCCGCCGCGCGGTCCGAGCCGCCCGGCCCCGGCTCCGTGGTGGCCACGTTCGGGCTCGACATGGCGGCCGGCGACGTCGCCAAGGACGGCAGCAACGATCCGCTCGAGGAGTTGCTGGGCGAGCAGCTTTCGCCCGAGGGGCGCGCGGCCTTCGTGGCCGCGCGCCAGCGCTACGGCTATCGCGTGTACAAGGACCGCAAGCTCGTCGTGGATCCGGGCTCGAACGACGCGGTGCAGCGCTTTTGCACGCGCATGGGCACCCGCAACGTGATCTACGGGCTGCGGGGCGGGGGTGGCACGTGAGCGCGCCGCGCGAGCCCGACGTCGCCGATGCGCTCGCCGAGCTCGTCGACCAGTTCGCCGATCCACTGGCGTTCCTGCGCGAGCTGGTCCAAAACTCCATCGACGCCGGCAGCGCCGAGGTCGAGGTGCGCTGCGAGTTCACGCCGGCGCAAGCTGCAGCCGGCCCCGCCGCCCCGCCCGCCGCCGACCCGCCGGGGACACTCATCATCTACGTCGACGACTGGGGCTGCGGCATGGACCGTCAGACCATCGACCATCGGCTCACACGGCTGTTTGCATCGGACAAGGAGGGCGACCGGACCAAGATCGGCAAGTTCGGCATCGGCTTCGTCTCCGTGTTCGCCCTGCGCCCGGACGCCGTCTGCGTCGACACCGGCCGCGCCGGCGAGAGCTTCCGGGTGCTGTTCCACGCCGACCGCACCTTCACCCGCATCCGCCTGCCCGAGGCCATCGACGGGACCAAGATCCAGGTCATCAAAGCGATGCCGCAGAGCGAGGCGGCGCAGCTTACGCGGCGGATCAAAAAAGCGCTGCGGTTTTACTGCCGCCACGTCCAGATCGAGCTGCGCTACGCCGGGGAGCTCCTGAGCGGACCGCTGTCGCTCAGCGCGGCGGGCAGCGGCGAGCCGGGTGAGCCCGACACCGTGATTCAGCTTTCCGAGCGCACCGCGGACATGCACGTCCTGGTCGGCTTCACGCCGCAGCAGCAGCCGGACCTGGGAGGTTTTTTCAACCGCGGCCTGACGCTTTTGGAGCAGCCGAGCGGCATCGCCGGGATCTCGTTCAAGATTGACTCGCCGCACTTTTCGCACACCCTCAGCCGCGACGCGGTCATAAAGGACGCGCATCATCAGCGGGCCATGGCGGCGGTGCAGCGGCTTAGCGCGGGGCCGCTGCGGGAGAAGCTCTGCCTCCAGCTGGAGGCGGCGATCCTCGCCGGGGCGCCCGATGAGCGCGTCGCGCCCCTGCAGAAGCGCCTGGCCGAGTGCCTGCTGCGGGAGCCGCTGCCCAAGTCTTGCGTGCAGCGGCGCTGCGTCCGCTTATCGCAGGGCGAGCCGGTCACGCTGGCCACCTGCCAGCTCGCCGCGGCGAACCAGCGCCTGATCATCGCAGAGAAGCACTCACCGCTGTCGTCGCCGCTGGCGGCGATGGGGTGGCTGGTGCTGCCGGGTTGGCAGAGTGAGCTGGCACAAGCCCTGTACGCGGGGAACGAGCCGCCCCAGGCGGCGGCGCTCTATGTGCTGCCGCTGCGACCCCCGGCGGGCGGCGACGCGGAGGCCGGGACGGCGCTGTGCGGCGGGGTGCTGGAGCTCTTGCGCGGTATCGACGCGGCGGTGACGGCGGTCGAGCTCGGGCTGCTCGGCGGCACCGATGCGGACGCGGATGCGGAGCCGCCTGCCGTGGCGCAAGAAAAGCCGTTCATGCTCGGGGAGCGGCGGGGTGCAGCACTTGGTGCGGCGCTTTTGCGCGGGCCGCGGCGGACCCTCATCTTGAACTGCCGCCATGCTGCGGTGCGCTCGCTGCTGCCGCTTGCGCTGGGCGAGCCGGAGCTGTCGGCCTACACCATGGCCAAGCTCTGCCTCCTCGGCGAGTCCCTGACCCCCGAGCTCGATGGGCGCCTTTTGACGCTGGCGCTGGAACAGAGGGGCCGCCGCTCGGGCGCGTGAGCCGGCCGCCGCCGCCCTCCCGCCGGCGGACCGGCGGCGGTTGCCCAGCCGCGGAGGGGATAAGGCTGATATTCTGAAGCACAATGGCGCCGCCGGATGGGCCCATAAGCGGGGGAGAGGATGCGGCGCAGCTCATCGCGCGGCTGCAGGCGCAAGGGGAGGTGGACGCCCATGGCGCCTTTACCCTCGACCGCGAGCAGGCGCGGCGCAAGATCCAAAGCTTTCAGCTGGTAAACCCCGCCCGCTATGTGCTGGAGCTCGTCCAGGCCGCGGTTCTAAAGGGGGCGCAGAGCCTGGAGTTTTCCCTCACCTCCACCGAGCTGCACCTGCGCTGCGACGGCGAGCCCTTCACCCTCACCGACTTCGAGCACCTGTACGGCGCGCTGCTGCTACGCGCCAGCGAGCAGAGCGGGCGGGCGCGGCGGCACCTGGCGCTCGGGCTGTGCACCGCGCTGGCCGTCGATCCGGCGCTCGTGCGGGTCGAGAGCGGCAGCCGCGCCGGCGCGGTCTTTTTGGAGCTGCGCAAGGATGCGCCGGACCGCCTGGGCCCCCTGCCGTCGGAGCCGCAGCGCGCGGCGTTTCCGACCACCCATATCTGGGTGCGCCACCGCGTCGGCGCCCAGATGCTCGGCCGATTCCTCAGCCACCGCAAAGGCCGGCTGCCGGAAGAGGAGCTATTGCGCCACCACTGCGTCTACGCCCCGCTCCGCATCAGCCTGGACGATGAGAGGATCTCCAAGCCTCTGAAGCTGCCGGGGGTCAAGCAGCAATACCCGTTCAGCCACGAGAACATCCACGGCGCGCTTGGACTTCTGACGTCGGCGCCGCTGCGCTGGTCGGAGTCGGCGGTCGCTTCGTTTGACACCATGCCGACGGAGCTGCGGCTGATAAAAAACAGCGTGTGGGTCGACACGGTGCGCCCGGAGCTGCTCCTGCCCGGCTACCAGGCCCTGGCCGACTGCTCGCTGCTGCGTCAGGACATCTCGCACGAGCACGTGGTGCAGGACGAGCAGTACCTGTGGGTGGTAAACGTCGTGCTCGCGCATCAGATAGGCCGCCTGGCGTCCGACTGCGGGGAGGTGCTCTACGGGACGCAGCCGCTCCCCGATGCCGCGGTCCAGCGCTTGCGCGGGCAGCTCAAGACCCTGCTGCACCGGCTGGGGAGCGTGGCGACCTTGCTCCGGTGGGCGGATGAGCCGCCGCCGCCCGGGCCGCGTGGCACACCGGCGCCGCACTGGCCGCAGAAAGTGTCGGGGGCCGGCCACCTCCTGCGGTTTCCGCTGTGCCGCACGACCCAGGGGACGTGGGTGAACCTGCAGCAGCTTCTGGAGGATGTCGGTCAGCATGGCAGCCTGGCGTTCTGTCCGATCCTGAGCAGTGAAGCCGATCCGGCGCGGCCGCTGGTTTTGCACCTGTCCGATGCGTGGGAGCAGACGATGCTGGCGACCTTGTTTGACTGCCCGCTGCAGGACCGCACCTCCGCCATGCAGCACGCGCTCCGCCGCGCTCAGAACCGCGCCGCCTGGCAGCGCCGACCGATGCCGCCGACGCTGGCCGGTGAGGGATACTTGGCCAAGGTGCCGATCAGCGGACCGGGCCTGCGGGGGGAGCTCGGGGTCGGTTGCCCGGGACCTGGCGGAACTCCGCGGCGGCTGGCGCGGCTGCTCTTAGTCTCCCAAGGGAACCTGCTGGTCGCAAAATCGGTCCTCACCCCGATTCCGGATCTCACGATCGTCATCGAGGCGAACTTCGCGCCGAGCGATCTGTTCAGCGATGTCGTCGGCGACGCCGTGCTCGCGGACGCGCTCGGCGCGGCTTTCGCGGCGCTTTTGCCGCTTGTGCAGGCGCTGCTCAAGGTTAACGTCGAGCCGCCGCTACAGGCGGTGCGGGCGCGGCTTTTGCGCGGGCTTTTGTTCGTGCTCCTATCGGCCTCGGCGCAGCAGCAGATGCGGGTTCTGGCCGGGGTCGATAAGGAGCTGGCGCTCGGCAAGGCGGCACTGGCGGTCGACGCGGCGAAGCTGTGGGGCGCGCTGCGCGACTGTCCGCTGTTCGAACAGCTCGGCGCGGCGCTTGTGAGCCTGGCCCAGGTGGAGGCCTTCGCCCGCGAGTACGGCTGCGCTCCGGTCCTGGTCCTGCCGCCGCTGCCGCCAACGGAGCACGCGGCGTATCAGCGGGCCCAGTACGCGCAACAGCTCCTCTCCCCCGGCCTTGCCGCGGCGACGTGGCAGACAACGCATGAGTGGGCGCCGAGCAAGGCGCGGCGACCGCAGCCGCCGGAGCTCATCTTGTGCCTGGCGAACGAAGATCAGGAGCTGGCGCAACCGCTCCGCGCCTACCTGGGCGAGCGCTACGCCGACATGCAGGAGTGGCTGCGCGCCCTCAAGACCAAACCCCCCGCGCCGAGCACCCCGCCCGAGGGAAACGCGCTGCCGGTTCGACCCGCGGAGATCCTGAGGCTCGTGCCGCCGCGGCGGATGCAGAACGAGTGCTGGGCCTGGGTGCCGCTCGGCGATGGCGCGAGCTTCCTCGGGCTGCTCTCGCTGCCGAGCCCCAAGCGCGAGCTGCATCGGCTGGTCGTGGAGTTTTACCACGGAGCGACGCTGGTCGGCACCCGTCAGATTCCCATGCCGACTGGGGACCTTTTGCTCGCCAGCATGGAGCTCAGCCGGCTCGTGCCCTGTTCCGAGCATGAGCTGGCGATCCGCCTCATGCGCCGCATCAGCGCCACGCTGCCGGCGCTGGTGAGCGCGGTCTTGCACGGCAACACCCTGCCTCCGGATGAGCGGCTGTGGCTCCTGCGCCTGACCGCCGCGCTGTTTCCGACCGGGGTGTTCCGCCGCGCGTACGACAAGCTGCTCCAGCAGGCCGCGCCCACGCCGGCCGGCCAGAAGCTCGCCGAAGAGCAGTACGGACGGCTCTTGCGTCTGGCGGTGCAAAAGCCGGTGCGCCGCATTGAGGAGGCCCTGCGGCTGGAGCTTGCGGCCGATGCCAACCTCGCCCTGGCCATCGAGCGGCTGAGCAAGATAGCGGACCCGCCGAGCAGCCAAGAGACAGCCGCCGAGCTCGACGCCGAGGCGGAAGAGGCGACGACGGCCGCGGCGCTGTCCTGGGTGGAGCTTCTGTATCCAGACTCGGCGCCGCAGCCGGCTTGGCAGCGGGTGCGGCGGCCGCTGCCGCTTTTGCTGCAGGCGCCGATGCTAAACTCCACGGGGGGGGCGCTGCTGTCGCTGCAGGCGGTGCTGGCCGAGCTCGATAAGCATCGCGAGGTGCGCTATGCACTGCCGGACACTAAAGATCAGCTGCCGCTCCATCCGACGCGCAAGGTAGTGGAGATCCCGGATACCTCGAGCTGGGACGCGCTGTGCTGTCTGCTCGGCGAGCAGAGCCTGGTCCCGTTCGCGGTGCCGCCGGCGACGGCGGCCAAGGCGCCGCCGGGCCGCGGCGAAGCTCTTGTTGCGCGGCAGCGGACGGAGTCGCGCCCGCCTTCCCTGCCCGCCTTGTTCACCGCCGCGCCCGTTCTGTTTCAGCGGCTGCCCGATACGCCGCCTACGCCGCTGCCGGCGCTGGCGAAGCTGGTTCTGCGCGAGCGGAGCTCGGCCGAAGCGCTGGCGGAGATTTCGGCCGACATTTCGGCGGAGCTGGCGGCGGACGTTTCGGCCGAGCTGGCGGCGGACGTTTCGGCCGAGATTTCCGCCGAGCTCACCGGCGAACCGGACTTGGCCGAGCCGTCTTCAGCGGCGATTTCGCTCGCGCAGGACCAGGCCGAGCAGCTGTGCCAGAGCGTCCACGCCGAGCTGCTCCTCATCGCGCCGGAGAGCGTCCGCCTGCACGCCTACCTCGATCGCATCAGCATCGAGCTTGCGCCGCATAACCCCCCGTTCGCCGTGCGCTGCACCGCCGAGTACCTGGCCGTCAACCTGCAGCACCCGCTGCTCCGGCACGCCGCCCAGGCCAAAGATGATCCGATGCTGCGCCTGTTCGTCGCTTCGGCGATCTACACCGCGGCGGGCCGCTTCTTAGGCGTCGCCGATGGCGAAGCGATGGCGTTTCACCGCCTCCTTGGCGAGCATGCGTGCCGCATCGTCCGCGGGGATCCGGTGCCCCCCGACGCGGACGCGCCCTGGCCGGTCTGGGGCGGGCCCTAACACTCGCACTTCCTTCGGCCACCGGCTACCATGCCGGAATGGCTAAGCAAGGCGGAGCCGCCCGGCGGCAGCGGGCAGCCCCCTTTAACGGTTGCCGGCTGTACGGCCACCTGCGCCGCCTTTGCCATACGAAAACCTCTGACGCCAAGGAGTCCCGTTATGGAATCGCCCAAGCTTCCCCGGATCAACGAGCCCGCACCCGAGTTCTCCGCCACCACCACCCACGGTCCCAAGAAGCTTAGCGACTATAAGGGGCGGTGGCTGGTGCTGTTCTCGCACCCGGCCGACTTTACGCCGGTGTGCACCACCGAGTTTGTCGCCTTCGCCGAGCGCTTCGGCGAGTTCCAGAACCGCAACGCCGACATCCTCGGCGTGTCGATCGACAGCATCTATTCGCACCTGGCGTGGGTGCAGGCGATCAAGGAAAAGCTCGGCGTGACCATCCCGTTCCCGGTCATCGCCGACCTGGATATGAAGGTGGCCAGCGCCTACGGCATGATTCATCCGGGGGCCAGCGACACCGCGGCGGTGCGCAGCGTCTTTATCATCGACGACAAGCAGAACGTCCGCGCGCTTGTCTACTATCCGATGAGCGCCGGCCGCAACATCGATGAGCTCTTGCGGCTTCTCGACGCCCTGCAGACCGGCGACAAGCACGGGGTGGCCTGCCCGGCGCAGTGGCGGCCCGGCGACAAGGTAGTCGTGCCGGCGCCCAAGACCCAGAAGGCGGTGGAGGAGCGGCTGGCCGATTCTTCGGTCGAGCTCAAGGACTGGTACCTGTCTCTGAAGAAGCTCAGCTAAATCGCGCTTCGCTCGAGCGCGCCGCCGTTGCGGTAGGCTAGTCCTAATCTAGCCGCAAAGGACCGCGCGATGCCCAGTGACTCCGCTAGCCCCTCTGCCCAGTCTGGAGCGCCGACCGCGGTGCCGACTGGCACTCCTGCCGATACCTTCACTCACCGCTTCATCCCGGCTTTTGGCAAGCGGGTGCACCGCCTCGGCTTCGCCTCAGACTTCGGCATCGACGAAAACGGGGTGCGCGCCGCGTTCGCGGCCGGCATCAACTACATGTTCTGTCCCGCCGGCGCCAAGCCCGTCCTTATAAACCCGCTGAAGGAAGCGCTGCGGCAAAACCGCGATCACTTCGTCGTCGCCACCGGCACGACGCTCGGGTTCCTGGGCGGGTCGATCCGCCGCGCGGCGGCCCGGATGCAGCGCCGGCTCGGTACGGATTATCTGGATCTGTTCAAGCTCCACTGGCTCGGCCGGATCAGCGCATGGACGGATTCTACCGTCGCCGCACTGATTGAGCTCAAACAGTCAGGACAGGCGCGCGCCATCGGCGTGTCGATCCACGATCGCCCGCGCGCCGGACGGCTGGCGGCGGACTCACCGCTCGATGCCCTGATGATCCGCTACAACGCCTCCCATCCCGGCGCCGAGCGCGACATCTTCCCGCACTGCCAAAATCGCCGCCCCGCCATCATCGCCTACACCGCCACCGACTGGCGCAAGCTGCTCCGCGCTCCGGCGGGGTGGACCGGTCCGGTGCCCACCGCCGGCGACTGCTACCGCTTCTGCCTCAGCAGCCCGCACGTCGATCTGGTCCTGTGCGGCTCGGCCAGCGAACGCGAGCTCACCGAGAACCTGCGCGCCCTGGAAAAAGGCCCGCTGACCCCCGAAGAGATGCAGTGGATGCGCGACTTCGGCAAGGTGGTCTACGGCAAGGGCATCATCAATCAGAAATAAGTCTCCGGCCCGGATGAGCGTCCAGCGGAAGTGAGGCTCCGGCCGCCGCGCGGCTGCCGATTATTTTTCACCTGTACCTAAGTTCCCGTCGCCCGCGCCCATGTGGCCGGATTTCCCAGGCTTGTGCGTCTTAGATACGTTGCCAGCTGAACCTGGCTAGCGCTTTTCGCAGGACGCATGCTGACCCGATCTCATACTCCCCCATCGCCCGATCCGTCGCCGGAGCAGTCGTCCGCGCGGGTTGCCGAGGTTTACCGGACTTGCTTTCCGGTGATCGAAGCGAAGTGCCGCCGCCTGTTTCACAGTCGCGCGGAGGCGCAGGATGTGGCGCAGGAGGTCTTCGCCCGGCTTCTGGCGAGCGATCTCGCGCCGCGGCTCGGGGAGATTGCGCCGCTCACGCTGCTCGGGTGGATCTATCGGGTGAGCGGGCGGGTGGCGATTGACTATGTGCGTACAGCCCGGCGGCGCAGCGCGCTGCTCGCGGCGGAATCAGCGGATCTCGCGCCCCCTTCCGGCGCGGGGCCGGGCGAGGGCTCGCTGGATGCGCGCCGGGTGATGGCGGCGCTATGGGAGCAGGTCCCGGCCGCCGAGCTGGAGGCGGCGATCCTGTGCCGCATCGATCGGCTCACCCATGAGCGGAGCGCCGCGGTGCTCGGGACCTCGGAGCGCACCATCCGGCGGCACCTTAGCCGCTTCGATGAGCGGGTGGCGGGACATAAGAAGGAGCTTTTGAAATGATCGGCCCCGATCCGGAACCTGTGCACCCTTCGTATCTTGAGCTCGACCGCCTGTTCCTCCTTACGCGGGGCGCAGCGGCCGAGCCGCCGGGCGGTGAGCTTGACGCCGCCGTTGCGGAGTCGGCGGATGCACCGCTGCGCACCGCGGCCCATCACTTGCGCGGTTGCATGACGTGTCAGGACTATCTCGCTTCGCTGCGGCAGCGCGCAGCCGCGCCCATGCCCGCGTGGGTGAGCGCCTTGTCGACCTCGACCAAGCGCCCGAGCTTGTGGCAGCGGTTCCTGCGGGCGCTGCAGCCGCAGCTCCTGTTTCCGGTGGCCGCAACCGCCGCCGCCGGTCTGGCGCTGATCGTCGCCACGCAGGGCGGCACTGGCAGCTCGACGGCAAAGCTCTCCGGACCCAGCGCCCCGGCGGACCCAGAGCTCCGGCCCAAAGGCGGACCGAGCGTCGTGGTCTTTATCAAGCGCGGGGACAAAGTGACGCAGTGGGATGGGCGGACGCGGCTGCGGGCGCAGGACCGCATCCGCTTGCAGGTGGCCGGCGCTGGCTACTCGCAGGTGACGGTGGCGCTGCAGCAGCCGGGCGGGGCGCAGGTGCTTTATAGCGGCGACTTGCCGGCGGCGGCGCCGACCGCGCTGCCGGTCAGCTGGGAGGTCAGCGGGCAAGGACCGTCCGAAGTGTTGGCGGTGATCTTGAGCCCGCAGCGACTGACCGAAGCGTCGCCGTCCCGGCCGCTGGATGTGGCGGTGCTGCGGCGCCAGCGCGAGCTGTGGGTCGCCGAGATTGTCATGGAGAAAGAGGAAGCGCGATGAACGATGGAGGATTGTCACCGCGAAGCCGGTTGGCGCACAGCCGGCGGTTTCCGGGGCAGAGCTGCCAGCTCGCCCGCTTTTTAGTGCTGGCAGCCGGGCTGGGAGTCGCAATATCCGGAGCGCGGGCGGCCCCGCTGCCGCGGCGGGTGGCGGTGCTGGTGGGCGCCAACGCGCCGGCGCTCGGGCGGCAGCCGCTGCGGTATGCGCACCGCGATGCGGAGCAGCTGGCGCGGGTGCTGGTGCAGGTGGGCGGCTTCGCCCCCGCCGATGTCCACGTACTAAACGACCCGCCGCCGGAGGCGGTGCTGACGCAGCTGCGGGACGCCGGGGCGCAGCTTCATGATACGGGCAGCGCGGAGTCGCTCCTTTTTTTCTACTACTCCGGCCACGCCGACGGCGATGCCATCTACCCGGCGGGTCAGGCGCTGCCGCTCGCCCGCCTGCGCACCTTGCTCAGCGACTCCCAGGTCACGGTGCGCGTCGGTCTCATCGATGCCTGCCGCGGCGGCGGCTGGACGCGGACCAAGGGCCTTACCGCGACCGACGCCTTCGAGCTGCCGCCGCTGGCAGAGCTACATAGCGAGGGCTCGGTGCTCATCTCATCGAGCTCCGGCGTTGAAAATGCGCATGAGTCGGAAAAGCTGCGCGGCTCTTTCTTCAGCCACCACTTCATGGCCGGCCTCCTCGGCGCCGCGGATCAGACCGGCGACGGCGAGGTCTCCCTCAACGAGGCCTTCGAGTACGCCAAGCAGCTGACCATCCGCGACACCGCCCGCGCGGCCAGCGCCCCCCAGCACCCGAGCTTCGAAGTGCAGCTGCGCGGCCGCCGCGACCTCGTGCTCTCGCGCCTGCGCACAAGCCTCACCACGGTGCGCCTGGAGCAAGAGCGCGGCCCGCTGGAGATCGTCGCCCTGCAGTCGGGCCAGGTGCTGGCGGAGACCCAGCCGGGACGCCGCGCCGTGACGCTGGCGCTGCCGCCCGGGCATTACCTGGCCCGCCGCCCGCTGCGCACCTTGTACAGCGCCGACGAGTTCGATGTCACGGCCGGCAGCGTCGTGATCGTCCGCGAGCGCGACCTGCAGCCGGTGGCCGCCTCGGGCCGCGGCGTGCGCGCCAAAGGCGGCTACACGCCGCGGCTGCCGCTTGACGCCACCACCGTCGAACGCGGCGTCATCGAAGTGCACGCGGCGGTGGGCCTGCAGAGCCATCCGAGCCTGCTGCCGATGAACCAGAGCCTGTTCACCGACATCGGCAGCGCCGCCGCCGGCGAGCGGGTCGAGGCAGCGCAGCAGCTCCTGACCGGGTACCTGACCGCGCACCTTGGGATCACAAGCCGCCTCCAGTGGATGATCGGCACGGGTTCCTTCGCCTACCGCCTGGGACAGCGCGGCCGTCCGGAGGCCGCGGTGTGGGGCGGGCTCCTCGGCTGGGGCGTTGGGTACAACCTGGAAGACGGGGTGACGTTCCGCTACCGGCTGGGGCTGGGGGTCGATGTGCGGCTGCCGCTTGCCGATTGGCAGTCTGTCCTTTTGAGCGTCGGCGCCTATAGCACCGGCATCGCCGCGGCGGAGGTCTCGCTGCCGCCCACGACCTGGCGGGTGACCACGGACCTGGGCTACCGCATGACGGTGTCGCGCAAGGTGACGGCCAACCTCGGTCTGGGGGTCGAGCTCAACGCCTTGCATGACGGGCATGAGCCGCTGCCGGATCTGCATGCGCCGGAGCTCGACGTGGCGGTGCGCGTGGGCTCGGTGCAGGCGCTGGGAACGCGCGCCCTGCCGCTCGTCCAGGTGCACTTGAGCCGCTGGCTCAGCCTCGATACCTACTTTGGTCTGGAAGTGAACCTGCGGACGAACCAAGCCCGCTACAGCTTCCTGCTCGGAACCACCATGCTGATGTTTTAGGAGAGGGCCATGTCGCGTCGATTGCAACTCCGTTTTCCGCTCTGCCGCGCCGGGCTCTGGCTTCTTGCCGCGGCGCTCGGGACGCTTTCTGGCTGCGCCCGGCCGGAGCTTTTGTTTCCGGATCTGCCGCCGATCGATCCGCTCGCCGAGCCGACGTACGGGCTTTCCCAGATCTGCGTCATCCGCCCCCACACCTTGGCCATGCTCGACACCGTGCCCATCGAGGACAACGGCCACCTGGTCGGCGCCACGCGCGGTCCGAGCTACTTCTGCTACGCCGCGCAGCCCGGCGCCCACCGCATCGAGATCGTCGAGTACAAGCCCCGTCCGACTCTGGAGCTCAAGGTCGCGGCGGGGCAGCGCAGCTACATCCACCTGCGCGTCGGGATCGGCCGCTACCGGCTGGCCGTGCTCCCTGAAGACCGGGTGCAGGAGCAGCTCGATAAGTGCGAATACAGCCAGCTCGTCGAGACGCCGAATATGGCGGTGTACACGGAGGCCCCCGCTCTCCCGGAACCGAGTCTCGCCCGGCCCGTTCCGGTCTTATGAGGCTCACCCGCCCGGACGCGGCAAGGGGACCGCGGCAGCGAGCGCCGCGGCGATGTCTTCAGGCGGGACCTGGAACCACTCGAAGTGGACAAAGCGGCCGGAGATCCGCGCCGTGGGCTGGCCGCAGGGATCAAACGGGGTCGTCGGCTCTTCGTTGGTCAGGCGGCCGAAGACCGAGGCGGCGCCGGGCAGCTGGCAGCCGCGCTCGCGCTGGTGGTAGCACACGCACTGCGCGCCGAGCCGCTGCTCCAGCGCCTGCCAGAAGAGGCTCGCCGCGGTGCCTTGATCCTCTTGCGGGGTCAGCATGCGGGTCGCCCCCTGGCTAAGGTGCGCGCTGGCGCGGCAGCCGGGCAGCGCGGCGTGGGGACCGGCCCCGTGATACTCGAAGCGCACGTCCTTGCGCACCGCCTCCAGGCCGGCATAGACCGCGAACAGCAAGTGATCGACCGAGTGCGCGGCGTCCGACTGCCGCGGGCAGCCGCCGCAGGCATAGCTTGCGAACGCGGTGCAGCCGGAGCAGTCCTCGGAGCTGCAGCGCTCGGCGGTGTTCTGCAGGTAGGCGACGGCTTTCACCTCCCGGTACAGGCGGATGCCGCGGGCGTCGCGGAAGTCGAAGCCGACGTGCGGCGCGGTGATCGTCAGCGCCCGCGCGCTGCCGCGCTCCGCCGGGGCGCGAAAGACGAACAGCCCGTTGTGGCGGCCGGCCTTTTCCAGCAGCACGTAGTGGTGCTCGCCGGTCGGCGCATCCGTGACCTCGATGGCCTCGTAGCCCATCTGCGCCGCGAACTCGGAAAACGCCTTGCAGTCGTCGTTCTCCCAGGCCAGGGCCAGGTTGAAGCCGGCCAGCCAGCGCGGCGCCCCGCGTGAGACCGCCACGAACTGTCCGCTCCGCGCGTCCGGGTTTGGCCCGGGGCCGCGGTCTTGGTTCAGATCGAGGTCCTTGCTGGCGCCCCGGTTCATGCCCCGATTCGAACCGCGCGCCAGCGGCTGCTCCGTGATCAGCTTGACCAGATCCACCCGGCGCTGCGGCAGGCAGGAGACCCCAGCCCCGGCCGGCTTCGCGGCGGCGGCGGTCGTCGGCCCGCTCGCGGCGGCGGCTTTCGCTGCTGCGGGCGGCGGAGCAACGGATGCAGCCGCGGCGGGGGCCGGCCGCTTTTCGGCGTGCCCCGCGGTCAGGCCGAAGAGCCCCCACGCGGCGACCCGGGCCGCACGCGACACCGACGCGCTCATGCCGCCGCTACAGGCCGGGCGCGGGGAAGCGCATGAGGAGCTCGCGCACCTCGGCGGCACGCGCGACCCGATGGTGGTCTCCTGGCCCGGGCACATCAGCGACGCTGGCGGCACCCGCTCGCACTACACGCATCTCATCGACGTGTTCCCGACGATTCTCGAGGCCGCCGGTATCGCGCCGCCAGCCACGGTGGCGGGAGTGCCGCAACAGCGCGTCGACGGCACGAGCTTCCTCCCGACCCTCTCTAACGCGTCAGCGCCCGAGCGCCACGTGTCGCAGTACTACGAGATGCACGGGAACCGCTCGATGTACGACCGTGGCTGGGTGGCGGCGCGCCGCAGCGGA
>CALFML010000448.1 GCA_937879845.1 uncultured Myxococcales bacterium
CTGGCGCAGCAGGGCCCCCGCCTCCGGCGCCACCCGCTCTTTTGGCAAAAACTTCCGGTTTCAGATGGGGCGCGGTTTAGTATCGAGTTTCGATGAATGCGGGAGCAAGAACATGGTGACGATAAGCGCCCATTTTTTCGCCGGCGTAGACAAGCGGCGCGGAGATAAAAACGTCGCGGCCGGCCGCGAACCAGCTCCGAGGCGCCCATGAAGACTGCCCCCTCGACCGCGGTGGTCACCGGAGCGGCCGGGTTTGTCGGCCGGCACCTGGCAGAACAGCTGGTCGCCGCCGGCACGGACGTGATCGCCTCTGATCTGCGCGATCCGGAAATTGCCGGGGCGCGGTTTATCGCCTGCGATGTGACGGACCGGGCGGCCTGCGCGCGGCTGACCGCCGACGCCGCGGTCATCTTTCATGTTGCGTCGATGGTACAGACGCGGCAGAGCGGCGCGGCGCCGGTGTGGGCGGTAAACCATGGCGGAACGCAGAACCTGCTGGCTGCGGCCAAGGCCGCGGGGTCGCAGCGCTTTGTCTACGTCAGCTCCGCAAGCGTGGTGTACCAAGGCGCCGACATCGAAAACGGCGATGAGTCGCTCCCCTATGCCGCGCAATCCCAAGCCCCTTACGCCGACAGCAAAATCGCGGCGGAGCGGGAGGTCCTTTCGGCCAACGGTCAGGGCGGCCTGCTGACCTGCGCGGTGCGTCCGCACGTCGTCTTCGGGCCCGGGGACGGGCGTTTTCTGCCGGCGATCTTACGGCGGGCCCAAAGTGGAAGGCTGCGCTTCGGCATCGGCCGGCAGAACAAGCTTTCCGACTTTACGTATATCGACAACCTCATCGCTGCGCTGCTTCTGGCCGACCGCCGGCTCGCGGCCGATCCGGGGCTCGGCGGCCGGGCCTTTTTTGTGACCAACGGTGAGCCGATCGGATTTTGGGACTTCGTCGATCGCGTCTTACGGGCCATCGGGAAGCCGCCGACCAAGGGCCGCATTCCTTATCGCGCGGCGTACGCGGCCGCCGCGCTCGCCGAAGGAGTAACCGCACTTCTGGGGCGGGACTCGGGTCCGGAAAACGGCCTGACGCGGTTTGCGATTCGCTACATGTGCACGCATCACTATTTCTCGATCGCGCGGGCGCGCCGCGAGCTCGGCTACGAACCGGCCATCGACATCGACGAAGGAATCCGGCGAACGATAAAGCACCTTCACGAAGCGGCCAAAAGCGCGTAATCCGGCGCGTCCGTCCCCTTGAGGAAGCCGCGGAATGTTGGCGCGGCCTGATGATAAGATGGGGTCATGATGAAGCGTCTGCACCTGTTCGAGTTCGAGGATCTACCGTGGTTCCCGGCGTCCCTCCGCGACATGATGACCGACCTTTTAGGCCTGACCATCGAGATCGGGCGGCTGTATCATCCGGTGCTGCCGCGGCTGGCGGCGGCGCTGCGGGCGACCGGGGATCGCGAGATCCTCGACATGTGCTCGGGCGGCGGCGGGCCGGTGCCGGGTCTGCGCCGGCGGCTTTCAAGTAAGCACGGCCTTGCGGTGCAGGCCTGCCTCAGCGATTTTTATCCCAACGTGGGAGCGTTCGCGGCGATCGCCGAGCGCGAGGGCGGCGCGGTGACGTATGTGCCGACGCCGGTCGATGCGACCCAGGTGCCGCCGGAGCTGCCCGGGTTTCGCACCATGTTCTCCTGCCTGCACCACTTCCGCCCGGAGCAGGCCGAGGCGATCCTGCGCGACGCCTGGGAGCGCGGACGCGGCATCGGCATCTTCGAGGTCACCGAGCGCTCGCTGGCCGGGCTCGCCCAGACGATGATGGGACCGCTATCGACTCTGATGCTGACCCCCTTTGTCCGGCCGTATCGTTTTTCGCGGCTGGTGTTCACCTACGCGGTGCCGATCGTACCGGCGCTGTTCTTGTTCGACGGGCTCGTGTCGAACCTGCGCACGTACACGCAGGATGAGCTGCGGGCGATGACCCGTTCGCTGCAGCGCGACGACTACCGCTGGGAGATAGGACAGGTGAAGCACTGGCTGCTGCCGACGAAGGTAACGTACCTCATCGGGGTGCCGCTGCGCCCGCGCGGGGCGTAGGCAAATGCGCGACACGCTCCGGCCTCGCGGTCAGCTGAGGGCGTAACGCTTGAGCCGCATCACCAGCTGCTGCACGCCTTCGGCGAGCGTCGGATGTACGAACTCGGCATCGACGATCGCCCGCGCGGTGGCACCGGCCTCCATGAGGCTCACAAAGATGTGGATAAGCTCTCCCGCCTCACTGCCGACGATTCGGCAGCCGAGAATCCGTTCGCTCTGCGGATCGATGAGAAGCTTCAAGAGCCCCGCCGTTTCATCCAGCTCCACGGCGCGGGCAATCTCCCCAAAGGGCATTGCGGCGACCTCGTAGGGAATGCCGGCGCGCTGGGCCTCGCGCTCGGAGAGGCCGACGCCGGCCACTTGCGGATCGGTGAACACGGCATAGGGAATGGTCCGCCCGCTGCGCGCCCGCGCGTCCTGACCGTGCAGCCGCGCGAAGAGGAGCCGATGATCATCCCAGGAAGTATGGGTGAACTGCGGTCCGCCGGTGACATCGCCGACCGCGTAGATGCCGGGCACGCTGGTCGCGTAGCCCTCATCGACCGTGATGAAGCCACGGCTGTCCAGCGCCACGCCGGCCGCCTGGCAGCCCAGGTCCGTGGTGTTTGGCTGGCGGCCGACCGCGACCAGGAGGTGCGAGCCGCGGAGCTCCGTTCCCGCGCTGGTTCGAAGCACCACCTCCCCTTGCGTAAGGCGTACGCTCTCCGCCCGCTGCGATAGCACAAGGCGGATGCCCTCCGCGCCGAACACGCCTTCCAGCGCCGCCGAGACGTCCGCGTCTTCGCGGCTCAGCAAGTGTTCATTATGATCCACGATCGTCACTTCCGCGCCGAAGCGGCGGAACATCTGACCGAACTCGCAGCCGATGTAGCCGCCGCCGAGGATTAGGAGGTGGCGCGGCAGCTCCTCCAGCTGCATGAGCCGCTGGTTGTCCAAAAAGGGAACCGCGTCGAGTCCGGGCAGCGCTGGGACCACCGGTCTGGCGCCGACGTTGATGATGATCGTCTCCGCCCGATGGCGCTGGCCGCTCACTTCGATCTCGCGGTCGCTGGTAAGGCGGGCGTGGCCCTGAATCACCGAAAGCCGCTCGCCGGCGCTGCGCAGGGAGCTCTCGATCCCTTCGCGCCACTGTCTTACGATGGCGTCCTTCCGCTTTACCACCGCGGCCAGATCCACGGTCACCTGCGGCACCCGCACCCCAAGGCGCTCCGCCGTTCGCGCGACGTGGGCGGCGCGCGCGCTCGCCACCATGAGCTTGGTCGGAGTGCAGCCGACGTTGATGCACGTGCCGCCAAACTCTGCCCGCTCCACGATGAGCACGCGCTTGCCGGCGGCCGCAAGCCGCGTCGAAAGTGGAGTGCCGGCTTGGCCGCTGCCGAGGATGATCACATCGTAGTTCACGTGGTTCTTCCTTTCACCGGAATTGTCGGTGAGCCGCCGCCCCGGCGCAAGAGGATGCGCGGCGCTCGCCCCGCAGCGGCGATGCCGCACCCGCGCGCTGTGACATATCTGCACACCCCCAGGCCGACTGTGTCAGCGCCGCACAGCTCTCACGCCTACCGCCTCGCCGATCCCGTCGAAAGCGCCTTGGCATATGAGTTGCGGAGGCTTGCAGAGCATGAAGCCTGCAAGTAAACCGCCGCGAGCGGATGCTTTCGTGTTCTTTGGCGCCACCGGAGATCTGGCCTACAAGAAAATTTTTCCCGCTCTCCAGTCGCTCATCCGCCGGGAGCATCTGCACGGTCCGGTGATCGGCGTCGCCAAGGCCGGCTGGACGCTGGAGCAGCTCAAGGATCGCGCCCGCGCCAGCCTGCAGGCGCACGGCGGCGTGAACGAGGCGGCCTTCGCCGAGCTTGTAAAGCGCCTCCGCTACATCGACGGCGACTACAACGACCGCCAGACCTTCGTCGAGCTCCACCGCCAGCTGGCCGACGCCAAGCTGCCGGTTCACTATCTTGCCATCCCCCCCAGCCTGTTCCCGGTCGTCATTGAGCAGCTCCACCATGCCGGCTGCGCCGACGCCGCGCGCGTCATCATCGAGAAGCCCTTCGGCCACGATCTGAGCTCGGCGCAGGCGCTGAATAAGACCCTGCACACCGTCTTCGCCGAATCAGCGGTCTTCCGCATCGACCACTACCTGGGCAAAGAAGCGGTGCAGAACCTGTTGGTCTTTCGCTTCGCCAATACGTTCCTAGAGCCTATCTGGAACCGCAACTACATCGAGAGCGTGCAGATCACGATGGCGGAAAACTTCGGCATCGAGGGCCGCGGCCGCTTCTATGAGGAGTCGGGCGCCATCCGCGACGTGCTGCAAAACCACATGCTGCAGGTGGTCGGCATCCTCGCCATGGAGCCGCCGGCGACGCACTATCATGAGTCGGTCCGCGATGAGATCGTAAAAGTGTTCCGCCAGGTCAAGCCGCTGGAGCCGGAGAACCTGGTGCGCGGGCAGTTCCAAGGCTATCGCCGCGAACCGCAAGTGGCGGCCGATTCCCAGGTCGAGACCTACGCCGCGGTGCGGCTGGAGATCGACTCCTGGCGCTGGGAGGGAGTTCCTTTTTTCATCCGCGTAGGCAAGTGCCTGCCGGTAACGACGACCGAGGTGATCGTCGAGCTCAAGCGGCCGCCGCTCTCCAGCATGGCCGCGGGGCGCGGCAACTATGTGCGGCTGCGCCTGGGTCCGCAGATCGCCATCGCCATCGGCGCGCGGGTTAAAAAGCTCGGTGAGGCGATGCAGAGCGTGCCCACCGAGCTGTCGCTGGTCGACTATCCCAAAGGCGATGAGATCGGCGCCTATGAGCGGCTGCTCGGCGATGCGATGCTCGGCGATGCGACCTTGTTCACGCGCCAGGACGCGGTGGAGGCGGCGTGGGCGGTCGTCGAGCCGATCCTCGGCAATGTGACGCCGGTCCATGAGTATGAGCCGGGAACTTGGGGCCCGCCCCAAGCGGACGCGCTGACCGCGGCCGTGGGCGGCTGGGCGCATCCGGTTCCATGACGGGAAGGTAAACCATGGATTAAATATCCGTGCTGCGCGAGATATTGACCGGATCAAGAAAGCGGTAGGGAATGTCGAGCGTCTGGTTGCGGCGCTGGATGTTCTGCGAGATGGTGGTCAGCCGCCGCCGGAAGCCGCCGACCACGTCCTCCGCCTCCGGACACAGCGCCGGGTGGAAAGCGGGGCTCTCCCCGGCGTGCAGGAGCGTCCGCCGGGTGGGCGCGCTAAGCACCCAGACCATGTTGATCTGCGAGGTCGCCGTGCTCCAGCGCGGCATCGAGTGCCAGAAGGTCTTTTCGGAGAAGTGGCCTTTTTCCGGCGACGGCGCGCTGGGCAGCGGCGCATGCAGGACCGCGGGTGAGTTAGGGACCCAGCCGTAGGCGTCGAACTGCCCGTTGTTGACCGCGGCGTGCTGCGGCCCGGCGCGGAAGATCAAATCGGCGACCAGATCGAAGAGCTCCTGCCGGGTGCTGAGCGCGCCGGGAAAACCGGGGACCGCACCCGACTCGGCGCCGGCCACCTCTTGGGCCCAGCTCTGCAGCTCATAGTCGGCGACCACGTCACCATCGCTGCGGTACCACAGCCGCAGCATGCCGGAGACGTACTTGCTGATCGCGTCATAGACCTGAAGCCCGTCGTCGCGGTAATAATAAAATGGCAAGGTCTCCGCCCGCTCCACGCCGCGGCCCCAAAGGTCGGCCTTGAGCGAGCGCTCTTGGAACGACCAGCTGCGGTAAAACATCCGCGCCGCATCCAGCGTCCCCGCCACCTTGCCGCCGAGCGCCGTATCGATGGTGCCGCCTTCGGCCAAGAGCCCGCCGAGCGCCAGCTTGTTGATCGCCAGGTTCTGCTCATAGTGCGGGTCGAGCAGCTGGCGCAGCGGGTGATCCGGGTGCAGCCGCCGGTGCATGGCGATGGCGACGATCCCGCTTATGAGGTGGGTCTCCAGCAGATGGTAGGTCCCCTCATGCGTATGGGTGTCCGCGGCCTGCGCGTGGGCGCGGGCGATGAGCCAGTCGTACTCCGGGTCGAGCGGCGTGAACACCGGGTTGGCCGCGGCCACCGACTCGGGCTTGAGCTGGATGGCGAGCGGCATCAGGTGTCCGGTATCGTTAGACCAGAACAGGCAGGTCGGCGCCGCCAGGTAGACTCCTTTTTCCACGTAGGACTGAATGCGCGGGTGCCACAACGCCGAGTAGTCGGTGTAAAAGAGGCGCCCGGCGGCAAACATCTCCTGCATCGGCCGCCGCGGGTGGCGCGCCGAGAGCACGCGCGCGGCGGCTTGCCACAGCGCCGTCTTGCGATCCTCACGCAAGGCCCGCACCTGCATCGGATTCACCCCGGTGAGGCGCTGCCGGCCAAACTCCGCGTCCTCCCGCCACCGGCTCATGATCTCCCGCGGTCCCAGGATGCCCTGAAACAGGCCCTGGTAACGCCCCGGGCCGCGCGACAGGGCGAGCCACTTCGCCCAGCTCGGCAAGAGGTTGAAAAGGGTCCACAAGCGATATGCGGCGAGCTCCCCGAACAGCTTGGCCGATGGGAAGTCCACGTCCGCCGGCAGCGCCGCGCAGTCGGGCGGCAGCGGGCGCATGCTGTCATCCGATTGGTTGGTGATGACATCGGGCTTGAGGCCAAACCGCGCCCGCTCCAGGCGCAGCGTTTCAGATCGCGCGCGCTGCCGATCCGCCGACACATGCTGCGGAAGTTGATACTTGCTGGGGTTCACGCCGCCGCCTCCCTCAATCGATCGCCTTCGGGCTGCGCGACGGCAGGCCGAAGCTCTGGTACATCCACTTGCGCAGCGCCTGCACCCGCCGCATGACCCGCCGCTCCGAGTCGGCGATCGAGCGGTAGTCGGTCAGCCCGTAGGCCACCGGCGTCCCCAGGCTCGAAGGCGCGTTGTCGGGGTTATAGCAAAGCTTCTCCGCATCGCGATCCGAGAGCACGTCCTCCAGCGTCAGCTCCGCGATATCGACGAACGGATGCTCGCCGGGGTCCCAGTCCGTAGCGGGGTTATACCAGGCGAGGCTGTCGCCCGGCCGGATCTTGTGGAACTGCGCCTGCAGCCGCAAGGTGTCGCGCAGCGCGCCTTCCAGACGCATCTTGAGCTCACGCCGCAGGTAGTCGGGAGGCCGGCGCTCCCCCGGGCTGCGCCGGCGGTCGATGAAGTCAGCCCGCGTCACCGGCAGGCCGCTCTCCCGCTCCGGCGGCGGCCAGGGCACAAGGCGGTAGCGCACGAGATACCGTTCATTGTCCTGCCCGACCCAGAAACGGACCGTCTGCGAGTAATACGTAAGCTGCGTATAGCTCTCCGGGGCGCGGCGCAATCCGGCGATCCCGCCTTCGAGAAAGCGACGGTAGCGCGCCAGCCACCGCTGCCCGTACCGGCCAAGCCCGCCGGCCACGGCGATCGTTCCCATCTCCAGCACGTTGGCGGCCTGGGCGAAGGAGCCGGTGTTGAGCAGCAGATCGAACGGACTCGTATCGGCGACCGACAGCCGGATGGCGGCGCCGCGCACATCGGCTGCGGCATCGTCTTCGGCGCTGGCGTTGGCGAAACGGATCTGCAGGGGGAATTCGCGGCCAGGGACGAAGAACTCATGGGCGGGATAGCGCCGGTCGTCCGCCGGCAGCACCGCCAGCTTGCCCCACGCCGCGACGCCGCGCGCGTGGGTGGCGCGCTGCCCGGTCAGAAGCGTCCGCAAAAGGAGCATCGGCCCGAGCACGAGATCGATCAAGACCCAGCCGTCCGGACCCTCGCCGACCTCCTCGGAGAACCATGAGCCGTAGCTCTTGTAGAACTTGATATGAATGGCGCCGAAGGCGACCGGCAGGATGACCAGCCCGGCGGACTGCCAGCGCAGGATGTTGTCATCCCAGATGAAAATCAGGTTGAGCAGCACGCTCGCCCAGAAAGCCAAAAAGATGACGCAGCGCGCTTTCCACAGCCACTCCCGCGACGACTGCATGGAGGAAAAGCTGAACAGCGCCATCGCGACCAGCAGCGGCGGATAGACGGAGCGCAGCCCCAGCAGCAGCGCCTTATACCCAGGGTCGATGATGCGGTAGGCAAACAGGTGCCGCCACAAGTTCAGGTGCGAACCCCAAAGATACAAAGCGGCCCATAGCAGGAACAAAATTCCCTGGCCCAGCCACACCACCCATAGCGTCGGCGGCCGCGTATTGGCGGTGCCGCTCAGGCGGTGCGCCGCGGGCTCAAGCGGCCAGACGGCGTACAGCGCGTGAGATAGAAGGCCGAAAAAAATGAAGTTCAAAAAGACGCTGACCGAGAGGGGCTTGTTCGCCATCGCCGCGGTGACAAAGGTCTGCGCCGCGGCGGCGTGATAGCGGTCGCGGAAGAGGCCCCCGACCAAGGAATCGGTGACGACAAAGACGGCGGGAAAAAGCAGGATCACGGTGAAGAGCCGGGCGCGGAAACGCTCCGGGTTGCCGAGCAGCGTATCGAACAGGAACACGCCTCCCGCCGCCCAAGTCAAATGGGAGAGGGATGCCCCCTTGAGATCGAGCGCCGCCAAGATTCCGTACGCCGCAGCGGCGAGACCGGACAGCAGCCGCTGGCCGCTATCGCGGGCGCGGATTACCTGAAGGAGTGAGAAAAGGACCAGGGAGATGAGCGCCGCCAAAAGGACCCGCGGTCCGAAATCGGGGCGGGAAAACGCGCTGTCGGAGAAAGCTCCGGTCGAGATCAGAATCGCCAGGGCGACGTAGACAAACGCGAAGATGAACGCGATGCTGCGGCGGATCTTCTCGTCTTCGCGCATCGCCGCGTGAAACGAGATGAGGGCGAAGGCGAACAAGAACGGCGCCAGCATCCGGGCCTGCAGAAACAGCCGCTCCACCGCCTGATCCGGCGCCTGCATGATGCACGCGGCGACCCCGGTGGCGAGCATCTGATCGCAGCCCGGGCAGCGCGGCCGCGCGCATATCGCCGCGCTCTGGGCGGCCGGGACGGGCTCACAGCACTCCGCCGGGTTGCGGCACAGACCGCGCGGGATGCAGCAGCGCGGCGCGGCGGCAGGCGCCAAGGACTGGCGGAGCTCCGGCGGCGGCTCCAGCGGGCAGACGCAGTGGGTGGGCGCGGTCTGGCATCCCTGCATCGTCTTGAAGAGAGTCGCCGGCCGGACGAGCAGAACCAACGTGGCGGCAAGCAGGACCAGGCCCTGCACCAACCAAACGGCTGACATAAAGCGTGACATCGTCCCCTTCCTGAACCGTTGCCTTACGACTGCGCTGCAGCCGCGCCGCCGATCGACCTCCAGCCGTGGCGGGCGGCGTCAGATGTTGATGCGAGAGCGGACCTGCCGCAGATCGAATCCCAGGGCATCGAACTCGGGCTTGTATTGCTGGAGCAGCGCGATCAGCGCCGGCGGCTGGTCGCGGTCTTCATTTTCGAGGATGAAGCCGTGCCGCACGGCGGTGCCGATGGCGATGGTGACCACGCCGAACGACGCCTCTTTGGGTGTCGGCGCGATGCGCGGATCGTCTTCCGCCCCGAGGCTGCCGTTGCGCAGGGAAGACGATGCGTAGGCGATCTCGCCGCCGTCCTCATACTGCCGGTCATGCACCCAGGAGTGGTAAAACGTAGTATGAAACAGAACATAGCGGCACAGCTGCTTCAGGTTCTCGCGCTCCTGCGGGGTCTGCGGACTTGTGAGACTCGTCACCGGGTGCACCGCCCGGAACCGACCCCCGACGGCCAAACGCTCCGGGGTAGCGGGCAGCTCGCTGCGGTCGTCCCAGATGATGTCGGGATCGGGCGAGACGCGATGGTATTGCGGACTGTGCGCGACCAGATCCGCGGAGAAGCGCTGGATTTCCAGCCAGTACTGGGCGATGGCCGCCGCGTTTTCGGCGAAGAACTGATCGACATATTTGGTGAGCAGCTCCCAGAACAAGCCGGCGGCGCGCGCGTACAGATGACCCTCGCAGATCGGCCGGCGCGGCCGCCAGTTCATCCAGTCGAGCATGCCGACGCCGGCGACCACGCGCCGATGCAGGCCCTCGGTGCCAAGGGCGCTGCCCCATGACAGGACGCTGCCCGCCCCCCAGGCAACATCGTCGCCGTTGCGGTTGGCCGGCACGATCTCCTGCAGGTGCGGGCCGAGCAGCGCGCGAACTGGGTTTTGGCGCAGGTTGCGGAACACCGCGATCGCGTACTGCTCCATCTGCAGGTGCGCCGCGGCGATATGCGAGTAGATCTCGCCGTGGAGGAAGTAGTGGACGCGGAACACGCGCTTGGCCGCCTCCCATTGCGAGTCGCCGGGCCGGAAGGTCAAGGGCTGCGGCGGATTCCACTTGCCGCGCGTGCGCAGCGCGAGCTTAATCCGCACCGGCAGCAGCGCGCCGCCCTCCACCTTGAAGCTGGCGTCGACATCGCAGAGATCATGCGCATCATCCGGTGGAACGTCGCCAAAGGCGTACTTGATCCGGTAGAGCCGCGCATCCTCCGCATCGCGCCCGAGCTGGGCCAGGTTCATCCCGTTTAGCACGCGATCGCCGAGCCAGGCATCGCTCCGCGACTCCTGCGCCTTTTTCTGGGTCAGGCTGAGCGGATAGTCGAGCTGGATGGCCGGCAGATCGCGCGCATCGGCGCGAAACGGATCGAGCAGGCGGTGCTTTACGTAAAGCGGCGCGTAGGCCAGCTTGTAGTGATCGAGGAGCTTTTTTTGCCCTTCGCTGTATTCCTGCGGCGGCCGGCCGTTCATATCGGCGGCGCGGGCCAGGGGGGAGTCAGGGCGGTAAGGCCAAAACGGCACGGCGAGCTCGCCGACGGTCAGCACCCTCCCCGGCTCTGCGGTGGCCAGAGCGGAGACGGTCGCGCGGTAGACCTCTTTGTGTTCCTCTTGCACCGACCCGCTGTCGTTGTAGCGACGGTTCGCGTCCAAGACGCGCAGCGACAGCTTGAGGTCGGCGCCGCCTTCGGAAAGAGCGATATCAAACCGGCCGTCCGCGTCGGTCATGCCTCTGCCGACATGACGGTCTGACAGCAGGTGCTTGGCCCACAGCTCGATCCATACGTGGTGCAGCGGCTGACTGTCCGCCGCAAACAACAGTCGTCCAGTGGCGCGGTATCGCTCGGGCTGCGAGCTTCCTTCGGTCATCTGAAACCGCTTCCCCATCCGATTCGCGTCTGACATTCACTCTGCAGGTAGTGAGCTGACGCGAGAGGTAGGACCCTTCTTTTCGCCCCATGGGTCCGTCGGTTGTAGTGGCCAGAGTAGTTCAGGCTCACGCAGTAGCAGACCACGGTTTGTTACCGCTTTGCAACCCTGATCTTACGGGCCGCGACCTCAGCTCTAGTAGCGCCCGCAAAGCAGCCGCGGAGGGATTTGAACCCCCGACCCAGGTTCCGTAGACCTGTGTGATGTCCAGTTTCACCACGCGGCCCAAGGCTTCAATGCACTTCGTAAAGCGAAAATTTGGGGTGGCTGACGGGGCTTGAACCCGCTTTCTCCGGTTTCACAGACCGGCGACTCGGCCGCTTCGTCTTCAGCCACCAGGAATGCCGACGATTCGCGTTCTCAGATCGTGATGCCCCCGAGAGGAGTTGAACCTCCAACCAACGGATTAAAAGTCCGCTGCGCTACCGTTGCGCCACGGAGGCAGACTGGGACGGCTCCCAGCCGGCAGCTAAAATGCGGACCCAGGGAATCGAACCCCGCTGGCCATAAAGGCGGCTGATTTACAGTCAGCCCCACATCCATAGTGGTCTATGCCCGCATGAAATCGGGTCGGCGCGAACGCCTCCCCGCAGCAACAAACGGCGGATTGCGCCGCTTGGTCACACCTTCATTCAATACAACAACTAGTTACACCATCAGCGCAATAGCTCATTTTCACATAAGTTAAAAGCGTAGCTATCGCCATAATGCGATAATTGCCACGTAAATCAGCAATTGCGCATTTGGAGCAACGCGCCCGGTGAAAACGAAAAAGGCCGGAACCTTTTGCGGGTCCCGGCCTTTTATCCAGCGCAGCGTGGTGCTGACTGTCTACGGACCGGAACCGTGCCACCGGCGATAATACGCCTGATAGCGGTACGAGCGGTGCACGCCCTTGCGGCTATAGCCATGATATCCGACACCGGCGGTCAGCAGGAGCTGGCCGGCGGAAAAATGACTTTCGTCGCGTTTCAGTTTCACAGAGCCACCCAGCTCACCCCGGACGCCGGATGGCGCCGTCGCGGCGTGGTGATTTTTTGCGCTGTGCGAAAGAGACGTCATGACCCCTGTGCTTCCCCGTGTAGCCTGTTTAGCCGATCTTGAACTTGCTTTTACTATCTTCGGCTTTGGCGGCGTAAAAGTTTCTTTGGTTTACTAAATTTCTGCGACCGGAGCGGGCGATGGCGATCAACCGACCAGCCCGGCGATGTTTTATAAGGTGCCTGGCTTAGCCGATTTGGTCAATGAAATTTTTTTCGATTTTTTATTTTTAACCAAATAGCGATACAAGAACCGAGATTGGCTTTTATTTTTTGCCGGCACTGCCTTTCGGATGGACACAACTATACATCTATACATCACGGGATGGGTCCCCCTTCCCTGCGACGCTTTTTCCGTCGGCACTGCGTCCCGCCGAAAAAAGGTCTCCGGTCGGCCCATCCCTATGGCTCCCGATTGCGGCTGGCGAATATCTGCACGGGCCCGCGCCAGCGCTCATCGTCGATGGCAAGCTCCTCAAAGCGGCCGCCGGAGTAGGCGCCTATCACCTGCCGCCAAAACGCGGTCGCGATCGTGTTACGCGCCATCTGCCGAACCTCCCAGCGGCCGCGGAACCGATCGAAGGCGCACATCGCGGCGCGCGACCCGACTTTGTGCCGGCGGTACTTGCGGAGGACGAAGAACTCCGCCATGTCGTTTGCCGGCGTCGGAAAGAGGCGGCTCTGTTCATCGATGATCGCAAAGCCGGCGAGCTGTCCGTCCACGCGGATGAAAAACGGATGGCGCAGGGCGTCGCGCCAGAACAGCGCCGCGTCCTTTTCCATAAAGCGGCCGTCCGCGCCCACGTCCAGACCCATGAACTCACTGAAATCGTACATGTAAAGCTGCAGCAAATTGCGCAAAGTCGGCGCATCGCTGGCAGTCGTCGCGACAAGCTCAAGGTCCATGGGGAGGGATTATCGGTCGGCGCCGCCGGACCCGCAACGCCGTGTTTGCTGTCGCGCGATCCGTGCTCCGCGCAAGGCTCGGCATCCCTTGGCATCCATAGAAAAAACGCGTCTTTTTTGGGGGTTGCCCGGTGAAAAGCGCCGCGGCTACGCTGCCCGCTTTCTCGGAGGACCCCATGGTAACCCTTTACTACTCGCCGGGCACCGCGAGCATGCTGGTGCACTGGCTGCTCATCGAACTCGGGACGCCGCACGAGCTGCGGAAGCTCGACCTGGAAGCGCGCGAGCACAAGACTCCCGCGTACCTCAAGCTGAACCCGGCCGGCGTGGTGCCGACGCTTCTCATCGAAGGCCGCGCGCTCTGTGAAGCTGCCGCCATCGCGCTGCATCTGGCCGACCTACGCCCGGATGCCGGCTTGGCGCCGCCGCCGGGAAGCCTGGAGCGCGCTTGGTACTATCAGTGGATGTTCTTTATGGCCAATACCCTGCAGCCAAGCTATCGCGCCTGGTTCTATCCCGGCGAAGCGGCGGGGGATGATCACGCGGAGCCGGCCAAGGACATGGCGCGGCAGCGGATCGAAGCCGCCTGGCAGCGCGTCGCCGAGCACCTTGGCGCCGCGGGTCCCTACTTGCTCGGCGCGCAGCTCTCGGCCGCC
>CALFML010000449.1 GCA_937879845.1 uncultured Myxococcales bacterium
GCAGCAGGTTGTCGGCGATCTTGCGCCGGACGCCGCGGAACGGGATGCGCTCGTCCCCCGCTTGCGCCACGACTTCGGGCGCGGCGGGCTTTGGCGCCGGGGCGGCGGCGGCGGGCTTGGCCGCGGGGGCCGGTGCCGGCTTGGCCGCGGCGACGCTCCGGGGGACGGCAGCGGCCTGCACATCGGCCTTTTCGACCCGGCCGCCCGGACCGCTCCCGGGCACCGTGCGGATATCGATGCCGAGGTTGCGCGCCAGCTGCCGCGTGGCCGGCGTCGCCAGAACCTTGCCGCCTGGCCGCTCCGGCGCGGCCGGGCTCGGCGGCTTGTTCGCGCCGGCGGACTCAGGGGCGTGGCCGGGAGTCTTCGTCGCCGCAGGCGCCGCCGCGGGCGCCGCCGCCGATGCGGCAGCGTGGCCTTGACCCGGGTGCCCCTTGGACCCATCGGTGTCGATGACCACCATGACCTGCCCGACCGCGCACAGCTGCCCGGCCGGGACCATCAGCTTGGCCACGCGGCCGGCCTTGGGTGAAGGGATCTCGACCGTCGCCTTGTCGGTCATCACCTCGACCATCGGCTGGTCTTCGCGCAGGATGTCGCCCTCTGCGATCAGCCAGCGGACAATCTCGCCCTCGACCACGCCTTCGCCAATATCCGGGAGCCTGAACTCGAGCGCCATGGTTAAAACCTCGCCGTCTCTGCGATGGCCTTGGCGACCCGCTCGGGAGACGGCAGATACTCCAGTTCCAGGGTATAGGGGAACGGGGTATCAAGGCCCGCCACGCGCGCAATCGGCGCCTCCAGCGACATGAGCGCCTTCTCCGCGATCAGGGCCGAGAGCTCGGCGCCGAAGCCGCAGGTCTTGGGCGCCTCGTACACGATGACGACCCGGCCGGTCTTGCGCACCGACTCCAGGATCGTCTCCAGATCGAGCGGCACGAGCGACCGCAGATCGACGACCTCCGGATCGAACTCGCCCGCGCCTTGCTTCTCGACCGCCTCCAGCACCGTGTGCAGCATCGAGCCGTAGCACAGGACCGTCACCCCGCTGCCCTCGCGCACGATCTTGGCCTGGCCGAACGGGATCGTGTACTCGCCCTCGGGCACTTCGCCTTTGGCGGCGCGGTAGACGCGCTTGGGTTCGAGGAACAGCACAGGATCTTCATCGCGCATCGCGGTGAGGAGCAGCCCCTTGGCGTCGTACGGCGTCGCCGGGATGATGACCTTGAGGCCCGGCGTATGAGCGAAGTAGGTCTCCGGCGACTGCGAGTGGTAGTGGCCGCCGCGGATGCCGCCGCCGTACGGGGTGCGGATGACCACCGGCGCCGGGTACTCGCCGCCCGAGCGGTAGCGGAACTTGGCCAGCTCGTTGACGATCTGATCGAACGCCGGAAAGATGAAGTCGGCGAACTGGATCTCGGCGACGGGACGCAGGCCGTAAAGGGCCATGCCGATGGCGGTGCCGATGATCCCGGCCTCGGCGAGCGGGGTGTCCATGACCCGGTCCTTGCCGAACTCCTCCTGCAGGCCCGTGGTGGCGCGGAACACGCCGCCGAAGTTCCCGACATCCTCGCCCAGGAGCACGACGCGCTGGTTGCGCCGCATCTCGAGCTTCAAGGCATCGTTGACCGCTTGGATGATGTTGTACACGGGCATCTGGGAATCTGCTCCTCGCAGTGGGCGGGACGGGCCAGGCTGCGCCGGGAGTACCGGACCGCGCCGGGCCGCACCCGGATCGTTCGTAAATGAAAGTGCTGCCTTGCGCCGACCGCCTAGCCGTGGCCGAGCTTCTGCCGCGGCAGGGCGAGAAGCTCCGCCAGCTGCTCACGCAAGTTGGCGGTCGGCTGCGCGTACACGTCTTCGATCATCGACATCAGCGGCGGCGCCCCGAGCGACTCGGCGTGCTGCAGCGCGGCCATGATCTCTTCGTTCAGCTCTTCCCGGTACTTGGCGTCGATGGCATCGGTGAGGACGCCGCGCCGGGTGATGTACTTGGCAAAGCGCAGGAGGGGATCGCGGCGCTCCCACTCCTTTATCTCCTCTTCCTTGCCCTTGCGGTAAACGGAAGGGTCGTCGGAGGAAGAGTGGCCGGCGCGGCGGTAGGTCACCGCGTCGATGAGGGTCGGCCCTTGTCCGGCGCGCCCGCGGGCGGCGGCGGCGCTCGTCGCCGCGATCATCGCGAGCAGGTCGTTGCCGTCCACCCGCACCCCGGGGAAGCCGTAGGCGACGGCCTTCTGCGCCACCGACTTGGCGGCGGTCTGCAGGTGGCTGGGGGTCGAGATCGCCCAGCCGTTGTTGCGGCAGACGAAGATCACCGGCGACTTCCACACCCCGGCGAAGTTCAGGCCGACGTGGAAATCGCCCGGCGAGGCGGTGCCCTCCCCGAAGTACACCGCGGCCACGGTGTCGTGGCCCATGATGCGCGCCGCCTGCGCCACCCCGACCGCCTGCGGGATCTGGGTGCCGACCGGCGATGAGATCGACACATAATTTCCGGCGCGGAACGAGTGGTGCACCGGCATCTGCCGCCCCTTGACCGGGTCCTCGGCGTTGCCGAACAGCTGGTTGGTGAAATCGCGCAGGGTGTAGCCGCGCCAGAACGCCACGCCGGGCTCGCGGTAGGACGGGAAGACCCAGTCGGTGTCGCGCAGGGCGTAGGCGACGCCGAAGTGGGTGGCCTCCTCGCCGATCGACTGCATGTAGAAGCCGAGCCGGCCCTGCCGCTGGAGCTTCATCATGCGCTCATCGACCAGCCGCACTTTGAGGATCTCGCGGTACAGGCGCAGGCAGTCGGCGTCGCTGATCTTGGGAACCACGTTGGGATCGGCGTCGGCGCGGAGGTTGCCGTCGTAGTCAAGGAGCGAAAACGGCGCGGGCGGCTCGCCGGCCACGATCAGGCCGGGCGGAGTGCCGGTCTTTTCCGATTGACCGGCGGCCCGAGAGTCCTGGGAAGAGTGCTGTGACATGGTGGGTCCTTGGTGCTTGCGTGGCGCCAGGTTGTAATCGTGGCTGGCAGCGTAGTCAAGCGAGCAGTCGGGTCGATTTCAGGCGCTGCGCCAGGGGGTGAGGCGGCCTTTTGTGCAGGCGCATTCTCGGGCGCTGGCTAGCGCTTCCAACAGAGGGCTTAGGGCCAAATAATAGGCAAAGATACTAGCCTGAAATCGGCAGCTGTAGCAGCCTGTGTTCGAAAATGTCTGTCGATCCGCGCCGCATTCCGCCCGAGATCATCGCCGCCTGCCGCCACCTCCGCGAGCGCGGCTTTGGCGCTTATCTTGTCGGCGGAGCGGTGCGCGATCTTTTGCGCTCGCCGACCGCGGTAGCCAAGGACTTCGACCTTACGACCTCGGCGCGGCCGGAACAGGTCATCGCGATCTTCGGCCAGCGGCGGACGATCCCGACCGGCATCGAGCACGGCACGGTCACTGTGATGTGCGACTCCGGTCAAGGCCCGGGCCCGGCCGCGGGCGGCCCGCGGCCGGTCGAGATCACGACCTTCCGCGGCGAGGTCGGGTTCTCCGATGGTCGCCGACCCGACCGCGTCGAGTTCATCACCGACCTCACCGAAGATCTGCGGCGCCGCGATTTCACGATCAACGCCATCGCCTACGATCCGCTGCTGGAAGAGCTCATCGATCCCTTTTTGGGCCAGGAGGATCTGCGGCGCCGCGTCCTGCGCGCGGTCGGCGACCCCGCGGCCCGGTTTGCCGAAGACGGGCTGCGCGTCATGCGGGCGGTGCGGTTTGCCGCGCAGCTGGAGTTCGCGGTGGAGCCGGCGACCCGCCTGGCGTTTGCCGGGGCGCTGCCGACCTTGCGCAAGGTCAGCCGCGAGCGGGTGCGCGATGAGCTGCTCAAGCTGCTCGCGGCGCCGCGCCCGGCCCGCGCCTTGCGCCTGCTCATCGAACGCAGCGACACCGATCCGGCCGCCGACTGGGGCGAGCACGGCTCCTTGCTCAACGTCATCCTGCCCGAAGTCGCGGCGATGCTGGACACCCCGGCGCAGGCGATGCAGTGGTGGTGGCTGGTCGAGCTGGCCCCGCCGCCGGCGCGGCTGGCGGCGCTCCTGTGGCCGCTGCGCCGCTACTTGAGCGGTCCGGGCGCGCTTATCCCAAAGACCCCCGGCGCCTTGTCCGAGCTTCTTGATGAACGCCTGAAGCTGCCCGTGCGCCAGCGGCAACAGCTATGCACGCTGCTTTTGCCAGACCCGGCGGACGCCGCTTCCCGGCCGGCGGCGGCCAACCGCAGCGCAGCGCCGCCGGCCGCCGCCGATCCGCTGTTCTCCGACGTCGCGGTGCGCCGCCTGCTGGCGCAGACGCCTTTTGAGCTGCTCGAGCAAAAGCTACAGCTGCAGGGGCTGGCGGCGCTGCTCGCGGGGGAGCTTGATCGCGGCGATACCCACTTCCGCCTGCGCGACCGCCTGCACACCGAGCACGCGCGCCAGCCGCCGCTATCGACCGGCGAGCTGGCGGTCTCCGGCAAAGATCTGATCGTCGAGCTGGGCTTGCGGCCCGGACCCCAGATCGGCATCCTGCTCGGCCGCTTGCTGGATTCCGTCCTAGAAGATCCGGAGCGCAACGAGCGCCCGACGCTCCTGCAGCTTGCCCGCCTGTGGCACGAGCAACAAACCCGCGCCTAGGCGCACCGGTTCTCACCTCTGCCGCTCGCGGCACAGCCGAAAAACGTCGGAACCAAGCGGATCGCGCGCGGGCGAGGTGACGGTCGGGTCGGCTACTTCTTGTTGCCGAAGCTCTTCATGACCTTGGCGTTATCCGAGGCGTCGAGGTAGCGGAAGGCGCTCTTGAGGAGATAGTTGCGTCCGTCGTCGAAGATGACCGTGACGTCGGCTTCGGTGTTGCGATCGCCGGCGGGCGAGGTGACACGGATGCCGTTGGCGTTCTCCATGACGATGTTGGTCGCGGGGCGCCGGCCAAAAAGGACCGTGGCGCCGCCGCGGCCGATCGGCAGGTTCTTGCCCTTTATGAGGATCTCTTCACCGCCGGCAAACGTTCCCTGCGGCGGCTCCAGCTCGATGATCTTCGTCTCGGTCGAGCACTGAAGCGTCGACAGACTCAAGGCGAGCGCCGCTCCCCAAAGCAATTTACTCATACAGTTCTCCTTAACTTGCGACGGTAACACCGGCGGCGCTTTGCGACAAGAGCCACCTACGCGGCAGGCGGCAGCGGCAAGCGGCCGGTTGCGAGCGCGAGCCCAAGTGCAAACCCAGCTGCAAACCTGGCTGCGGCCAAAAAATTAGCGGTGCGAAATTGCCGCTGCTAACGTGCCGTGATGTGAGGACTCGGAGTATTGCCTACAGCTGGCTACAGCGGCTTATCCGCCCCTTGGGGCTCGCCGCTGCGGTGTTTGCCGCCCAGCTTGTGGACCTCTCCCAGGTGGAAGTTCCGCGTCCGCAGCTCCGCGGTCAAGGATTGGCGCCCCAGCGTGGGGGGCTGTGGCAGCGGGTGACCGGATCGCTGCGCCGGGCGCATGCCGCCGAAGAGCGCGGTAAAGCGCCCAAGCCCGCGGCCGGGACGGAAAAAGATCATGGCCGCGCTTCCAGCGCCGGCGCATCCTCCGCTCCGGCGCACCCCGCAGGATCACCGAGCGCGGCGCAGCGCAGCGCGGCAGAGCCCGGGCGCGGCGCGGGGGAACCGGAACGCGGCGCGGCCGGTAATTCGGGCTCGGGCGCAGTCGCTGCCCCGTCTGTCGCGATGGATCCCAAAGACGATCGGGTGCAGCGGCGGGCGATCCGCGGCGGTCCGATCGATTTATCGCGCGAATCAGCGGAGCTGCGCGAGCTGCGCGCCTTCGAGCTGGAGTCATTCCCGCGCGCCGGCCTCCGCGAGAGCATGGTGCTTTCGCCGCGCGACGCCGCAGGACCCCTGCCGGGGCCGCGCGGCGGGGCCGAGCTCGGCCTGGGCGGCGCGGGCGGCCTTAGCGGCGGCCTCGGACCGGATGCGGTGCCGGAGGGCCTGCACTCGCCGCTCGGTCCGCGGCCGGCGGGGGCGGTGCCAAGCCCCACCATCCCGTGGCTCTCGGCGCTGCGGCTGCTCGATAACCTGGGGCTGTCGCCGACTTTTGTGCGCTTCGAGGCGCACGTCATAAAGTACCTGGAGTTCTACAAAGAAGAAAAGCGCGGCCGGTCGATCATGGGCTCGTGGCTGCGCAAGCAGGGGCGCTATAAGCCGCTCATCGAGCAGGCCCTGGACAAGTACGGCCTGCCGCGGTTCCTCCTTTACGTATCGATGATCGAGAGCGGCTACGACCCGCACGATCGGTCCAACAAAGGCGCGGTGGGCCTGTGGCAGTTCCTCCCCGAAGGGGCGCGCATCTACGGCCTGCGCGTCGACTACTGGGTCGATGAGCGCAAAGATCCGGTGCGCTCGACCGAGGCCGCGGCCCGCTACCTCGGCGACTTGAAGACGCGCTTTGGCAGCTGGCATCTGACGCTGGCGGCGTTCAACGCCGGCTACGGGGCGGTGCTGCGGGCGATGCAGA
>CALFML010000450.1 GCA_937879845.1 uncultured Myxococcales bacterium
ATGAGTGTCGTCGTTTACGTTCTCGATACCAGCTACCTCATCGAGTTGTTCGGATGCGGCCGCGACTCGAATCGCGAGGCGATGGATCGGATCCGGAAACGATACCTGAAGGCCAATGGCGCGGGCGCCCGGTTCTTCGTCCCGTTACCTTGCCTTTTCGAGTTGGGCGACCATATCGCTGACGTACGGCACGACGAGTTGAGGGCCAAGCTCGCGAAATCCCTGGGCCCAGCAGTTGATTTTGTTGCGAATTCGACTCTGGCGGACATCGGGGAGATAATTAAATAAACTGCTACTTGGCGGCGACTTCGCCCCAGCCGCCGAGCCCCAGTCAGAGCCTGGATACCGGTCAGGAAAACGTGTCCCGAGCTCTGCGTGTATTTCTGATCGAGACTGATCGGGCCTTGATTAATTCCCATAATTCCGTTGCCTCTTTGCCGGGCGATTGCTGACGACGCCACGAGTCTGATTAGAACCAGTCTATGTCGCTTTTCGTTTCCAGCACATCATAAATCGCATTCATCAGACCTTTGTTTTCAAATGCAATTTTGGGCACTTTTTCGCCCGGTCAGACCTCTTGTGTCGCTGGAAGGCCTGCGGCTGAAACGACATTGCGCCGTTTTCCTTACAGCCCGCGCAGCGCGCGCATTCGCTGCAGTGCACCGGATAGGCCCTGCAACGCTGACCCGCATTCACTGCAAGGCTCCGCAGGAACAGTTCACACCAACGAACCGTTGCCCAACGACCCAGCCACAACCCGATTTCAACGGGTGCGCGACAAAAGAGGATTTCGACATGACCCTCATGTCAGGAAACGACTGGCCGTCGGAGGGAAAGAAAAGCGCCTATGACGAGCCGACCGGGACCAGCAAATTCGAAAATCAGCAAGGCAAGCCCGTGAAAGCCCTGATCGGTATCGTGCTGCTTGTCGTATTCGCGGTCATTCTTGCGTGGATGAATCCCGTGCCACACGAAACCGCCAGCACCCCTGCCTGGACCACGCCGGTGTGTTCGCTCAGCGTGGCGGTGACCTGCTGCGAGGCCGCGTCCCAGATGCGGCTTGTGTGATCCGCGGCCCCGGTGAGCACGCGCAGCCCATCGGGTGAGAAGCGGGCCAGGGTGAGCTCGCCGCCATGTCCGGCCAGCGCGGCGCCCGCGGCAGCGGCCCCGGTGCGGGCGTCCCAGAGCCGCACGAGGCGATCCGCACCCGCGGTAAGCGCGCGACTGCCGTCGGGACTAAAGTCGATGATGCGGATTGCCGACCCATGCTGCAGGCTGGCGTGCAGCGCCAGGGTGTGCACGTTCCACAGCTGCGCCGTTCCCTGTCCATGCAGGGTGGCCAAGCGCTCGCCATCCGGCGAAAAAACCGCCGCCGTGACCTTGGGCGCGCTGGCCGCGGTCAAGATGCGGTCGCCCAAAACAGAGAGCGCCTGACCGTCGCGCACGCTCCACAGCCGAGCGATCCCCATGATGTCCACCGTCGCCGCCAGCTGTCCGTCCGGGGAGATGCTCAGGCCGCGAACCGGGTGGGTGTGGCCGAGCAAGGTCTGCACGGTAAGGCCGCTGCGCGCGTCCCACACCCGCGCCGAGCCGTCATCGCTGGCGGTGATCATGCGGCGGCCGTCAGCGGAAAACGCCGCGGCGTTTATCGCATAGGCGTGGCCCAGCAGCGTCCGCCGATGCTTGCCGTCGCGCGGGTCCCATACCTCGCCGACGCTGTCGCGGCCGACGGTGACCACTTGATCGCCGCCGGGCGAAAGGACGGCGCTGGTGAGCTGGGCGTGGTGGAGCACCCGCTCCGGGGAGGCGCTGGCAAGCGGCCGCGCCGTCCACAACCGCGCCGCGCCGTCGAGGCCGGCGGTCAGAATGTGTTCGCCGTCGCTGGTGAAGTCGATTGCGGTCAGGCGGGCGCGGTGGCCGCGGAGGATCGCCAGCGGCTTGCTGCTCGGCACCGCCCACAGCCGCGCTTCGCCGTCGACGGCGGCAGTCAGCACGGTCGCGCCGTCGGGGGCGAAGACCGCGTCGCTCAGCGGGTGGGTATGCCCGACCAGGCTGGCCTGGAGGCGGCCGGTCCGGCTGTCCCAGATAAGCGCGGTGCCGTCCGCGCTCGCGGTCACAAGCTGGGTGCCGTCGGGAGAAAAGCGTACCGACAGCACCTCGCTGCGGTGGCCGTGGAGCTCCGCGACCTTGGCGAGGTTGCGGGCGTGCCATAGACGCACCGTAGACTCGTTGCCCGCGGTGGCGACCAGCATGCCGTCGGGAGAGAAGCGGACCACGCGAGCGCCCAGAGGATGGGCCTTGCACGCGGCGAGCGCGGCCCCGGTGGCGGCCGCAAACATCCGCACTGTTCCGTCGGCGCTGGCTGTAGCCACGCGGGCGCCGTCGGGAGAGAAGTTGCCCATCGTCACCTCATCGCGGTGTCCGCCGAGCTTGACGGCGAGCGCCCCGGTACGCGAGTCGATGAGGTAGCTGGCGCCGGTAGCGGTGGCCACCACCAGGCTCCGCCCGTCGGGAGCGAAGGCCAGATCGCGGATCGCCCCCGGCGGCAGATCCAGCCGCGCCGTTATGACCGCTTGCCCGGTCCGCGCCTCGAACAGCTGCACTGCCCCGTCGGCGCTGGCGGTGGCCACGCGGGCGCCATCGGGGGAAAAGCGCCCTAGCTGCGCCGCTCCGGCGCGCGGCGGGAGGCGCAGCTCGGCCAAGCGGCGACCGGTCTGTCCGTCGTGAATCCGCACCACGCCATCGCCGCCGGCGGTGAGCAGCAGCGTGCCATCGGCGGACAGGCCGGCGTCGTGGATCGGCGCTCCGTGGAGCAGCGGCGGCAGCCAGGGCAGGCCGGGATGGGCGCTCAGATAGGCCAGGACCTTGGTCGCCGGCTCGCGCAGCTCATCCAGGCTCAGCGGTGCGGCGCGGCTCTTATCCAGCTGCGGCGCTAGCGACAGGATTCCGCGCAAAAGTCCGGTCAGCTGCAGCGGCCCGCGATCGACAAGCTCCGGCAGCGCGCCCGGCTCTTCGGCCAGCGCCGCCTTGCTGCGGGCCGCCTGCGCCCACTTTGCCCGCTCGGCCGCCTCCTGCCGCTTGCGCTGCCGCTCGCGGTAGCGCGGGCCGATGATCAGCTCCGCGAAAAGCCCGAGCCCGACCCCAAGGAGAGCTAAAAGTCCCAGCCCGCGGTGAAGTTGTCGTCGGGATGGCGGCTTTTTCGCCGACGCGCTTTGGGGAGGCGGCCGCATCCCTGAAATTGTACCGTGCCAGTCAAATTCGTCTCTTAACCCGCGGGACTTGCAGAGGCAGACCCGGCTTTTGCGGCCGCGCGGCGGCTTGCCGGGCTGCGGCTTTTAGGGCTGCAGTTATTTGATACGCAGCGCAGAAACCGGCTCGCCGCCGACCAGGTGCTTTTCGACGATCTCTTTGGCCTGCTCCGCGGTTTTGACCTGGTACCACACGGCATCGGGGTACACCACGACGGTCGGCCCGTGCGCGCACTGATCCAGGCACCCGGAGGAGTTGGCGCGCATCTGCCCTTTGAGGCCGTGGGCGATGAGCTCTTTCTTGAACGCCTCGCAGATCGCTTCGCTGCCGACGTGGGCGCACGAGCCTTTGGGGTTTTGCGGATCGCGGCGGTTTGTACAGATAAAGACATGTTTGCGAAAGGGGGTCATGCGTAGCTCTGTAGATGGGTTTGGGGCTCAGCGCCAGGACTTGGTCTCACCCTGGCTGAGAAAGCCGATGCCGCTGCCGATCGACCAGACGTAGGCGACCGCCGCCAGCACGAGCGCCAGCCAGAACTTGAAGAACAGAAGCGGTACCGCCGCGACGGCCAGACCGAGCTGCGCGCCCCCCAAAGCGGTGCGCCCGCGCATGAGCGAGCCCAGGCCCGGCACGATGCAGTTTAGCGCCAGATGGTTGACGCTTCCCGCCTGCACCGGCGCCGCCACCGAAGGCGTGATCGAGCGCCCGGCCGGCGGCTGCAGCGCCTGATCGGGGCGGTTCACGAGCGCCGCGCGGTTTTCCGGCTTGGTCATGATGACGTCCAGCTGCTCGTCGATCTGGGCGATCTCGCGCTCGGCCCGTTCCTGGGCGGTCAGCGCCCGGGCCGGAGCAGCGGACGCGGGCGACTCGGTGGCAAGGCGGGCGGGCGGGCGCTCAGCGGTCTTTTCACTCATGGGCGGACCTCATCGGCGAAGCGGGTCATGCGGGTCATAAGAAATCATCCGTGCCCGGTGGGCCCATCGGGCGGCGCGTCCGAGGGCTCTATGGGATAAACCGCCTTGGTGGTCACCACCGAGCTGTAGACGCTCTTGCGCACCGCCGCCCCGGCGAAGACCACCGTACGCACAAGATGCACGCCGCGCTCGATGCGCGCCCCTTCGCCGACGATCGCATCGGGCAGATCGGAAGAGCACACGTCTGAACTCCAGTCACGCCAATGTATCT
>CALFML010000451.1 GCA_937879845.1 uncultured Myxococcales bacterium
AGACATACTTGTGCACGCCCGGAACAGACCCTGCCCGGCGCAGCGGTGCTCACGAACTAACTGAGGGCCACACCTAAGCGATAGTCGAAAGCTTAGCGTGCACCGCCGCCCGCGGAGCAGGTGCCGCAACCGAAACATCGGCAGCACTATATTCGCTATAGAACTGCCGCGCCCACCTCCGGTACATCGCGATCGGACCGTCCGCCTCGCTGAGCATCGGCGGGCTGCGGTAGATCTTGTTCTCCCAGATCGGGAAGTCCTTGACGAAGTCGGTGGCAAACGCCTCGCGGAACATCGTGTCCACGCTCTTGGTCATCTCCTCATCCGGCAGACGCCGCACCTGCACCGCCGCCCGCAAGTGGATGTGATTCGCATCGATCGGCGTCGCGAAGAAGCGCTGCCGCGCCTGCATCCCGACCAGGAGCGCGAAGGTCTCGACATGGATGAGCCCCAAGCCGAAGACCGAGACATCCAGACGCACGTCCATCTCCATGCCGGGAAAGCCGATGTACGCCCCGTCCCACTGAATGTTGAGCTCATGATGCAGCACCGGTCCTTCGCTGACCTTGGGCACGTAGCTGCCCGGTCGCCGCGCCGCGTGCACCGTCGGCAGATGCGAGGTATCCACCGTGTTTTCGAGGATCTCCTGGCAGCAGGTCCGCAGCTTCCATTTGAAGAAGAACGGATCGGTCCACTCCGGAGTGTGCATCGCCGGGATCTCCCAGGTCGGCGCCTGCCCATCGGTGTGATGGTAGACCATGATGAGTCCATCGAGCTCGCGCACCGGCCAGCTGCGCAGACCGGCGCGCGCCGGAATCTTGGCCGCGAACGGTACCTCGACGCACTGCCCGCTGTCGCCGCTGAAGCGCCAGCCGTGGAACGGACAGCGCAGGCTGTCGCCTTCGACCTTGCCGCCGCAGCCCAGGTGCGCGCCCAGGTGCGGGCAGTAGGCGTCAAACACATGCGCCGTTCCGTCTTCGCCGCGAAACAGGACAAGCTCCTGCCCGAAGTAGGAAAGCGGCATCACCCCGCGGACCGGAAGCTCGTCGGATAATGCGACGACAAACCAGCTGTTCGGGTAGGGGTGAAAGGGAAAGCGCTGGGTCATGGCCTCTTCCTCCTTGAGTCACTGTGCCGCTGGCGGCGGCGGCGGTTCAAATTGACAATTGTCACTGACGTATGTTAGTCGCTGACGTATGTCAATCTATTCCTGCCGCACCGATGCTGGATGGCTCGGGTTTCTGAGCCAGGACACCCCCCTTGGGTCCGCCGCGGCGGACTTTGCCTACGACATCCCCACCGCATTGGGCTTCGTCATCGGCTCGGTCGTCACCGGGCTTGGGCTGTATCTTCTCGTCGCCGGCATCTTCGAGTACCTTTACTACCGCCGGCAGCGCGAGCACAGCGAGGCCTGGAAGTGCCAGCCGCAGCGCTTCCCGACCCAGCGCATGTGGAGCATCGACCTGTGGCTGGGAATCACCAACATCACGCTCGGCTCGGTGCTGTCGGGATTTTTGGCGTACTGGATCTATGCCAGCGGCCACAGTCGGATCTACATCTCGCTGCGCGGCCACAGCATCTTGGAGGTCGTGGTCGGCACCGTCCTTTACTTCCTGATCACGGACGTGGTGATCTACTGGGCGCACCGGATCTTCCACCGGCCGGCGCTGTTCCGCCTCATCCACAGGTGGCACCACCGCAACACGGTGCCGACGGCGTTTACCGCGTTCTCCCTGCATCCGGTGGAGTTTCTGACCTACCAGTCGATCATGCTTTTGCCGCTCATCTTCGTGCCGCTTCCGGCGATTGGCGTCATCATCGTCCTTCTGTCTTCGCACATCGAGTCGCTCATCCAGCACTCCGGGGTGCGCATCTTTCCGGTGATTCCGTGGATGCCGTCCACCTACTTCCATGACGATCACCACCGCTACTTCCACGTAAACTACGGCCAGCATCTCATCCTGTGGGATCGCATCTTCGGTTCGCTGCGCCGGCACGGACGGCGCTACGGGGTCGAAGTGTTCGGCGGCAAGGGCGCGCCGCTCACCGCCGCGGCGGGCGAGCCGACGCGCTTTATCGACTACAGCCGCCGCTCGCCGCTGCGTCTGTCGCCGGATACGCCGATCGGACCGCTCGGATCGCGCGCTCCCGCCGGGGCGGGGCGGGCGGCGCTTGATGCCGCCGGTCCCGCTGCGGATTCAGCGGCCGGCTGAGCGCGTTTTTTTACTGCGCACCGCCGCCTTGCGCTGCGGTGCCGCCTTGCGCTGCGGTGCCGCCTTGCGCTGCGGTGCCGCCTTGCGCTTTTTCGCTGGTGCGGCGGGCGGTGGTTGGGGCGGCGTGGTTCCCACTTGAACGCCGCCGAAGAACAGGATGTTGGTGGACTGCAGCACGGTCTTTAGCGGCGTCTCCTGATGCCCGTACCAAGCCAGGAGCCCGGCCAGGGTGTTGCCGAGATAAAGGTCGCTCAGGATCGCGGGCGGCAGCAGGGTGCTGAGCTCATTGCGGCGGGCGGCGGAGGCGAATCGATCGGACATCATCTTGCGCAGCCGTCCGGACTCGGCATCGGTGAGCGCGGTCGCGGCAAAGCGCATTCCCACCGCGGCGATGTCCGGCAAAAGGCGCGGATCCGGCTGCCAGATCTGTGAAAGAGCGGTACAGACTGTCTCTAGGACCTGCGTCAACGGCGCGGTCTCCGGTAGCAGATCGACGGCGCTGCAGATCTGGAGCTCGGTCTCACGCATGTACTCGATGAGGACGTGCTCTTTGGTGGGGTAGTGAAAGTAGAAGCTGCCGCGGCTGACCCCGGCGGCGATGGCGATATCGTCGATGCGGCAGGCGGCTACTTCATCGCGGCGAAATACGGCGAGCGCCGCTTCATACAGGCGGCGCCGCGTCTGTTCTCTTCGGGTGTCCCGCAAGGCGGTCATGCGCTACCAATCTGGGGTCATAGGCGGGCCGGGTCAAGCCCGTTTCCTGGCCGGAAGGTCGCGGCGCGCGACGGCCTAGACCGCGACCGCCCGCCGCCGGCGCAGCGCACCCAGGAGAAACGAGTACAGAAATATGCCGGTTCCCGCCAGCGCCCCCACCCCAAAGAGGAACCGCCGCACGTCCCGATGCGGCCGGCCGCACACCGTATACCAGTCGCTGCCGGCAGCCGGCAGCGCGGGCAGGCAGGCGAAGGAGAAGTCTTCGTCGAAGTCCTCCGCGCACAGGAATTTGTAGCGCGTGTGGCCGGCGATATCGGTGGCGGTGACGTGGCAGGCGCCGTAGGTCTGGTGGACGCTGGCGCTGCGGTGGGTCGCTGGATCGAACACCACACCAATCATGAACAGAGTGAGAAAGTAAGCGCAGACCGACCCGTTGAGCAGGCGATCGGCGATGGCGGCGCGGCCCGCGGCTTGCCAAGGGGCTGCGGCGCGGCGCCAGCCCAAAACAACGATCGTCGTATACAGCACCACCACGAAGCACAGAGCGCGGATTCCCGGCACGCCGCCGTCGAGCTGTTGCAGGATCGTCATCTGCAGGACCATGATGAGGGAGCTGAACGCCGCCACCAGGGCCAGGCCCTTGCAGAAAGCTTTGGCGCTGATATGCGGTGCGCGCTGCTTGCCAAGCTCCTTGTCGATGGTGCGATTGAGCAAGAACGAAAACGCCGCGGTGAACGTGATGATCCACATCGTGCTGCCGATCGGCGCGCCGAGAATCCGGTTGGCGATCGGCATGTCGCTGTCGTGCCAGGTCCACCACAGGAACTTGGCGCCGATGATGTCGTAGGGAGCGTAGAACACGCTGGCCGCAAGGCCGCTCAGCGCGGCGCGGGCGAGCGGCGGCAGCTGCAGCCGCCAGACCGAGACTACGGCGGTGTACATAAAGCAGATGTACACGCACGGAATGTACAAAGGCAGCCGCGGCGTGAGCATGATCGTCGCCTGCGCCTGCCAAAAATTATCGACCAGGGGCAGCGCCATGAAGATGAGATCGTTGGCGGTGCCGGCGACGAGCGCGGCCACCCAGGCCAGCACGTGCATGCCGCGCCGCTCCCCTTGCAGCAGGGCATGCGCAAGCGCCACGAGGGCGCAGGTGATAAACAAATACTCGCCGATCACAAACGACGGCTGCACCGCCCACTTCTGCGCCGGACTTTGAAAGACGTGCCACGGCAGCTGTGGCGCAAGATCCCAGGGAAGCTTGGTTAGCATGGCACCCTCGCAGCAATGTGAGGGCGGAGTATAGATAAAAAGCGGCGGCGCAAGGGCGCCGAGTGCTAGCTCGGGGAAGTCTTTTTTATCGTCAGGCGGTTTCCCGCGGCTTTGTGGGAGAGGATGTCGCGGACCTTTTCCAGCAGCACGGCGCCGGCTTCGATGGGAGGGAGGCCGCTTTCGTAGATGTTGGATAGGACGGAATACTCAAAGCGGATGGCGGGGTTGCCGCTTGTGCGGGCGGCATCCGCTTGCACATCGGCGGTCTTGAGGTGGTAGACAAGGTACGCCGACAGGCTGCATGAGGACTGGGCATCGCCGCCGGGACGCTCGCCGATGAGGTAGATGACAAGCGCGGCATCGAGCTGCTCCGCCAGCTGCTCCGCCAGCTTGACCCGGCCATAGGGGGCCAGGATCGGCTGGCCGACCGCGATGCCCTGGCCGCGCAGACCGTCTAGGAGGACGGGCAACAGCTGCGGTACGTTGTGATGCACGGCCGCGGCGCTCAGCCCATCGGACACCACGATCTGCACCGCGGCGGTCTCTGGCTGCAGCGCGCGGAAGCTCGACTCATGGAGGCGCGCTCCCAGATCCGGGGAGTGCAGATGCGCCTCCTTGCTACCGGCTGCGGTGCGCACGATCCGAAATGGTGCCACCGCCTGCAGCTGCGCCGCATCAAGCTCTTGATAGATGGCATCGCGGGCGATGGCTTGGTTGAGCCGGGCGAGCCGCGTCACCGCTTCGGCGGCGCGCGGCCCGGCGGTGCCAAAGCCGTATAAGGCCGGGGTCGCGGCGGCGAGGGTGCGCAGCTCGCTCTGCGAAAGGAACGGACGCGGATCGCCCCACGCCGCGCCGCGCCGGATCGTACCGTCGCCGTCCTGCGCGAAGATGCCGCGCTCCAGTGCCCACGCCAGATATTCCGCCGCCGGCTTTTTTGCATGCACCTCCCGCAAGGTCTGAACATCATGGCCGCTTGTATCAAAGTAGGCGAGCATGCGGTCGGTGTTAAGGTGCACATCCATGTAGTAATTGGCGCCGGCGGCGGTCAAGAGCGCGGTCGCCATCTGCTGTCCCTCCAGCGTGATGTGCGAGTGCAAGGTGTAGCAAGGCGCCATTCCCATCGGCAGTCCCATGAGCTTGCCCATGAGGTGGTCCTGCAGGTTCGAGATGATCATCTCGAAGTTGTCAAGGTGCGTCTCCGGACCGATGAAGCCGGTGACGTTGTTGACCATGAACGGGTCGTAGCGGCGGGCCAGTCCGTAGCACAGGGCTTCGCTCGTGCTCATGTCGATGCCGTGGTGCTTGCCGTAGGTGAACTCGCTGCCCTGGCCGGTTTCGAAGTACATGAACTGCTGCGCCGTGCCGGCCAGCGGGCCGCGTGCCGCCATCGTGCGGTAGGCCGAGTCAAGCAGATCCACCGTGACATCGAACTCGCTCACCAGCGTCTCTTCGGTGCCGGCCAGACTCTGAAACATGATCTCTACCGGAGCCCCTATTTCCAGACACTGGAGCTGCGTCTTTAAGTGCCCAAGACAGCAGATCTGCGTCGGCACATCCGCTTGGCGGCGCAGGCTGTCGAGGAGCCGCAGCACCGCCGCGACATTGTCCACGGTATCGACCGCGGGGTTGACGCCGAGCAGCGCATCGCCGGCGCCCACGGCCAGCCCGGCATAAAAAAGGAGGGTCAGGCCGCGCGGGTCGTCCGTAGGGTGGTTGGGCTGCAGCCGGGAGGACAGCGTCCCCGCGGCGCCGAGCAGGGTGCGCGCGCGGGTCGGCCGGCAAAGCTTGCGGGCCAGGAACAAAAGCTCATGCGTATCGCACAGCCGGACGAGCGCCGCCGCCATCACGCCGGTCAGCGCCGCTCCGACCTGCGCCACCTGCGCCGGCGGCGCCGCCAAAAGCTTTTCTTTCAGCTCCCCCACCGTCAGGCCGGCCAGCGCGTCGAAGGCCGCCAGATCGATGTCGTAGTTTACCCGCATCACCGCATCGATCCGCCCTTGCGGGTCAGTCAGCGGGTGCTCGTATAGGTGGCTGAGCGGCAGCCCGGACAGGATGGTGCGCGCCGCCTCGCGCGTGAGCTCGCTGTCGGCAGAAAGCCCGGCGTGGCGGTCGCCGGCCTTGCTGTAGTCGGCGGCGCCGAGCAGCCGCTTGAGTCCCTGGAAGCGGTAGATGCGGCCCTGGACGCAAAGGGTGTAGACCTGCTCGGGCTGGGGCGGCGGAACCGGAATCTCGGGCAGAGGCTTTAGGACGCGCACGGGAGCTCCTTGACGCAAGCACGGGACCCAGACGGCTTACTGCTGCAGCCCGTAAAAAGACACCGGAATCGCCTGGTCGTGCGGGCGGCCCAGCTGGACGAAGCGTCCCGCGGGGAGCTTCAGCTCATCGAGCACGAGCAAGTTGACGGCCGGCTCTTGCCATCCGGTGATGTAGCCCCCGAGCGCCTTGCCGAGGTTTTGCTCAAGGAGCAAGACGACGGGTTTTTCGGGCGGAAACGCCAATGTCTGCAGCACCTCCTGCACGCGCGCGCCAAAGGCTCGCAGGGTCGCGGGGTCGGCGGGGGCCAGGGTGACTCGCAGCGCTGCCCCGCGCGGGCTATGGCGTACAAGCCGCAGCGCATCGGAAAGCTCCGCGGCGCTGTTGTGCGGCGCGATCGTGCCGAGGATGGGCAGATCGCGCAGCGGCAAGGTGTGCGGCCGCGGCAGAAAGACGCTTGACCCGGAGACCTGGGTGCAGCCGGTGAGCAGGCCAAGCACGGTGGCCCGGCCGGCGTGCGAAGGGGTCACTACGGATCCGTGCATGAGCGATGAACCGAGGATCCGCTCTGCGAGCTCTCCGCCCAGATCGCCATAGCCGGTGGGCGGCAGCGGTGGACCGCCGTTTCGGCGGGCGGCGATGAGCGCTCCCACCCCGCCGGCCAGCACCAGAGTGGGCGGAGGCATTCCATCGGGCAGAGGCAGCGGCACCGCTTCGAACCATCGTCCGAGCGGCGTCTCCAGCGCGGCGCGACGGCCGGTGCAGGCGGCGGTGAGCAGCTCGACATAGGTGTCGAGCACGGCCGCGATCTCGCCGGGCGTGAGCGCGGAGCCGGGCTGCTTGGCAATGCCCAGGTGGGAGAGCAGCTGCCGGCCCAGCGGCGAATACCCGCATAGCTCGTAGCTCCCGCGGTGAAAGCGGAGGTGGCGGGCGCCGACCCGCAGGCAGCCGGTGCGCCGGACCTCGCCGCCCCAGCCCAGCGCCAGGTTGGTCGTGCCGCCGCCGATATCCAGGCTGAGGATGGGCGTGTCGGGCTGGGCTTGCGACAGCGCGGCGGCGCTGCCAATAAAAGCGACAAAGGACTCCAGGGATGGATCGTCCGCCGACGCGATTACCGCATCGCCGAGCCGCCCGCGCACGAGCGCGGCGAGCCGCGCGGCGTTTTCCTTTTCCGCGCATAGACCGGTGATGAGGGCACCGCCCCCGAAAAGCTCGGCCGGCTGCGCCGCCCCGGCGTGCAGCCAGCCGTCAAGGAGCCGCTCTACTTTTTCCAGGTCGATCGCCTCGCCGACAAACGGCGTGAACTCGAGCTCCGAGCGATACGTGGGCGTCACCGCCACAAGCTCCCGCCGGCCGCCCGGCCGATCTCCGCTGAGCTGCGCGGTGGCGAGGACCGCGCTGCAGGTCGTCGAACCGAAGTCGAAGCCGGCGAGCTTTACGATCGTGGGCACGGGCGTTCCTGTCCCAAAGCAGACAGCGCGATCAGAGAACCGGCCCGCGCGCGGCCGCTCCCGGGACTTGCGGACCCAGAAGCCCGGCCGGCGGACCCTGAAAGTTTCGCCGCTCCGATGCGAACCAGACGACCGCGGTGAGGGCGAACGAACCCAGGATGATCCACAGCGCCTTGTCGTTTGGCGGCTGCACGCCGATGAAGATCACGCCGGCGCAGCCGAGGACGCACAGGGCGGCGATCGGGCGATAAAGCGCCCCCAACGTCCACGGCCCCATGCGCGTCCAGGTGCGCTGCCAGGCGAAAAAGCCGAGGGCGATGGGCAAAAGATAAGAGATGTATAGGAAGATCGTACACACCGCCGTGATCGTCGAATACACCGGGGTGTACACGGTAAAAAGGATGCTCAGAATCGCCACCGTCCATACCGCCACCGCGGGCGTGCGATAGCGCTGGCTGACCCGCCGCAGCGCCGCGGAAAAAGGGAGGCCGCCGTCGCGGGCGAAGGCGTAGGCCATGCGGGAAGCCGGCGACGATGACCACGCGGTCGCGCTCGAGCTCGTCCTGGATGCGCACCGGCCGCACCTCGATGATGCGCGCCCCGGAGTGGCGGTCGTTGGTGAGGATGCCCGACTGCGAGCCGGTGAAGCTTATCGCATCCAGGCCCAGCTCGTGCAGCGCCATCGCCAAAAGCGCCATCGAGATCCGCTCGCCGCTCGACAGCAGCATGTCGAGCTCGCGCCGCGGCGGCGCGCTCGCGATGGTGCGCGCCAGGGCGTACAGCTCGTCGGTGGTCTTGCCCATGGCGGACACCACGACGACGACCCGGTAGCCGGCGCGGACCGTGCTGGCGACCCGCTCGGCGACGATCTTGAGGCGCTGCGGATCGGCAACCGAGCTGCCGCCGTACTTCTGCACGATGATCTTGGGGCTCGGCTCGGCGGCGGGCTCGGGCCACAGGCCGCCATGGTTATGCCCGGTGTGTGTCACGCCGGACATTTTCGCGGGGCCGCCGGGTCGCCGCAAGAAATTGCCCGCCTTGCCGGCCCCAAGACCGCCGCGGGCGCCCGCTGCCCCTCAAGCGACCGCGGCCTGGGTGCTCATGTATGATGGCAGCCGAGCCGCGAAAAACCGCCGCGTCTTCGCCGAGGAACCGCATGACCACGCCACCCGAGCTGCGCCCCGCCGCCCTGGCTGCGCTGCGCCACTACGATCGCAACCTGCCGCTCGACTCCGCGAAATCGGCAGCTGCAGGGGCGAGCGGCGCGCCGCTCCTGGGCGAGCTGACCGACGAGCAGGTGCCGGCCGGGCTCATAAGTCCGCTCGGCTCCGGGCTCATCAACCACACCTTCCTCGTCGACACCGCGGCGCTCGGGCACGAGCCGCCGGTACGCGCGGTGCTGCAGCGGGTAAATCCGCTGTTCGGGCTCGCGGTCAATGAGGACATCGCCGCGATCACCCGCCACCTGCAGGCGCGGGGGATGCCGACGCCGCTCCTTTATCCGACCCGCGGCGGCGCACCGGCGGTCGACCTGGGTCCGGCCGGGGTGTGGCGGCTGATGACGCTCATGCCCGGCCAGACGTTCACCCGGGTCGACCCGCACCTGGCCTATGCCGCGGGCCGGCTGGTCGCCCGCTTCCACCGCAGCCTGCTCGACCTCGTGCACCGGTTCCGCTTTACCCGGCCCGGCGCCCACGACCTCGGCCGCCACCTCGCCAACCTGCGCGCCGCCGTCGCCAAGGCCGCCACGGTCGCCAACCTGCCGGCCGACTTCCTGCCGCTCGCCAGCGAGATCCTGGCGCGCTGCGGCGAGCTGCCGCTGGAGTTTGCCGGCCCGCTGCGGCTGTGCCACGGCGATCTGAAGATCTCCAACCTGCTGTTCCTGGACGCGGGCGCGGAAGCTCCGGTCGGGCACTGCCTGGTCGATCTCGACACCCTCTGCCACCTCCAGCTCGGGCTGGAGCTCGGCGACGCGCTGCGCTCGTGGTGCAACCCCTACGACGAGAACAACCCCGACGGCCGCTTCGATCTGGAGCGCTTCACGGCGGCGCTCACCGGCTACGCGGTCGACGGCGCGGCGCTGGTCACCGCCGATGCCGCTTATCGCAAGGAACTGCTCTGGACCCAGTCCTTCGACCGTGTCGCAGGCGGCATGGCCCACGACCGGCCCTTCTGGTTCCTCTGGGCGCTATTGCCGGTGATCCTGTTCCCGTGGGGATGGTCATGGCGGCTCTGGCGGGCACTGGCAGCCACATGGCGCGCCGACGCAGGAATCCGTCTGTGCGGCATCTGGGCCATATCGAGCCTAATCCTCTTTTCCTTCGTGTCGAGCAAACAGGCCCACTATCTCGTGCCGGAACTTCCCGCCCTCGCCATGATTTTCGGCAGGCTCCTCAGCCAGCCCGGCCGCGTCGGTCGGGGTCTCTTCATTGGCTGGATTCTGGTTATAGTCATCCGCGAGCCCGGTGGCAAACCCCTGATCGGACAGACCCGAGAACGGCCCGCCGCCGCGGATCGAGTCGCGGATGCGATCATTGAACGAGCCGATTCCCGACCCGAAAGCATGCCCCTGATCGAAAGCCTGATCCGGCAGGATGTCGACCAGCGAGCCAAACTTCCACGCCTCGCCATACAGATAGATCTTCGTGCCGTCCACGCCATCCTTGGCCGGCGTCAGCGCCGCCAGCGCCAGATCGGAAGAGCGTCGTGTAGGGAAAGAGTGTCTTCGCCTGT
>CALFML010000452.1 GCA_937879845.1 uncultured Myxococcales bacterium
TGAACGATCAGACGGTGACCACGCCGTTCACCAGGCCCACCAACACGGGCGCGACCACCGCCACCGAAGCGGTTGGGACGCTGAAGGTCGTCGCCGTACTGAAAAAGATCAAGTGGGACCTCGGCGACACCGATCCCATCGAGTTCGAAGGGACGCTGTCGGTGACCAGCAAGCAGACGGTCATGGGGCTGCTCTACGCATCCATGCTGGATACCAGCGTCCGGATAAGCTGGGTGGTCTATGAGTACGATCCCCTGAATCGAAAATACTTCAGCGCCTTCGCCAGCAGCGCGGTCGGCTCGGCCGATGCCGGCAACGTGACAAGAGGCGTCCCCGGCCTCCTCATGAAAGATGGCGACAACCTGGCGCTCACTGTCACGCCCAGCCCGGCTACCGATGTGCAGTCCCCGGAGAACTACGACTTCACCATCAAGGTCATCCCCTGGCCGCTGGCGACCTCCCTCTACCTGGCCTCCGCGAGCCTGCGCAAGGTGACCAAGCCGTGGGGCCGCACCGGACCGGCCGGCACCGCGCCCTAGCCGAACCGGGAGCCGCGTCTGGGCCGGACCAGCGGGAGAGGACTGGAATGAGTACGCTCAAGATCGGACACATTCGCTGGTATCTCGGGCAGACGGTCCTGCCCGAGCACCTGACCGCGGCGGCCGAGCGCGCCGAAGCGGCCATCGAGCTGCGGGCGCGCCTCTCCGGCCTGCCGCACTATGGCGTGGCCCAGCTCACCTGGAGCGAGCCGATGCTGCGGGAGGGGGTGCTCTCGGTCACGAGTCTCACGGCCGTGCTCCCGAGCGGGGAAGTCATCAGCGTGCCCGGCAACGCGGTGCTCGCCCCGCTGTCGCTCAGCGCGACCGGCGCCACCACGGTGCCGGTCTACGTCCACATCACCGATGAGACGCTGCCGGCGACCGGCATCTCCCTCTACGGCAGCGATCCGCGCGTGGTGGAGCGCGTGCTTTACCGCGCCCACCTCAGCATCAACGACCGGATCGACCGCTCGCGGGGCATGTTCAAGCTCGGCGAGTTCGCCAAGGACGCCGAAGGCAACTGGCAGCTCCAGGGCAGCCATATTCCACCTCTGCTCCAGGTATGCTCGACGCCCTATCTGCGCGCGCCGCTGGCCAGCCTGCAGGCGCAGCTCACCAACCTAGAGCCGCAGCTGGCGGCCCAGCTCCAAGATACGTTCTTGCGTCCGGACCGCCTGCTGTGCATTCGGCTCTGTCTGGTCGAGATGTATCGGATGCTGTCGCTCCTGCAGGACGTTCAGAATCGGCTGCCCCTGCACTCCTACGAGCTCTTTGTCGCCCTGCGCAACCTGTCTGAAATGTTCTGCTGTTTTCATGAGGTGCTTCCCGACCAGCCGGCCGTCCCTTACCGCCACGACGAACTCGGCCGCTGTTTCGGTGAGCTCTTGCGCACGCTCGGACAGCAGCTCAAGCCGGTGTACAGCCGCTCGACCCACTTGCGCTTTCTCAAGGCCAACGGACTGTTCTCGATCGCGCAGCTTCCTGAGGAAGCCAAGCTCGCCCAAGAGGCCTACCTGCTGGTGCAAAGGCCGACCTTGCATGAGCGCATCGTGCTCGATGAAGTGAAGCTGTCCTGCACCTCGCGCCTGGCCCTGGTCCACCGCTTGGTCCTGCGCGGCATCCCCTTCAAGCATGTCGAAAAGCCGCCGTTTCAGCATAGCTTCGGCCCTGAGGTCGAGTTTCACCAGCTGCAGCCAGGCGAGGAGTGGAACAACGCGCTGCGCGAGGGCTCGCTCGCTCTTTATGTTCACCCGGTCCTCGAACGGGCCAACGTCTTTCTGTTCTGGAGATAAGGCGGAGCGCCATGTCCTTCCTCAACCAGTTCCTCCCCGAGCGACCCCGCGACGACACCCTGGCCAGCGTCGTGCGCAACTTGGCGCACCTGCTAAATGCCAAGCGCGGCTACAGCTCGCCGCTGTGTGAGTTCGGGCTTGACGAGTTCTATGCGCAGCAGGGGGCGCCCGCCTCCGCGGAGGCGGTGATGCATCAGATCCTTGCCGATATCGCGGCCTATGAACCGCGGCTGCGCCCGCGCGCGCTGGTGGCGATCAACGATGAAGAGCTTCCTTATCTTTTTGAGCTCCAGGGCGAGGTGTTGGTCGCGGCGGGGCGACCCCTGGCGAAAAAGGTAAAGGCGACGCCGTGCCGGCTGGCCATCCTGTTCGATCCGGTTCATGGCGAAGTAAAGATCGAGGTGGCAAGTGTTCGTTAAAGCGCCCTCCACGCTCCCGCCGCTCGACGAAGAGCTGGCCAACCAGACGCCGAGCTTCACCGACCGGCTGGTCTTCACTTTGGAGATCAGCCCCGCGCGCGGGGGAAGACAGATCGTGATAAGCGGCCATAACGTCGTCCGCGTCGATCTGGATCTCAAGAGCTCAGGCTTCACAGGGGAGCTCACCTTCAGAATAGACGATGACACGGCATCCCAGGGCACCGAGCGCGACCTGCTGGTGAACCTGTTCCGGACTCCATCGCTGCTCAAGATTCGCCTGGGCATAAAGCCCGAGCACCTCGAGATAGCAGCCGGACCGCCGGCCCGCCCCTTCGAGATCCGGGGCCTTATCACCGAGAAGGCGATGCTTGAGGGGGCTGCCCCGCACTCGCCGGGCGGACCGCTGTCCTATCGTCTGTACCAGGTGCGTTTTTCCGATCCGGCGCAGGCGCTGTGGCGCCAGCACTTTCCCTGCCAGCTGTTCACCCGCAAGTCCTTGCGCGATGTCATCATGGCAAGCCGCAACCGGCATATCCTCATCAAGTTTGTCGATCCGACGATCACTCGGATCATGCCGATGATTTTCTTGGGACTCGATGTCAAAAATCGACCGAGTGAGCGGGCCAGCTTCTACGACTTTTTGATGTGGCAGCTCGATGAGTCCAGTCGCATTTGGATCTACAACTATACGCGGCACAGCTATGAGGTTCATAAGCGCAAGCTCCGACCGCTGAAGGTCGCTGTCGCCGCCGATGACATCCACGAGATTTTCACCTATTACCCGGAGACGCCGCGGTGGAAGGAGTCGCTGCTCAACGACTATACCGAGGCGATCCAGAACCGGCCGGTGGTGCCGAGCGACCCCCTGCTGACCCGCAATCTGGTCCAGGGGGTGCGGCAGGACTCCCGGCTGAATACGCCGATTCGTTCCGAGTTCAATAAGAAGTACCTGCGAATGCGCAACGACTTCAAGCTGCCCAAGCCCGAGTTCGTGCTGCGCTATCGGCTCTTCCCATCGGTCCCCTATGGGCCGGGGGCGGGCATCCACCTTGGCCCCGAGCTGGCCGCGTTCAAGGCAAAGTCCGTCTGCGTGCCCATGGAGGCGCGCCGCGAGATCTGCCGGGTCTTCCGGATCGTCATCGCGGCGGAGTCGCGGGAGAGCGACGTGCGGCCGGTCTACGACGGCAAGGTCGCGCTGCACTGCGAGTGCCGGGTCAATGTCTGGCTGGAGGCGGCGTCAAACCCGGCCCGCCGGGTACCGCCCTATGTCGTCCCGAAGTATCCGGTCCAGATTGAGGGAAAGATCGTGAGCGAAGTCGGCGCCCACACCGATGCAACCTACCAGTTCTATCCCGATCCGCTCACCTCGCTCCACTTCTACAAGGTCAAGATTCCGCTGTGGCGCAACCAGATAATCACCCTGCCCTACAACCCCAACATGGGTCCCGGACACTTCTACTTTCCCGCCTACAAAGACGAGCGCGTCCTTGCCAGCCTGTATTACGACCACGCCTTGCTCAAGCGCTATATCGACTGGCGGCCGACTGCGCAGCTCCCGCTGGCGAGCCAGGGCGACCAGCTCCTTCTCGGCAAGACGCCGACCAACCGCACCTCGCTCCGGCACACCTACGAATATCAGCGGCCGGTGTTCGCGATCGAGCGCGTGCACAAGCGGCTCGGGGTCGACTACGAGCTCCTGCGCATGGCCGAAGGCGCCTGCTTGCTGCAAGTAGGAACGCCGCGCAGCGTCCCGCCGCCGGGCCTGCCCTCGCGGCTGGCCAGCGCCGGCGGGACGACGGCGGGAACCACGGGCGCGAGCGTGGCCGCGGGCGCGCCTCCGGGGGGCGGCGCGGCTCGCCCGCAGCACCCGCCGGGCGGCGCGCTGGGCCTTGGCTCGTCCATAAAGCCGCTGTTTTGCAAGGTGCTCCTGGACAAACAGAACGGCTACGTCCTTGAGATCCTCGATAACGTCGGGCTGAACCGGCAGACGGTCACGCTGGATGGGTCGACCCTGACGTTGCAGGTCGTCGGACCGGCCGGAACCAGCACCTACGTCCAGACCGCCGACTCCGTGACCATCGCCGCCAAGAACGTCAGCATCACAGGCGACACGGTAAAGATTGCCTCGGCGCTCGGCACCTCTTTAGACAGTCTGGCCAGCACCAACGTAACGAGCATGACCGGCATTGCGCTCCAGACCCCTGCCACCATCACCCAGCTTGCTGGCGTCGGCGTCGAGGTGTCCACCTTGGCCATGGCGGTAAACGCCGGGGCCCAGGTCGCGATCACGGCCCTTGGCGGAGTCGCGGTGACCGGCATCGGCACGGGCGTTCAGGTCGCCGGCAGCACGGTGAGCCTGTCCGGCGTGCAGACGACGGTGAACGCCGTCTCCTTAGCGCTGCTCGCGGCGGAAACCCAAATGGGATTGCCGGGCGCTCCGGTCATTCCGGTCCCGGCTCCCGCTGCGGTGTTTCCCGGCCTTGACCCCGGCAACCTAGCCGCGCTTGCGGAGCTCCCGCTGGTGACGGCCGGCGGCGTACTCCCGGGAGCGGTCTGACATGGTCAGCGATGAGTCTTTCAAGCAGTACTGGCTCGCCGAGCTGCAGGCGACGGAAGATTTTCGGCGGCGCTACTACGGCGAGAACCGGCTGGCGCTGCTCGATCGCGAGGACCCCGACGTCCGCCGGCTGCTTGAGGCGCTGTGCTTCTCCGCGGTGCGCACCCGGCAGGTCACCCTGCGCAACCAGTGGTCGACGTGGCGCCGGCTGCTCGGCAGTTATTTCGACTTCGTGCTGCGGACGCTGCCGGCGATGGCCATCGTGCAGGCGGTGCCGACGGCGGGGATGACCGAGGTGGCCGAGCTCCGCAGCGGCACCGAGCTTGTCCTGACGACCCAGGATGGCTTCGAAGGCGTGTTCACCACGCTCTCCGACCTGCGCATCGTTCCCATCACGCTCGACCACTGCGAGCTCGTGCCGCGCGAGCACGGCTTCCGCGTGGTCCTGACCTTCAGCGCGAGCTTCCCGCGAACCGATGCGCTGGGGCTTTTGCGCCTCCAGGTCCATTATCTGGATGACTACCTGGCGGCGCTGCAGTTCCACCACAACCTGCGCAAGCACCTTGTCTCCACCACCGTCTCCTACGACAGCGATGTCGCCGCCGAGGTGCCCTGCGAAGTCAGCTTCGGCACCTTCTTCGACGAGCCGTATGAGGCCAATGCCAAAAACCCGATCGAGCAGGTGCGCGACTTCTTCCATTTTCCCGAGCAAGAGCTGCTTATCAATGTGCGTGTGCCGCCGCCGCGCCGGCCCTATAGCCGGGTGTCCCTCTGCTTCAACCTCGGGCCGAACTGGCCGCGCAATCCGCCGCTGATCGACGGCATCTTTTGTCCCTTCGCGGTGCCGGTGCGGAACCTGCGGCGCATCGACTCGCAGCCGATCGAGTGGGATGGCACGCAGGACGCCTACCCGATCCGCTACACCGATCCCGACTCGAGCTTCGCCCTGCAGTCGGTGCGCGGCGTCTATCGGATCGGCAAAAAAGGGCTGATCCCGATCCCCGGCGCGGTCCTTGCCCATGCCGAAGAAAGCTTCGAGCTTGAGACCTGGAAGAGCGAGCGGTCAAGCGGCCAGTCCCTGCTCCTGCGCCTGACCCAGCCCCCATCAAAGCCCATCGTTGTCGTGGCCGCGGGAAACTGGTACCAGCCGGAGTTTGCCGACCATGCCACGGGTCCCCTCCAGATCTCGCTGCCCGATCGCAGCATCCTGGGACTTGAATGGCAGACTATCGGGCAGACCCGCAGGCACCTGGAGAGCCCCCTGTGCAACAGCGCGGACCAGCTCTTGCAGCTGCTGTCGCTCAAGATGAAGCCGACGCTGGAGATGGACGAGCTCCTGATCGTCCTCGGGATGCTCGGGTCCACGGCCAAGGGACCCTATAGTGCGCTCCCAGGCCGCTTGCGTGATCTCGCCGTTGAGGTAAAGCCCGATGCGACCTTGCAGGGCACCGGACTTTGCCATGTCTATCACGTACAGCTGCCGGCCTGGGCGACCTCTGAGGATGCGCTGGTCTGGCAGTTCCTGGCCCAGGTCCGGAGCTTGCTCGATGCCTGGAACCACGAAGCTCGCGTCGAGCTGGCGCCGCACATTGGGGAGCTCGCCTTGCCGCGACCGCTGCCCCGGCCTGATGTAGTGCTGCGATGAACCTGGGCCTATGGAAGCTTATCATTTCGCTGCGCGATGACATCGGCCGCATCCTCGAGCGCACGCTCCTGCCCAGCTCCCAGAGCGTGGCCGACAGCAGCAAGCTGAGCGCCATCGATGCGAGCGCCCTGTCGCAGCTCCGCAGTGAGCTGCGCACGCACCTTGACTCGTTGAAGGACGCCCTGCACAAAGAGCTCACGGAGAACGACGCCTATCTGGTGATGTTTCCGCTGGTGCTCCTCTGCGATGAGATCGTGATGAGCCGACTGCCCAAGCAGCAGCACACGGAATGGCGTCTCTTGCAGCATGAGCTGTTCCAGATAAATTACGGCGGCGACGTCTTCTATGATTTCATCGATGAGCGGCTCGCCAAGACCGATACGCCGCCGATGGTCTTCGAGGTCCTGTACTTCTGCCTGAGCGCTGGGTTCGTCGGCAAGTTTGGATTCGACGGCGGCAAGGTCCAGCGCTATAAGAAGCTGCTCGCAGAGCGGATTCCCGGGGCGCGCATTCCCGGACCCAGGAAGCGGCGGCAGCGCGAGCCGAAGGAGCCGCTGCGACCGAGCGCCGATCCGCCCGCGGAGCCGAGTCCGACCGAAGAGCAGGATCCGGCAGCGCCCGCGGAGGCGATGCCGCAGCGTTCTGCCTCCCTGGCTTGGTACTACGGGCTGGCGCTGGGGGGCATCCTGCTGGCGGTCTTTGGCGTGCTCCTGTTCACCAACCTATGAGCGTGAAAGAGAGGATATCCCGACGTGGCGGTCAAGTTCGCCGAGCTCCTTCACCCAAACCGGCTGCGCCAGCTGTGGCAAAAGGAGCCGGGCTCTCCCGCGGCTCAGCTTGCGGAGCCGGCCCCGACCGGCGGCGATGGGATGTCGGCACTCCCGTCCCCCGAGCGCGCGGCGGCGGAGCGCGAGGAGCTCGATCCGGAGAGTGCCCCGCTGCAGCCCTTGCCCAGCGAAACCCCGCTCGAGATGCTCGACACGCTGGAGCGGATGCTCAACCTCGCCCTGGGGCAGCAGGCGCTCCTCCTTGGAATCTATGTGCAGCCGCTCCGAGCAGCGCTGGCGCAGCTAGCCGGCGCCTCGCTGCCGCCGCACCCCTTGCAGCAGGCCGTGCGCACCGACAGCCTCCCGCTCCTCGTCAATCAGCTCGGGGACGCTATTTTTGCGCTCCTGCGACTGCAGCAGAAGGGAAGCCGATGAGCGGAGGACCAACACCGTGAGCCCGATCGCGGAGCTTAGCGGGAAGGTGGCAAGCGCCGGACCAGCGGGGATGCTCCGCGCGGGCTGGCTCTGGCCGCTCGTCATCGGCAGCGGTCTGTTGCTACTTTTTGGCATCGGATTTTTCGCCTGGTGGCTCCGGAGCCGGCGCCAGCACGGGCTGGCTCCCGGCGCCACGCCGACCTCCAGCGGGATAGACCCCAAGCGGCTGGTTTCCGTCTGGGAAAAGTTCCGCCACAACCTCCCGGAGGCCGTCGCGGCCAAGGTCTCTGGCTATGAGCACTTCTTCGTCATGGGGGCGGCGGGAGTCGGCAAGAGCACGCTCATTGCACGCAAGGTGGACTGGCAGGGCCAGGCGAGCCAGTTCTTGCCGAGCTACAGCGCGGACCCGCTGCTCCAGATCTTCCTGGGCAGCAAGATCGTGGTGCACGAGCTGGCCGGGCTGCTGACCGAGTCCACCTCGCGCGCGACCAACGATGCGCTCGTTCGCTTGTTCGGCAAGCTTGACTGCGAGAAGCCGCCCACGGTGGTCCTGGTCTTGCGGGTGTCGGCGCTGACCAACAGTACGCCCGATCAGCTGCGGCAGCTGGCCCAGCTTATGCGTGGCAAGATAAACCTGCTTTCCGAGTATTTCCGCTCGCCCATCCAGACGCGCATCTGTCTTACGCATATGGACCGGACGCAGGCCTACCCGGACGTGGCGCGCTTCTATCGCCGCAGCAAGATCGCCTTGGAGCTGCCGATCGGTGCCGATGCAGGGATCTCTTACGGCCTGCGGGCGTTCGAGAAGTACCTCCCGCGGGCGCTCACCACATTGCCGGTGGCGGCGTTCCGGTCCAACGTCGCGTTCCTGCTCACCGCCAGCGACTTGCTCGGGTCGTTCCAGAGCTTCATCCAGGCGCTCCTGGAAGGCAGCGATGGCGCCGCGGAGCCCGCGCTGCAGAAGCTCTATTTCTTCTCTCCTGCGCTCGACGAACAGGTTGGCAACCCTTTCGACCCCGCGGCCAGTCAGTCGGCATCCCGGCAGAGAGTCTCCTGGCTGCGCCGGGAGCTGCGGCAGCTCGGCATCCGGCCGCTGCACGTCGCGCTCGGCGGCGCCCTTTTCCTTATTGGGCTGTTCGCCGTCCTGACGGTGACGCGGAAACATGCCGCGGTCGTCGACCGCGCCAGTGCAGCGACCGCAAGCTTCACCGCCGCGGTGCAGCGGGCCAAGGAGGCGCGCAGCGTACCCAGCGAGTCCGAAGCGGTGCGGAGCGGTGAGCGCGAGGCGAGCAGCGCCCTTGCCGCGGTGCTTGCCGCCGAGACCAGGTTTGGACCGCTACGCTCGCTCTTCCACAAGGACAAGCGGGCGGCGCAGCAGCGCTTTGTCGAGGCGCTGCGCGCCGGGTACCTCCTGCCCGAGCTGGATCGCGCGGTCCGCCAGCGCTCGCGCGAACGCATCCTGTATGCCCTGACGGCCATCTACGCCACGCGGTACAACAGCATGGGAGCGCTTTTGCGCGCCCAGACCACGGAGTGGTCGACCCAGCTTGGGGTCAGTAGCGACATCCTCCTCGACTATGTGAAGGCCAGCGAAGAGCCTTGGCAGGAAGCGACGCTACGCCTGCTGCCGCCCCTGCCCGCGGACTCCGGTCAAACACCCGCCATGGACTTGCAGCCGTGGCGGGAGTTTGCGGCGGACATCCAGCACGCGCTGCAGCGTCCGGCGCTGTCGGCGGAGCAGCTGCACGCGCTGCAAAAGGAAGCGTCGTCGCTGCTTGAGACGCTGGCGGCAGTGCGCAAGGCAGGCGCGCTGCGCAAGCAGTTCCGCATGCTCAGCGAAGAGTCTCCATTGGAGATGGAGCGCCTCTTTGGCCGCGATGCCGGCGTCCTTTTGCCGAGCCCCTTTATCACCGACAACGCGCCGGCCTTGGAAGGGCTGCTGATGCTGGTGCGGGACTCATCGGTGCAGCTCGCAAGCGGCGGTCGGGTGAGCCTATTCCGTCTGCTCAAATGGATAAATGAGCTAAGCCGGGGAGAGGACCGGGCGCCCGGCCGCGAGCTCGCCCGGGGGAACGGCGAGGCCGACGGCCGCTCCCTGGTCGACTCGGCCGGCGCGCGCCAGCCGCTTCCCGATGAGATCTACGTGCTCTCCTTCCCCAATGAGAAGCCGATCGAGCTTAGCCGCCGTGCCTGGCTCGAGCTGCTGCTGCGCAGCCGCAAGCGCAGCTTGCTCGCCTATCAAGTCAACCGGGTCACCGACCTCCGCCACCCGGGCGACCGTCGACCGGCAAGCCGGAGCACGGAGTGCGCCACGAAAAGAAGGCGGCACTCGCATCACTCCCGGCGCTGTCGCAGCCCAGAGCCGGCGAGCCTGAGCGCGGAGGCCCCCGCCGAAGCCAGGCCCCGGCATCACGGAAAAAGGGTCCAGCCCGCGCTCTGGAGCAAAGCCGAGTTTGCCCCCAAGCTGGCCGCGCTCCTTACCAGCGACCGGGCGCCGGATCAGAACCTTGATGAGCTTTACAACCGGGTGGTGGTTGAGAAAGAGGTGCTGCCCCTGGTCCAGGAGCTGAAGAAGGCGCTGGCGGCCAGCAAGCTCCTCAGCGATGACGAGAAGGTACGGCTGGCGCGCGTGGTCAAAAGCGAGCTCAGAGACTATTCCCTACGCTACTGCGCGGCGCTGCGCTCGTTCTACCTCACCTATCGCTTTGTTGCCAAGCCGGCGGGCAAGCTCCACGGCGAGCTCCTGAACCTGGTCAACCCCGGCTCGCCCTTGCTCTCGCACCTGCGCACCGTGGCGGAAAACGCGGCCGTGACGGGCCTTGATGAGCCGTATCTTGGGACGCTGGCGCAGTGCCTGGCGGAGCTCTCGCCGGTCACGGGCCTCCTCGGCCAGGCCGCAAAAAAGGAACCCAAGGCGGGAATGCTTCCCGAAGGACTAAAGCCATACAAGGCGGCGATCGACAAGCTCGTCGGCGAAATCGACGGCGGGGGCGACGGCGGCAGCCCGGAGAAAGCTTCGCCGCTCGCCGCGCGACTGGGCCCGCTGGGCAAGAGCGCCTTGGCCGCCGCCGAGGGCCGCGCCGAAGCGCCGCTGCGGCTTGTCGACAAGTTCCTTGACGAGGCTGGGATCACAGGCGAGCTACGCCGGCCATTCCTTATGCCCTTTCAAGCTGCTTATCAACAGGGCCAGAGCGAAATCGAGAAGGAGCTGGCGGATCACTGGAACAACGAGCTGCTGCCGCCGGTGGCTCTGCTCTTTTCCCGCTTCCCCTTCAACCGCGCCGCCGAGCGGGAAGTCGCTCCGGCCGAGCTGGACGCGCTTGGCGAGAGCAAAGGGAGCTTCTTTACCGACCTCAAGACCTTCTACGCTCCAGTGCTTACCGAGCGGGGGGGCACCTATCGGCAAAAGCCGGTGGCGACCGGAGAGCTGCGCTTGCCCAAGGACATGGTGCCAACCGTCAACCGGCTGGCCCGCCTGGCCCGCGCCCTGTTCCGCCCGGATGGCAGCCGCCAGCCGCTGCGCCTTGTCATCCGCGGTCTCCCTGGGCCGCCTGTGGACGAGAACCGCACGACCCAGCGCACCACCGCCTTTTTACAGGTGGGCAAAGCGGCGGCGTACGGATTCAACCAGCAAGCGGAGGCGCACTCCCTGTCCATCGACTGGTGGGAACAGGGCGCGGCGGTGGTCGGCATCGAGAGTACGGCCCCGCGCACCGCGCGCCGCCAGACACGCTCCCTGGAGATCGCCGACTCGGCGTGGAGCCTGTTCCGTTTGCTGCAGAAGTCGACCCTGGAGAGCGACGGCGTCAGCACCTGGAGGCTGCTCGGCGATGGCGCCACGGAGACGCAGATCCTGCGCTTCATTCTGGAGCCTGATCCCTGGGGGTTCTTTCAGGTGCAGCTCCCATGAGCGCAAGCGCCAGCCGGGCGGGACTGCTCGCCGTCATGCTGCTCGGTCCGGCGGCCTGCGGCTCGGTGCGCATCACGCTGCAGGCGGAGGCCGCTACCAACCGCGGTCGTCCGCTCC
>CALFML010000453.1 GCA_937879845.1 uncultured Myxococcales bacterium
CCCCGCCTCCGGCGCCACCCGCTCTTTTGGCAAAAACTTCGGGTTTCAACTGGGGCGCGGTTTAGAAGGCGTGGCGCGGCCGGTCGTGCTGTGGACCGGCGCCTGCAAACGTGCTGCAGAGCACACAAAGGCGGCTGCCAGGCGACGCCAAGTCGACGCCAAGACGGCGCCAAGACGGCGCCAAGACGGCGCCAAGGCGGCGCCAAGGCGGCGCCAAGGCGAAGGTTGAGCGGCTGCGCCCGCCCGCAGCTGCGGCTGAGCAGGCTCGCAGGAGCCGGAGCGGGGCTGCGATCGGCCGCTGGAACCGGCGGAATCGCCACTAGACTTTTCGCTCTGTGCTGCGCGGATATTGACACGACGGGAGGTGGGGCATACATCCTCAAGGGATATGACGAGATTCTTGCTTGCGCTCCGCTGCTTCTTCGCAGTGCTCTTGCGCTCCCAGCTGCCGCTCGAAGCGATGGCGCTGCTCTTGCCGGCCGGCCGCAAGCCGCTGCATCGCGCGCCGGATCCCCCTGCCGAGGCGCCGCCTCCCGTCGCCCAGCCGAGCGCGACGGCGAAGACGGACCACAGGGCCGAGACCGACAAAGAGTCGCCCGCAGCATCGACCGCGGTGTCGGCTGCGAATCCGTCCGGCAGCGCCGCGCTTGTGCCGCCGGCTGAGCTGGCCGCCGCGGGCGCTGCGGCCCCGGCGGCACCGTCCATCGATGCCGCGGATCAGCGGCGCCGCGGCGCGGTGCAGGTGCTGGCCGTGCTGCAGCGCGAGGGCCGGCTGCTCGACTTTCTGTCCGAAAACATCGATAGCTACTCCGACGGCCAGATCGGCGCCGCCGTGCGCGACATCCATCGCGGCTGCCGCAAGGCCCTGGCGGAGCACATAAAAGTCGCCCCCATCCGCCCCGAGCCCGATGAGGCGACGGTCCGCATCGCCGCCGGCCATGACGCCTCGCAGGTTCGCCTCGTCGGCCAGGTAACGGGGCGGCCGCCTTTTGAAGGTACGCTCCGCCATCATGGCTGGCGCTCCACTCAAATCAACCTGCCGGACATTCCGGCGGGCCATGACCCGACGGTGATTTGTCCCGCGGAAGTCGAGATCGGCGGATGAGCACGACCAGCCGTTACATCGTTGGCATTGACCTTGGCACCACTCACTCGGTGCTGGCGTACCTGGATACCGCGGCGCTGGCCGAAGACGGTCCGACCCCGCGGCCGCAGCTGCTGGCGATTCCGCAGGTCGTGCTGCCGGGCGTGGTGGAGTCGCGGCCGATGCTGCCGTCGTTCCTGTATCTGGCCGGCAAGAGCGATTTCCCCGCCGGGGCGCTCGATCTGCCGTGGCCGGGCGGGCAGGGCCGCGACTACGTGGTCGGCGAGCTGGCGCGGCAGCACGGGGCGCTGGTGCCGATGCGGCTGGTTTCATCGGCCAAGTCCTGGCTGGCATACGAAGGGGTGGATCGCACCGCCGCGGTGCTGCCGTTCGCGGCGCCGGCTGAGGGTCCTGATGCGGTGCCCAAGGTCAGCCCGGTGGAGGCGGCGGCGCATTATCTGCGCCACCTGCGCGACGCCTGGGATGCGCAGTTTGCCGGACCGCAGAAGGCGCCGCTTTCGGAACAGGACGTGCTGCTGACGGTCCCCGCCTCGTTCGATCAGGCGGCGCGCGAGCTGACGGTGCGGGCGGCGCAGGCGGCGGGGCTCTCGCGGATCACGCTGCTGGAGGAACCGCAGGCCGCGTTTTACGCCTGGCTCGGGCAGCACGCGACCCGCTGGCGCGAGGTGCTCAAGGTCGGCGACGTGGTGCTGGTCTGTGACATCGGCGGCGGCACCACTGACTTTTCGCTCATTGCGGTGAGCGACCGTGAGGGCAACCTGGAGCTGGAGCGCATCGCGGTCGGCGATCACATCCTGCTCGGCGGCGACAACATGGATCTGGCGCTGGCGATGGGCCTGCACAAGCGCCTGGAGCGCGAAGGCCACCGCCTGGAGCCGTGGCAGCGGCGGGCGCTCCTACACAGCTGCCGCCAGGCCAAAGAGGATCTGCTGGCGGCGGAGCTCGATCGCCGCAAAGACACCGCGCCGGTGGTGGTGCTCGGCCGCGGGTCCAAGGTCATCGGCGGCTCGCTCAAGACCCAGCTGTCGCAAAAGGACGTCGAGAAGTTTCTCCTCGACGGCTTCTTTCCCCAGGTGGAGGCCGCGGCGCGTCCGGCGCTGGCGCGGCGGGTGGGCCTGCAGGAGATCGGACTGCCGTTCGCATCGGATCCGGCGATCACCCGCCACCTCGCCAAGTTCGTCGGCGATCACCGCCAGCCGACCGCGGTGCTCTATAACGGCGGCGTCATGAAGGGCGAGCCGCTGCGGCAGCGGGTCGGGCAGGTCCTGTCTTCGTTCGCCGGCAGCGCGGTGCGGGAGCTCAGCGGAGCGGACTTCGATCTGGCGGTGGCCCTGGGCGCCGCGTACTACGGAATGGTGCGGCGCGGCCACGGGCTGCGCATCCGCGGCGGCACCGCCCGCGCCTATTACATCGGGGTCGAAGCGGCGATGCCAGCCGTGCCGGGAATGGAGCCGGTGCTGCACGCGCTGTGCGTCGCCTCACGCGGCATGGAAGAGGGCACGAGCGCCGAGGTCACAAGCCGCGAGTTCGGCCTTTACGTCGGCGAGTCGGTCGAGTTCCGCTTCCTCTCGTCTTCGACCCGCAAAGGGGATCGGGTCGGCGATCTGATCGAAGAGGTGAGCGAGGGCAGCGGCGTCGAGGAACTGGCCCCGGTGGAGACCGTGCTGCCCGCCGGCGAGGGCGAGCCGCCCGGCACGCTGGTTCCGGTGCGCCTGACCAGCCACGTCAGCGAAGTCGGAGTCCTGGAGCTGTGGTGCGTGGCGCGCGACAGCAAGCGGCGCTGGAAGCTTGAGTACAACATCCGCGAGCGCCCCTCCGGCGAGCCGGCCGGCCACCTGGAGGCGAGCCTGGACGACGGCGAAGAAGACGACGAGCTGGAGATCGAGATCGTGGGCCAGGAGTAGATAGTGGCAGCGCGCTACCTGGTCGGCATCGATCTGGGCACCACCAACTCGGCGCTCGCCTACCTGGACACGACCGAGCTGCCGCGCCGCCTGCGCGACTTTCCCATCCCGCAGCTCATCGGCCCCGGCGATGTCGCCGGCCGGCCGACCCTGCCGTCGCTGCATCACCATGTCGGCGAGCACGAGCTGCCGCGCCAGGCGACGCGCCTGCCGTGGACGCCAAAAGACAGCGATCCGCCTGACTACGTGGTCGGGGAGCTGGCGCGCATCCAGGCGCAGCTCGTGCCCGGCCGCAGCGTCATGTCGGCCAAGAGCTGGCTGTGTCATCCGCGCGTCGATCGGCTGCAGGACATCCTGCCGTGGGGCGGGAGCCCGGATGTGCCGCGGCTGTCTCCGGTCGAGGTCTCGGCCCGCTACCTGCGTCATATGCTCGCCGGGTTCTGCCATGGGCTTTTCGTGACGCTCGCCGACATCGAGGTGGTGCTGACCGTTCCCGCCTCGTTTGACGAAGTGGCGCGCGAGCTGACGGTGGAAGCGGCGCGGCGGGCCGGCCTGGCGATGGCGCAGCTGACGCTTCTGGAGGAGCCGCAAGCGGCGTTTTATCACTGGCTCGCCGACCACGCCCGACTCGCCGAAGAGGTCAGCGCCGGTGAGCTCATCTTCGTCTGCGATATCGGCGGCGGCACCACGGACTTCACGCTCATCGAAGTGCAGAAGTCGCCGGGCGGCGGCGCCGGCAAGCGCATCCACTTCAACCGCACCGCGGTCGGCGAGCACCTGCTGCTCGGCGGCGACAACATGGATCTGGCGCTGGCGCGGCGGGTCGAGCAGCAGCTGACCCCGGCGGGCGGCGGACGGCTGCCGGCGCACACGTTTGCCGGCCTTGTGCAGTCCTGCCGCGTCGCCAAAGAAAAGCTGCTCGGTACGGAGCCGCCGGAGCGCTGGAGCATTCATGTCGCCGGGCGCGGCAGTAAGCTCATCGGCGGCGGTCTGCATGCGGAGCTCGGGCGGGCGGAGGTCGAGGGAATCTTACTCGATGGTTTCTTTCCGCAGGTCTCGCCGGAGGCGGAGCCGCAGCGCAGCCGCGCCGGCCTGCAGGAGTTCGGGCTGCCCTATGCCGCCGATCCGGCGGTCACCCGCTACATCGCCTCGTTCCTGCGTCAGCATCGGGCGCGACCGCAGGTGGTGCTGTTCAACGGCGGCGTGCTCTGCGCCCCGGCCATTCGCGAGCGCATCGTGTCCGCGCTGCACAAACTCACCGGACAGCGGCCGCGGCTCCTAACCAATGAGGCCCCGGATCTGGCGGTGGCGCGCGGCGCGGCGTATTACGCTCTGTCGCGGCGCGGCGAAGGGATGCGGATCTCCGGCGGCGCGGCGCGAGCCTATTACATCGAGGTCGAGCGCCCCGCCGAGCTGGCCGCATCACCCGCGGCGGCGGCGCCCGCGGGCCGGCTCGCTGCGGAGGCGCAGCCAAGTTATGTGTGTCTGACCCCGCGCGGTCTGGAAGAAGGGGCCGAGGTCGATCTGGCCGGACGGCCGCTGCAGCTTCTGACCAACCGCCCGGTGCGCTTCCGGCTGTTCAGCTCTTCGCAGCGCGAGGGCGACCGGCCCGGTGACGTGCTGCAGCTGCCCGCCGGCGAGCTGGTCGAGCTGCCGCCGCTGTATACAGTCCTGCGCCATCCACGCAGCTCTCAGGCGCGCCCCATAGGTGTGACCCTGGCCGCGCGCCTGACCGAGATCGGAACGCTAGAGCTGTGGGCGGTCGCAACTGACCCGGACCCTGGCGAAACGATCAGACCCGATGCGGAGGGTGCGACGTCGGCGCCGCTGCGCTTCCGGCTGCAGTTTGATCTACGTAACACGGAGGGAACCGCAGACCCTGGCATGCCGGCAGTGGCTCCGGACGCGGCACCCGGCTCGGGCAGCGAGCCGTCTAGCCTCGAGCGGGTGGCAACGACATCGGTCGAGCAGGCAGGCCTTATCGCCATGGCCGCCGAACACTGCAAGCAGGTCTTCGAAGGCAGCACCAGTCCGGCCGGGCTGCCGCGGGCGCTGCAGGCGGTGCTCGGGCCCCGCGATGGCTGGTCTACGGCGACCTTGCGGGCGCTGTGGGAGGAGCTGAAGAAGTATCGCGACAAACGCGGTCGCAGCGCCGCGCATGAGGCCCGCTGGCTGAACCTCGGCGGCTTCTGCCTGCGGCCGGGGTTTGGCTATGCCCTGGACGACTGGCGGGTGAAAGAGGCGTGGCGGGTCTTCAACGTCGGCCTAACCCACGAACGCGAAGATACCTGCAAGCTGGAGTGGTGGATCCTGTGGCGGCGCATCGCCGGCGGCCTGTCGCGCACTCAGCAGGACGAGCTGTGGAAGCGCGTCGCGCCGATGATTCTGCCCAGCCAGCGCCGCATCGATAAGAAGCCGCCGAGCCCCCAGGAAGCCGCGGAGATCTGGCGCGTCATCGCCGCGTGCGAGCGCCTGGAGGGCAAAAAAAAGATCGAGCTTGGCGACACGCTGCTCCAGCTCCTTGAGAAAAAGCGCACCGAGTACGCGCTGTGGGCGCTTGGCCGCATCGGTGCGCGCATGCCGCTGTACGGCTCGATCGACAACGTGGTGGCGCCGACGTTGGCCGACAAGTGGATCGCCCGCGTGATGGCGCTGCCGCCGCCCGCTCCGGAAGCGGCCGAGGAGCGCTACCAGCTAGGCCACGCCGCCGCCGAGCTCGGGCGCCTGACCGGCGACCGGGTGCGCGATCTGCATGAGCCCAAGCGCCAGCGCCTGGCCGCCTGGCTGCAGGAGTTAGTCGTGGGCGAGGATGGGGCGCATCTGGCGCAGATGGTTCTGGAGGTCGTCCCGCGCGAGGAACGCGAAGAGCGCTTCGCGTTCGGCGATACGCTGCCGGCGGGGCTGCGGCTGGTCGGGAACGAGTCGCTCTAAGAATTAGTACTGGAGAACGGACTCTTCCCGCAGGACCGACCGGGAGGTGAGCGGCTCGTTGATGCCGTACGGGGTGAAGTACTTCGAAGTATTGGGATTGGCGCAGTTGACCGGATCGGCGCTGGCCAGACGCGACGGACACTTCGCGTTGATGTAGGCCATGTCGGTCGCGTACATCGTGTCGGCAGTCGCATCGGCCTTGTTCCAGCGGGTGTGGCGGATGCAGTGCGCGCCGTCGTAACGCCAGTCCGCTTCCAGGCTGAATCCGCCGACCCCATCACGCTGCTGGATCCCGAGCGAGTCCGAAACGTCGATGGCGGTACCATTGCGAGTATGCGGCTTGCCATCACCGCAGTAGTCGGCGCGGACCAGGCGCGTGCACGCCTGATGGAAGAACGCCATATCCTGGGTCTTGCAGTTTCCGCCATCGCATTCTTGCTTGTTGGTCCAGCGCTGATATCCCCACACCACGCACTTGCCGATCGCGGCGTTCACGCAGCTAAAGGTAAACAAGTTGGGATCCGTGACAACGTTGCTGCCGTCGATCAGGTTCCAAGTGTCAGAAAAGGCGACCGAAGGGACGGGCGCGTTGAGAACGCCCTTGGTATAGGTACCCGTCGGATCCGTGCCGCAAGCGGGAGTCCAGGTGGAGCCATCGTAAAAGGAAAGCTCGTAGAGATTGGTGCCAAGGGTCGAATCGTAAGTTACTTTATTGATGCGGTAGGTCGTCGTCGCTCCGCCCTCGATGCTGGCCAAGACTTCGGTGCCGCCTAGCTGGCTGCTCGAAAAGGAGATGGTGAGATCGTCGGAGACCGCGCTGAGGATGCCGTCAATGATGCTGGCGACGTGCATGGCGACGCCGTTATTTTTCATGCCATTATTTTTCATGCCATTATTTTTCATACCATTTAGTTCAACGCCATTATCAATCAGACTGGCGAGGGACGTATCTGTATATGCAAAATCCTGATAACCAGGGCCACCGCAACCGATAATCGTAGTCAAAGCTGCTACCATGCTACCGATCTGAATTTTAGGCCACATAATCTGCCTCCTTGCTTTTCTCAAGAAGCAGAATGCGTGCCAGGGTTCGCGGCTTTTTGCTGCATTCATCCAAGGGCGCGACATCATTGCCAAAATAGATTCGGCCCGGTTCACCGCGGTCGCACGCGCTGACGCAGCTTGATTTTGTCTGCATAAGGGGACGGACTAGGGGCCCCAGACTGACGGCCCAGACTGATGGAAGAACAACAGACCCTATCACTAGGGAGAAGAGTCTCCAGATGTGATACGGCTCACGGGCCAGCTAGACTCGCCGGCGGAGTGGCACAGATACGCACCCCGAGGTCGCCAAACCGCGCCACGCGATCGAAGGCGTTGCGGTTGGTGGTAAACAGGGTGAGCTCATCGAACGCATAGCCGCCGCCGCGCCAGATGTATTCGTCGGGGGCCAGGGAGGAGATCGTCCACTCGCTGTGATTGCCGACCATATCGTCGAGCCCAAAGGGACTGCGCGAGGCCGGGTGCGACCCGATCTCATCGGGGCCGAAGCAGTTGGCCGCTTTGTCATGCGTCTTTTCGAAGTTCGCGTCGGTTGCCCGTATCAGATCGGCGTGCGGGTACAGTCGATTGTCAGCCCCGCGCGCCGCCCGCTCCCACTCCGCTTCGGTGCAGATGCGCGCTCCGGGGACCCGCCCGGTTTTCGCCAGCCACGCAGCGTAAGCTTCTGCGTCATCGAAGGAGACGCCGGCGACCGGGAAGCGCAGCCAGTTCTGACTCGCCAGCTGCTTCCGCGCCGGATACCGCATCGGCTCATCGGAGTTTGCGGCGAAGACGTCGGCCCGCGGCTTGAGCTCGAGCGAAAAGCGGCCGTCTGCGAGCTCGCGCAGCTCGAGCGCCCCGGAAATTCCCTGACTTCCCGCCTTGGGTAGACGAAGTTTTCGCTCCTGCGGTGGGAGCTCGCGCAGAAACTCGATCCAATCGGCGAAAGTCGTTTCATTTTTGGCGATGAAGTACCCCTGCGTCGTGACTTGATGCGCCGGGACGGTATTGAGAAAAATCCGCCGCAGGGACTCTTCGCTGCGGCTGCCCAGCAGGAAGCGGCCGGGCGGGATGTACACCAATCCTTTGGGAACCGCGCCGTCCTCCGGCAGCGGCACGTTGATGCGGAGCTGCTCCCCTCTGTCGAGGATAAACGGATAGCGGACGGCTTGCCGGCCCGCGGCGCTGAGCGTCAATAGGTAGGAGCCCGGAGGCAGCGACAGAGCTTCTGCCGGGGTAGGGTGGAAGCTCTGGGCCTGGGCCGGGTTCCAGCGCTGCTGGTCGTCTTGGATGTACTGCTCGATCGTAACCGCGGCCTGACTCGGTTCACTCGTAATGGAGATGTGGCCCGGCGCGTTCCACTGCCGGAACTTTTCTCCCGTCGAGTCATAAAGCGCCATGCGCTGTAAGAGGTCGTCGCGCTGCCGGGTTTGGTTTTCGCGCTCGGCCGCGAGCGCCCGCTCGTACAGGGCGCCGGCAAGCTGCCAGCGCACGCCGGCGTTACTGCTGTCCAGGGCGAGCGCTGCCTCCAGCATGCGGCTGGAGCGGGCGTAGCTGCTGTCCGCTTGCGCCGACAGGGCCAGCATCTGCTTCCATAGCTCTTCCGCATTGTCGCGCTCTTTGGCATCGAACAGCGCGAAGGCGCGCTGACGCAGCTGCTCGACGTGGGCGTTCTTGCCTTGCGCCTCTTTGAGCGCCGTCTGGCCCTGGGCGAGCAGGGCGGCGACGCGGCGGCCGACATCGCGGCGCGCCACTACCTGCAGCGCGCCATATAGCAGCCCAAGGATCACCGGCACGGCGATGAGGGCCGCCCGCCGCAGCCGGCGCGAGCGCAGCATCGCGGCTTCGGAGGCAGCGAGAAAGTCCGCCTCGCGCGGGCCGATGTCGTGCGGGTCGAGCAGCGCGGCCTCGGCGAGCTGGCGCGGGCTCCACAGCGCGTCTTTGGAGCGGCCAAGGCGCGTCCACTCATGGGCCGAGGTCTCAAGGCGCTGCTTGACGGCGCGGCTCTCGGCGTGCTCGTCGAGCCAGCGGCCCAGCGTATCCCAGCCGCGGATGAGCGCCTCGTGCGCGACTTCATAGGCGGCGCCTTCGGCCGTGTCGCGCGCCACCAGCAGCCGGCCGCGCACCAGCGCATCCAGCGCCGGGCGCGCCGCCACATCCGAGCGCGTGAGCTCTTCGTCCGTGCGGCGGGCGCGCGTGCGCTCCAGCGTGACCAGCGACATCAAGATGCGCCGCGCCGACAGCCGCTGCTCCGCCGGCAGCGAGCCGACGACATGATCGCCGTGGCGGGCCAGCGCCCCGGCGACCCCGCCTATCGAGTCAAGCGCCGCGGTGGTGATGACGCCGCCGCCGCGGACTTCCCACAGCTCGGCCAGCGCGAACTGCAGAAGCGGCAGTCCGCCATCGGTGCGCGCCGTCGATTCGACCAGCGAATCGACCAGCGCGTCGGACTCGAACGACACGCCCTTTATCAGCGCGGGGCCGACGACCGCTTCGCGCAGCTTGTCCGGCCCCATCGGCCGCAAGAGGTACAGCGCCCGCGTTACATCGTCGCCCAAGCTCGGCAGCGTCGCCAGGCGGGAGAGGAAGTCCGAGCGCGCGGTGGCCAGCAGCCGGACCTCGCCGCCTTGGAAGGTCAGCGATGCCAGCGCCTCACTGACGATCGCCGACTGGGCCGGATCGCCGATCGTGACAAGCTCCTCCATCTGATCGAGAAACAGGAACAACCCGCGCCCGGTGCTAAGGAGCTTGCGCAGCGTGCGCGCGAACGAGTCGGGACGCTGCTCCAAGTCCGTCTGCAGCGCCGCCTCATCGCAGGACAGCGCCGCCGCCACCGCTGCGCACAGCGCCGAAAGGGGCTTGCGTCCCGGCACCATCGACGCGATGGCATAGGCGCGGCTTCCCCCCAGGGCGCCATCGGCGATGAGCGGCAGGACGCCGGCGCGGCATAGCGAGGACTTGCCGACCCCGGAGTCGGCGGCGATGAGCACGAACGACTCGGTGCGCAGCCGATCGATGAGGGTGCCGATCTCCGATTTGCGGCCGAAGAAGAGGGAGCGGTGCTGCGCCTCGAACGGCAGCAGGCCGCGGTAGGGGTTGCCCTCCGGGATGTCATCCTTGCTGGGGACGGCGATCAGCTGCTCCAGCGCGTCGCGCAGCTCCTCCGCCGAGGCATAGCGCTGGGCCGCATCCCGGCTCAGGCAGCGATCGACGATCGCCGCGAAGCGCGCGTCGACGTTTGACACCACCGACGTGAGCGGCGGCGCATCCTGAGTCGTGGCAATGCGCTGCAGGTCGGCGAGCGAGGTGTTGACGTGCGGCGGCGCGCCGGTGCAAAGCTCGAACAAAAGCGCGCCCATCGAATAGATATCCGAGCGGCGCGTGGCGGCCGACCCCGAGAGAATCTCCGGCGCCATATAAAGCGGCGTGCCTTTGATGGTGCTGGTGCGCTTGGGCTCCTTCTCTTCGGTCAGCGTCCCCGTGGAGGGCGGCGGCGAGCCCTGGGTCTCGCCGGGCGGCATGCTGATGTTGCTGACCGTCGACTGCCGCTGGCTCGACGGGTTGACCACCAAGAGCTGGCGATAGCTGACGCGCACGTGCGACTCATCGGTCTCAAAAGACGTGGCCGACGGCTTCTGCTCGGGCTTAGGCGTCTCGACGCTGTGCAGGGGATTGAGGCCGCCCTGGGGGACCTTGGCGCCGCCGATGTCGATCGTCTCGGCGACCGACTCGGCGGACAGCTGCGGCGGCGGCGCATCGGTCTCCAGGTCCAGCATCCCGCCGCCTTCGACGAACTTGGCGAGCCCGAAGTCCAAGAGCTTGACGCCGCCGTCGTTGGGGATGATGACATTGCCGGGTTTGAGGCCGCCTTCGCCGCGCCGCGTCGCCGCCCGCTGCAGCCAAACCGGCGTCGGAAAGCCTGCGGCGTGATTGGGTTCCGGTACGCCGCTGCCTGTGCTATGCGAAAAGCAGTTTACCCCAATCGGAGTAGTTCATGCATCGAGCGTCCCTGTTTCGGATTCATCCCGATCCTCATAAGCGTCTCCTTCGTCAACGGCCGGCGCTGTTTGCCCTGGCCCTCCTCGGCGGGGCGGCCTGTGCGCCGGCCGCGACCCAGGTGCGTCCGCTGCCCGCCGCCTCTTCGGTTGTTACGCCTCCAGCAAGCGGGATCGACTTGGCCGGCATGGACAAAGCCGTACGTCCAGGCGACGATTTCTTCGCCTACGCCAACGGGGCCTGGCGCAAGAGCACGACGATTCCCGCGGACCGCGGCAGCATCGGCATCGGCGCCGAGCTGACCGAGCTTACGACGCGGCGCACGGCGGATCTCATCAAAGAGACAGCGAGCCAAGGCGCCGCTCCCGGTTCCGATGCGCAGAAGGTCGGCGACTATTACGCGAGCTTTCTGGATGAAGACGCGATCGAGAAAAAAGGGCTCGCGCCGCTTACTCCCAAGCTCGAACGGATTTCGGCGATCAAGGACAGCCGCGGGCTGGCGCAGGCGCTGGGGTCGATGCTGCGCGCCGATGTCGATGTCTTAAACGCCACCAACTTCTACACCCCGAACCTGCTGGGACTGTGGGTGGCGCAGGATCTCAGCGATCCGAGCCACTACAGTCCCTTCCTGCTGCAGGGCGGCCTGGGCATGCCCGACCGCGACTTTTATCTCAACCCGGCGCCGCGCATGGTCGCGATCCGCGCGGCTTATAAGACGTACATCGGTGAGCTGCTCAAGCTCGCCGGCGTCGCCGATGCGGAGGCCAAGGCCGGCCGCATCTTCGACTTGGAGCAGCGCATCGCCGAAGTCCATGCCAGCCGCGTCGAGTCTGAAGACGTAATCAAAGGGAACAACCGCTGGCCGCGGGCCGACTTTGATCGCCGCGCGCGGGGACTGGACTGGGCCGCGTATTTCGCCGCCGCCGGACTTGCCGGCCAGAAAGAGTTCATCGTCTGGCATCCGGGAGCGCTCACCGGAATCTCCGCCCTGGTCGGCAAGGTGCCGCTCGGCACTTGGAAGGAATACCTGATCTTCCATACCGTCTCCGGCTTCGCCAAAGTCCTGCCCAAGGCGTTTGCCGAGGCCAGCTTCGCCTTTTACGGCAAGACGCTGGCCGGAACCGAGCGCCTGCCCGACCGCTGGAAGCGCGCGGTGGCGGCGACCGATCAGGCGCTGGGTCAGGTAGTCGGCAAGCTGTACGTCGCGCGCTACTTTCCACCGGCGGAAAAGGCGCGGGCCGAAGAGATGGTCAAAAACGAGCTGGCAGCCTTCGCCCGCCGCATCGATCGACTCGACTGGATGGCGCCGCAGACCAAGGAGAAGGCCAAGGCCAAGCTCGCGGTGCTCAAGGTCGGCGTCGGCTATCCCGACTCCTGGCGCGATTATTCCGGGCTTGCCGTAATGTCCGGCGATGCGTTCGGCAACGCCGAGCGCGCCGCGCTCTTCGAGTATCACTGGAATCTGAGTAAGCTGGGCAAGCCGGTCGATCGTTCGGAGTGGGTGATGAACCCGCAGCTGGTCAATGCCGTGAACCTGCCGGCCATGAATGCGCTCAACTTCCCGGCGGCGATCCTGCAGCCGCCGCTGTTTGATCCCAAGCGTCCCGTGGCGATGGACTATGGGGCCGTCGGCGCCACGATCGGCCACGAGATCTGCCATAGCTTCGACGACCAAGGCGCGCTCTTCGATGCCCAAGGCCGGCTGCAGAACTGGTGGACCGAGGCGGACTTTGCCCACTTCAAGCAAGCGGCGCAGAAGCTCATCCGCCAGTATGACGGCTACCGCCCGTTCGCCGATGCGGCGGTAAACGGCCGCCTCACCGTAAGCGAGAACATCGCCGATCTGGCCGGTCTGTCTGCGGCCTACGATGCCTATGTGATCGCCAGCGGAGGCAAAGCTACGGAACAGGTCTTTGGACTCAGCGGCGCGCAGCAGTTTTTCATCAGCTTCAGCCAGAGCTGGCGCGAGAAGGTGCGTGAGCCGCTGCTGCGCCAGCTCATCGTCATCGACGCCCATGCCCCGCATGAGTATCGCGCCGACACCGTACGCAACATCGACGCTTGGTATGAGGCGTTCGGCATCATGCCGGGTCAATCGCTGTATCTGCCGCCGGCCGAGCGCGTGCGGATCTGGTAGCCGGACGCGCGGCCGCGGCTCTTCCGCAGGCTCTGCACGGCGCGGCGCGGGACGCTTGTGCGGAGCGGAACGATACTGCCGCTTGGGAGTCGGCCGCGGCCTCTCCGGGTTTGATGTCACGGTGCAGCACGCCGCGGCGGTGCGCGGTCGCCAGGCCGCGCGAAAGGCCGATGCCCATGTCCAAGGCGCGCTGCCACGGCATGGGCCGCTTGATGCGGTCCAGGTTCTGACCGCGCACGTACTCAGAGATGATGAACGGGCGGCCGTCGATCTCGCCGACCCGGTAGACGGTAAGGACGTTGGGGTGCTGAAGCCGGGCGGCGGCGCGCGCCTCGGTGAGGAACTGCTCGCGGGCGAGCGCGTCGGGCTCGATCGAGCTTATGAACTTGATCGCCACCGCTCGATCAAGAAGCATGTCGTGCCCGAGATAGACCTCGCCCATTCCGCCGCGACCCAGAGCCCACAGGACCCGGTACTCATCGAACGTCTTAGGCGGAGTCCACGGAGACTCGCTGGCCAGCTTACGGAGAGATGCCATTATGGCTCAACATCGAGAATCGACCCCCTACACACACGTACCCGAAAACGGCTTCCACTAGCGTCATCCGCCTTTGCCGCCCCCTGTGCAATAGCGCAGTGACATGCACAAGGCAGACCAACAGCAGACCCTCTAGCGACGTGATAGGATCGCGGCTGGCTCCGGCTGCTTTGATGGTCGCGGCGCAGATTCCGCCTCCAGCTGACCGCGGGGGCAGGGGCCCTGAGCCCGGCCGCTTGATGTGGTGAGCCTGCACGGTTCTATTTTAGGGCGAGGTGCACCTTGGTGGAAGGACTCCTAGATCTAGAACTTGGTCTACCGCCGCGTTCGGCGCCGGGTTCGGCGCCCGTGGGCGACTCCGGCGAGGGCTCAGAAGCGGTGGCGCGGCAGGTGGTCGATCGCACCGGTCATAGCCCAGCCGTGGCGGGGCGGCCGCAGCGGACCTCCCTGCGCGGCATCGTCCTTCACCGGATCGGCGATGCGATCGGCGCGCCGCCGGCCGAAGGTCGCGATGTCGCAGGAATCATTACTTTTTTCACCACCACCCCCGAGGGCGTCGCCACCGTCACCGTCGAAGGCAGCTGGGAGAGCAAGCTGCCGCTCATCGAGAAGTGGCGCACCGAAGGAATTCCGGAGAAAAATCGCGCGCGGGCCTTCGTTCCGTATTCGTTTCTGATCGATCCGCGGGGAGTCGTAAGCCAGATGCTGCCGCTGCAGGCCGTGGGCGCGCACGCCTACGGTTACAACCAGAGCGGCATCGGCGTCGCGTTCATCGGTGACTTTCGCGTCGACGCGCCGACTCCGCAGCAGCTCGATTGCGGGGTCGCGGTGTGCGTGGCCATCCTACGCCAGCACCATCTGACGCCGGCGACCGTGAAGCTGTGCGGCCATGATGAAGTGCGCTCGATTCCCAAGCAGTGCCCGGGACTGAACTATCCATTAGAAGAGGTACGGCGGCGGATCATCGCAGCGTTTTGAGCGCTCCGGTCCGCCCGAGCTGCCAAAGGATCACAAGCGCTGGCGCTCCGACCACCGCGGTGAGAATCAGGAACACCTCCCAGCCCCAGCGCTCGATGAGAAATCCCGATACACCGCCGAGCGTGCGGCCGAGCACCCCGCTGGCGCTGCTGAGCAGCGCCGCCTGCGTAGCCGAGAAGCGGCGGTTGCACAGCCCGATGAGCAGAGCCCCGCTGGCCGCCACCGCAAGTCCGGTGCACAGGTTGTCGACCGTAACGGCGCCATAGAGCAAAAGCAGGCTCGGTGGACCCGCCGCGGTGTGGCGGTGGGCGATGGCGACATAGCCCAGGTTCGATACCGCCTGCAGAACGCCGAAGCCGTATAAGGCGCGCACAAGACCAAAGCGCAGGACCAGCGCGCCGCCCAGCAGGGCGCCGAGGATCGAGGCCAAAAGTCCGAATAGCTTGGTGGACTCGGCGACTTGGGTGTTGGTGTAGCCGACCTGCAGCAGAAACGGGGTGATGAGCGCGTTGGCCAGCGTGTCGCTTAGCCGATAGAGCATCACGAACGCCACGAGCAGGGGGGCGCTGGGCCGCTGGAAGAAGTCGCGCAGCGGGGCCAAGATGATCGCGGCGAATTGCCGCGGGGGACGCGGGGTCTCCGCGGCCGACTCATTGGGGGCCACAAGGGTCACGGCCACCGCCGGCAAGAGCGCCGCCGCCATTAGGAAGTAGACGCGGCGGAAATCATGTCCCAGCGCATCGAAGAGCCACAGCGCGACCGCGCCCGCGAGCACCATCCCGATGCGGTAGCCAAAGACAAAAGCAGCGGTTCCCGCGGCGGCTTCCGCGGAGGAAAGGAGATCGGTGCGGTAGGCATCGACCGCGATGTCCTGCGTCGCCGAGAGCGCCGCGACCGAGATCGCCAGGGCGGCGGTGGCAAGCGGCGCGCGCACCGGATCGGCGCACCCCAGCCCGCAGATCGCCGCAATAAGAAGTAGCTGCGTCGCCAGCATCCATCCCCGCCGTCGCCCGAGCTGCGGCAGCAGCGCGAAGCGGTCGAGCAGCGGCGCCCACAAAAGCTTAAGTGAATACGGCATGCTGCACAGCGCGAACAGCCCGAGCTCCGCGGTGCGCACCCCGACCCCCGTGAGCCAGGCCAGCAGCGTCGAGCCGGTGAGCAGCAGCGGCAGACCCGAGCCAAAGCCGAGCGCGAACATCAGCAGCATCCGCGGCTGCAGGTATAGCGGTAGGCGCGGGCCGGGCATGGCTTCCGATCCTACGCGGTGGCGCGGCGGCGCGGCGCCCGTACGCCGTAGCTGCGGGAATTCGCAGAATAATGCGCTCCCTTACGGCCGCCGGGCTTTGTTAGACTGCCATTATGAGGACGCTGCTCTCCGTCGGGTCTAACGGCGCTGTGCGCACGGCTGTCAGGCTTGCTGCCGTCCTCGCGTGGGGCCTTGGCGGCGGGGCGCCGGGCTGCGATGCCGGCCCGGCGGACGTGGCGCCGGAGCTGCGCCGCGACGCATCGGAGCCGGGGGACGGTTCCAGGGATGCGCCAAGTTCCGACCTGGCGGACGATGCGCTCGGGCGTTGTCCGTCCGGTATGGTGCTCATCCCCAAAGGCGCCGGAGTGGCGGGCGATTTCTGCATCGATCGCTATGAAGCCGCCACGGCGACGCTGGCTCCGGACGGCAGCTTGAAGCCGCATCCGTTCGATCAGCCGGTGGACGGCTTGACGGTTTGGGCGGTGGTTCCGGCGGTCGCCGCGGGCGAGAAGCCGCAGGCCTACATCAGCTCCGTACAGGCCCGCGCGGCTTGTGAGAAATCGGGAAAGCGTCTGTGCTCGGCGCCGCAGTGGCTGCACGCTTGCCGCGGCGCGCTCGACACCGTGTATCCCTACGGCAACACCTATCAAAAAGGCTTCTGCAACGAAGGCCGCGCCACCAACCCGGTCAACGACTGCTTCGGCTCCGGCTCCGGGGTGTTTACTTCCGCCCACTTGAACAGCCCGTGCTGCGTCGCCCAGCCCAATACCGTCGCCGTCGGCGGCACCTTCGCCCGCTGCCAGAGCAGCTACGGCGTGTTCGACCTCCACGGCAACCTGCACGAGTGGGTGGACGAGACCACCGCCAGCGGCCACGGCGTCTTCCGCGGCGGCTTCTTCGTCGATGCCAAGATCAACGGCGCGGGCTGCACCTACCGGACGACCGCGCACCTGCCGAGCTACCACGACTACTCCAACGGCTTCCGCTGCTGCGCCGATGCCAAGTAATAACGAAGCCGCGGGAAAAAAGAGCCCGCGGGCGGCGCATGTCTTGGTGGACAAAAGGGGCGGGCGGCGTCTCGGTCGGCTCCTTTTTTTGCTCTTGGCGGCGCTGTCCAGCGGCTGTCTGTCCTTTCGCAGCGTTACCGCCGCGGGGAGCATCGGCCAGCTGGTCGGGGCGCGGGCGACGGCGATTCCGCCGCTGCTGCTTTACTGCGACGCGGAAAACATCCTGGCCGGCGCGGTCAAGACCTGCCCGCGGGAGCGCGTCGATGCGTACGTCAAGGAGCTCTCCGCCTACTCGCAGGGCCTGGCCAAGTACGCGACCGGGCTGCGCAACCTCGCCGAGTACAACGATGCCCGCGTCGGCGATCCGCTGCGGCTCATCACCTACGGGGCGGAGCGGCTGCAGTACTTCACCCTGCAGCCGCTCGATGCGACCTCGCAGTCGATGGCGGCCGGGGCGTTCCAGCTCGGGCTGCTCATCACGCAGGAATGGCGGCGCAAGGAGCTCAAGAAGGTGATCATCACCGCCCACCCGCACGTCGTCGCGGTGATAAACGGCCTGGTCAGCCGGGCCGCGCTCCTGGGCGAGCCGATAAAGTATATTGCCGACCGCGGCATCTCCGACCGCCGCCGGACCCTGGTGGAGATCGAGCGCAGCGCGCCGGCTACGGATTTAATCGGCCGACAGCAGCGGCAGAATCAGCAATTGACCCTGCTGCAGCTGGAGTTTTTTCTCCGCAACGGCCACGACGCGCTGGTCAACTATACCAAGGCGCTGCTGGCATTTAGACGTGCGCATGAGATCCTGTTTGCCAGCGTGACGGTGCGGAAAAGCCTAGGTGAGCGAGATCAGGAGATTTACGATCTTTTGAAAAAAGACTTGCCTCCGCTTTTGCAATAAATTTCATCCACATCTACATAGACATAATGATAATTTATGATCTAACACGCGGTTGAGAGCTTCTAGCGCATAAACGTAGCGCCCGGTTCAGCGAGCGCGACACTCCGCCGGAAAGCGCGAGACCGCGCCGGAAACCGACTGCAACCAAGGACGGCCGATGGGTTTTACGCCGGATCCAATCGTCGAGCGCGCACTGGCTGTCACGCGCAGCCTGCGGGCGCTCGGCAGCCAGATCTTGGAGCGCGCCTACGCCAAGCGCGAGGCCGGCGAGCTGTCGCTCGACGATTTCCTGCTGCTGGAGCAGCGCCATCAGGAGATCTTGAACCAGGCCAACTCGGCGATCTATTACGCCACCGATCGGCTGGCGCCGATCGCCGACGAGTTTGCCCAGATCGAGGCTGCGACCAAGGAGCTCGACCGCCTCCAGGGTGTGCTCAAGACGATTACCAATGTGCTCAATGTCTCAGCGCAGCTGCTTCTGGCGGCGAGCGCCCTGGCCCTTTTATTTTTCGATCCGAACCCCGGCACCGTCGCCGCCACCGCCTCGGCGATCTACGACGTGGCCCGCACCATCCGCGATACCGCAGCACGCTGAACGCCGGGTCTGGGGTCCACGTAGGTCTGCAGCGGCGGTTTCCCGTGATGTGCGGCAGTTAGGCCCAGTTGCCGCCAAGGCGGCGCTGCCATAAAACCCAGTGATTTTCATATGATAGTTGTGCAGTTGAGTGCTCAATAACCCCGCATGGTTTACCATTTTGTGGTCGAGCATCTATGCCATTAGTGCCGCGAAAATATGAATTGACGACAGCTGGGTTCTATACCAATATCTATCGGACTATCTGAGCACCTGCTCACATGCACATAGGTCACTCAAGCAAGGAGAATATGATGAGAAATACGCTTCGCTGCTTATTCGCTGGTGCCTTGGCCTTTACGGGTATGACGGTCGGGTGCGGTGGCACGGGCAACGATGGCACGAATCCTCCTCCTTCTGCCGAGCCGGACATGGCGCAGGCGGTTAAGGTATGCGCGACCGGTGACTTCTGCACCACGTCGCTGTCGGATCAGACCCTGGAGCTCAACGCGCTCAGCCAGGGCAGCTTCCAGATCATGTCCAACGTCGGTTACACCGGCACGATCAACATCACCGTCAAGCGCACCGCGCTCGACGCGCTCTCCGGCGGCGCGGATCCGGACGTCGGCATCGCCGTGGTGCCGGGCGTCGTCCAGGCGACTCCGGGCACGCCGACCAACGTCAACGTGAACGTCAACACCACGACGGCGGCGGCGGCTTTCAAAGATATGCCGCTCACCCTGCACCTGGAGGACTCGGCTGACGCGACCAAGTCGACCGACGTGACCTTCAAGCTGACCGTAAACCCGATCCTGACGATCAACGTCACCGGCGACGGCCAGGCGACCAAGCACGCCTGGAGCACCGACAACGGCAACCAGGTCAACATCAACGTCCGTCAGCGCACGGTCACCGGCACGGGCGCCAACAAGACCGGCGGCACCACGTTCAACTTCGTGAACAAGGACGCCAACCCCCACATCATCCACGGCAGCGGCGTCATCACCCACCAGAGCACCGCGGGCACCGGCACCCCCGGCCCAGGGCACCTACACCGTGGCCAACGTCAACGACACGATGAAGGTCAACACCGACGGCTTCTACTGCCACACCCACGGCCAGGGAAGCTCGGTTCCGGGCGTCGAGCGCTTCATCTCGTTCATCCCGTAGTCCCCATCTCAACCGCCGCGCCATCGGCCGCTCCGGCTGGTGGCGCGGCCGCTCCCGCTTCCCCGCTCATTCCCGAATCACCGCTGATTTTTCTCGCCGGTTCCAGCGGCCGGAACTGACCCCGCGCGCGATCCGCTTTGACCCGTCATGACCTGGTGGTGGGGTCTTGAGTCCTCACCTCCGCCGCGCCGCCTGCCCATCTTGGTTCCGGCTGCTCCTTACGCCGCGAGCAGGTCAAATCGGAATCTCCGATCTGGCTCGGAAATGCGGACGGCAAAGTCATACCGGAGGACGAAAAAGACCACCGGCCGGATTTTCCCGATCGCGCGGAGTGAGTCTGTGAACAAGCGCACACCGGGCGCTGTTGCCGCGGGTATTCCTTTGCCGCGCATCCGCTCCGAACTGGACCGCGTTCCTACATAGGAGCCGCTGTTGCGACCGCTGACCACCGCCGACCACCAACCGATCGGCGCAGCTACCGGTCAGCGCCCGCTGCCACGTTCGCCGAGATTGCCCGGAATGCGGCAGCAAGCAGTGGGGCGCTCTGCGCGTCCTTTTCGGTTTGTCCGGTGGGCTTACGCTTGGGCGTCGACAGCGTGGGATTCGGCGGAGTGGAAGGCCCAGTCCGCGCGCTCGGCGGCGGTGCGGGTGCTCTCGTTTAGCATCTTCTGGCGGCGGATTTCCTGGGCCCGCGCCGGCTCCTTGATGCGGAAGTCTTCGATCGCGGCGTTGACGCTAGGTAGGGCGCCTTCCCACCAGCTGAAGCCCGGCAGCTTGCTGATCTTGCGATCGATGAGGCGCAGCTCTTCCTGGCCGCGCTCATCGTCAAAGAGCAGCGAGGCGATAAACTCCAGGCCGAGCGACTCGCCGACCCCGAGCCCTACCGGACTCCAGACCACCTTCATGGCGAAGTTGGCAAGGCCGATGGCGATCGGATGGCAGAGGCGCTTTTCCGCCTGGTAGTAGTAGAACGCCTGGTGCCGGCGCTCGTCCTTGGCCAGGCGCAGAAGGAGCTTGCTCAGCTCGCGGTTGCGCGTGTAGTAGGCAAGCTGCGTGTAGGCAGCTGCCGCCATCATCTCTTGGATCGCCCCCCAGACCATGTGGGTGGCGGCGAAGTGCGGGGTGACCTTGGCGAGGTTTATCGTGCAGAAGGCCTCGAACCACTCCTTGAAGCCGGTGCCTTGAATGACCTCGGCGAAGCGGTTGCGATCGCGCGGCCGGCCGCAGGCGTTGAGGAACTTGTCCAGAGCGTAGCCGTGCTGCGTTTCCTCGTAGACCCAGCAGGACAGAAACGCGGTGATCTCGCGATCGCGGGCGGTGTGGCCGGCCAGGAGGTCGCGCAGGAAGATGATGGTGTGGCTCTCGACATCCGACATATATCGTAGCGACCGTGCTTCGTCGTCAGTAACCCCTACCTCGCGAATGTAAGACCAGTCCAGATCCGCCGTGTTCACGGCCTTGGACAGCTCAAGGAACCTATCAATCGCAAACGCCATTCAGCAGCCTCCACAGAAGGTCGGTAAATCAAGACAAGGTATCATGGGCGCAGCATTCAGTCGGTGAAATGGCGCCTGTTCTGCCTAGCGGGCGGCGCTTGGCGCCGTTTATGCCGCGTGACGTCGCTTGGCGCCGTTTCGCGACCGCATACCAAAATACGAGCCACCACCGGCTCTGGATTCCTGATCGCTCGCGCTGTTACGTGCGCCTTTTGCAAGACGTGATGGCCGGATGTCGGGGCAGGGCTGCCGCAAGCGACCGGTCCACCGCCCGGCGTACCGCCCGACCCATCGCCCGACCCATCGCCCGGCCCATCGCCCGGCCCATCGCCCGATCGTCAGCCGGTCCGCCGACCGGCCCGTGGTTTTTGGCGATGCGGGCGCGCGCACTGGTCGCTTGCATGCGCGGGCGAGTTGGCTGACACTTCCGGCATGCGTGATGTCGTAATTCTTCAAGGTGTGCGGACGCCGTTTGGCCGCGGCGTGAAGGGCTCGCTCAAGGATACCCGGCCAGATGATCTCGGGATCGCGACCGTGCGCGAGTCGCTGCAGCGCTCGCAGGTGAGTCCGGGCGAGGTCGAGGACGTGGTCATCGGCTGCGCCTTCCCGGAGGCGGAGCAGGGCATGAACGTGGCCCGCCTCATCTCGGTCGGCGCCGGGCTGCCGGTCGAGGTCCCGGCGATGACCATCAACCGCTTCTGCTCCTCCGGCGTGCAGGCGGTGGCCATCGTCGCCGACCGTATCGCCACCGGCCAGATCGAAGTCGGCGTCGCCGGCGGCGTCGAGTCGATGTCGATGATCCCGATGACCGGCGCCAAGGTGTCGCTCAACCCGCGCCTGGTCGAAGAGCAGCCGGCGCTGTACACGCCGATGGGGGTGACGGCGGAGAACGTCGCCCGCCGCTTCAACGTGCCGCGCCAGACCCAGGACGAGTTTGCCTATCGCAGCCACCAGCGCGCGACGGCCGCCCAGAAGTCCGGCGCCCTCGATGGCGAGATCATGCCGATCGAGGCCACGGTCTTCGACGAGACCGGCAAGCCGCGCCAGCTGCGGGTGGAGCGCGACGAGCTGCCGCGCGCCGACACCGATCTCGCAAAGCTTGCGACCCTGAAGCCCGCCTTCGATCCGAGCGGCTCGGTGACCCCGGGCAACAGCTCGCCGCTCACCGATGGGGCGGCGATGCTGGTGCTGGCGACGCGGGAAAAAGCCGGGGACCGGCCGCGGCTCGGCTACTTTCGCGGCTTCGCGGTGGCCGGCGTCGCCCCCGATGTGATGGGCATCGGTCCGGTGCCGGCAATCCGCAAGCTGTTGCACAAAGCCGGCTTGAAGATCGAGGACATCGACCTGTTCGAGCTCAACGAAGCCTTCGCCAGCCAGGCCGTATACTGCGCCCGCGAGCTCGGGGTCCCCGACGAGCGGCTCAACGTCAACGGCGGCGCGATCGCCATCGGCCACCCGCTTGGGGCCACCGGCGCCCGCCTCACCCTGACCGTGCTGCGCGAGCTCGGGCGGCGCGGCGGCCGCTACGGCATCGTCTCCATGTGCATCGGCGGCGGCATGGGCGCTGCGGCCCTGGTCGAGCGCGCCTAGCAGGCAACCGCAAAACGACGACGCGGCGCGATTTCGCGTCCGGTCGTGCAGGGCCGCCGCGCGGCTGCTCTGCACACCTGAGCGCGAGCTCGCGCCGCTCGCTACGTTTCGCAACTGCCCGCTAGCAGATGAGATCTCAGGCGGCCTGCCGCCCCCCTTGCCGGCCGCTACTCTTCGTCTGAACCGGCAACCGGCGGAGCGGTCGTGCGTTCTGCCGGGGTGGCGGGGGTCGGTGTCGGCGTCGGGTTTGCCGTGGCGCCGAGCCAGCTGGCCGCGGCCGCGAGGATCTTGGCGTTGTCCTGGTGGAGATCGAAGTCCGCCGGCGCCGGTCCGCCGGTGATCTGCTCCAGCGCTCTTTGCACGTAGTAGCGCAAGAGCGGGTACTGGTGCACAAGCTGCTGCTGGAGCATCGGCACGGCTTCGCGCCGGCGATCGCGGCCCAAAAGGGCGATCGCCACCACCTGCTCATGCGGCTTGCCGCGCTTGAGCGTCGCCATGAGGACGTTCTGTTCCAGGTCGCCGTAGAGCCGCTGCAGCGCCTCGCGGTCGTAGGTCTTGCCGTACCAGCGCTCCATGTCCGCGGTCAGCGCGGCGACGCTGCGATCGGTGTGGCAGACCGCGCACTCCAGCGGCCGGTCGCCGAGCACCCGCGCCTCATCGGTCGGGCTGCCGATGCGGTGATAGCGCCCGAGCTGGGTGTCGAGCGACATGTTCTTTTTGACCATGTGGCAGTTCATGCACAGGCCGCCGGGGCCGCTCGGATCGTGGTGCGAGTGGGCGGCGAGCGCCTCGGGCGTCTTAAACTGCGGGTGGCAGCGGAGGCAGATGGCGTTGCCCGCCGGGCCCTGCAGCTCCTTGAACCGGCGCTCGGCTTCGTCGTCGGGCGCGTGCGGATCGTGGCAGGTGGTGCAGCTCATCTGGCTGGCGCACCCGCCGAGCAAAAAGTCGCGCGCCTCGCCGGAGTTGATGTTGCTGCCGCCGGGATTGAGGCCGCGCAGCCCGCCTTCCCAGGTGAAGGAGTAGCGCGAAAACAGCACCTGATGGCAGCGCGCGCACACCCGATTGACCTGCTGCGCGTGGCTCTGCAGCTCCGGACGGACGGCGAATAAGCGGCTGCGCGCGGTCAGGCTCGGGCGCTTGCCGGGCGTAAGGACGTGTTCCTTGCTGCCGCCGTGGCATGACTCGCAGCCGATTCCGACCTCGACCAGGTGGCGCTGCTGGAAGAGGTTGCGGGTGCCGCGCACCCCTTGCTGTAGCACCGCGTCCAGGGGCTGCGCGGCAAGCTCTCCGGCCCCGCGCCGCTGCAGGAACGTGAGCTCGTCCACCACCGCTTGGCGCAGGCCCGGTTCATCGGTGACGACGAAGTTCACCCGGCGCTCGGCCGGGAGCAGCGCGTCCACGACCTCGCCCTGGTACGGCGGCGTCTGCGGCCCCGCAAGCGCCCCAAGAACCGTCGAGAGATACGGCACCGTGTTGTGGCAGAAGATGCACGTCCGATTCCACGTCGCCCCCGGCCGCAGACCCGGCCGCTCCGGCGACATCACCGAGTAGCCCTTGTAGCGGAACTGGTGCGACGAGCGGATAAACGAGATCGGCATCACCCGCTCATCCTGCGACGGGCTAAGCGGCAAAAGATCGGTCGGGCGCAGCTCGATGCCGGCGAAGTCCTCGCGGTGGTGGCCGCCGATGACCTTGGTGATGCGGAACAGGTGGTCGCCAAACCGCGGCGACTCGATGCGCAAAAGGCGCGCGCCGTCTTTTTGCGACAGCACCACGCGATCGTTTTTGAAGTGGAAGACCGTGTCGGCAAACGGCGTCGCGATTGCCGCCCGATCTGGCAGGCGGGTCATGTTGTGCATCGGCGAGCGCTGCCAGCGCGCATAGATGTCGGCGTGGCACTTTGCACAAGCCGCCGAGCCGGCATAGTCCGACCGCAGCACGTTGCTCTGCAGCTTGCCGTCGCCCGCCGAGAGCTGCGCGGGCCCCGAGCTGGGACGCCGCTGCGTCGCCTCGCACGCGACAAGGCCTAGCACGCTGAGCACGGCGATCGCAGCCCTGCATCTCATGGCTGTCACCGTATCAGAAAGCGGCGGCGATAGGGAGCGGCCCAAGCCGCGTCTTACTTGCCGGCGGCGATGGTCAGGACGTGGCCGGCGGAGTAGGCGGTGAACTCCGGCGCATACATCGACTGGACGACCGCCGGTCCGACGCGGAAGGTGCCGCCGAGGTTGGCGCGCAGGCGGTACTTGAAGGTGTACTGGCCGGCCGGCAGGTGCTCGAAGAAGAAGTTCGCTCCGCTGTCGCGGACCTCCTCATAAAAGCCGATGCCCAGATCCCACTTGTAGCGGGAGACCGCGTTTTCCGGTTCCAGACCCGCCGCCCGCGGGTCGCGCAGGTGGACGTACTCGGCTTCGTGCTTGCTGCGCAGCGACAGCTGGACTTCGATTTCATCGCCGGGCGCAATCACCGCACCTTCCGCAAGCGGAGTCAGGGTGAACTCGCGGCCGGTATTCTGACGCCGGAAGTACGTGCGTGAGACCTGGAAGAAATCGCCGCGATCCTCGGTCGGCAGGCGGTCGGTCGCGAAGTGCCAGGTGGCGGAGGCGAACATGATTCCCTTGCTCGGCTTCTGCACCGTGATCGTCGAGCTCGTGCGCGGATCGACCTGCGGCCCCGGAATCACCACCTGCGTCTTGCCGACGTACTTGTCCGGCTCAAAGACGAAGCGCTCTTGCTGCGCGCCGACCGTGACCGTCGCCTCTTCGCGCACCCCGAGACCGCCGGTCAGCTTGAGATAGTGGACCAGCGAGTAGATGACCTCCGCGGTGGCGCGGGTCGACTTCCACTGATTGAGCTTCTTGTTGAGCAGGAGCCACAGCACAAGCCCGTCGCGGCGGCTGTCCTGCGGGCTGAGCTCCAAGAGCGTTCGGAGGGCGAAGGCATGCGACTCGATCGTGTCGTTGTACCAGAGCCACGAGCGGTCCTCGGCCGCCCAGTGCGTTCCCTGATCCGGCTCGGTCTTGGCGGAGTCCATGACGCTCGCCCACACCAGATCCGCGTCCGCCTTGCGCCCCATGCGCTTTAGCGTAAGCGCCAATAGACCCTTCAAGTACGGCGAGTGCTGCCGCCAGTGCTTGAACGAAAAATCGAGGATCTTCTGCCGCTCCTCCGGCGTCAGCGCGCCGCCCGTCCACGACGCATCCGGATACGCCGAGGCGACGTAGTTGAGGAGGCTCAGAAACTCCCAGCCGACATCGTCTTTGACAAGCCGCGCGGCAAAGTCGCTGCGGAAGGTCTCGGCGAGATAGCGCCAGCCTTTTTGCACGAGGTCTTTGGGGACCTCGACCTGAAACTCCGAAGCTTTGGCGAAGCCGTGCATCAGGTACAAAGTCATGAACGCCGAGGGCGGTCCGCCCGAAAACCACGGGAAGGCGCCGTTTGGCAGCTGCGACTTGCGGAGCTTGGAAAGGGCGCTGTCCCGCTGCGTCCGCGCCACCGCCGGATCCAGAACATTGACGAGCTGCTGCTCCGGCGTCCGTCCGCCTTGCGCCGTCTGCAGCCACGGCGACTCCTCCAGCGTCAGCTTGCGATTGGGATCGCTGTGGGCAAACGGATCGAGCGGCGTCTTGCGCTGCGAGAACTCCTTGGCCATCTTGGCGATCGCCGGATACTGCGCGAACAGCGACGCGGCGATGCCGGTGGAGAGGAAGCGGTTGAGGGTCTGCTCGGTGCACTCGTACGGGTACTCGATGAGGTAGGGCAGGGCCTTGAGCACGGTGTAAAACAGCTGCGCGTCCAGCGTCACCACCAGCTGCTCGGTCACCCGCGTCGAGTCGTCGTTCTTGGCCAGATCCGCGAAAGTCAGGGTCCGGCTGTCCTTATCTTTGAGCGTGACAAAGCGCGACTGCGACAGGTGCAAGCGGCTCGGCAGCACCGGCAGCGGCCGCAGCTCGCCGTCGCCGAGATCGCCGGCGGTGGCCGCGACCTTGAACGCATAGCTGCCGACCTTGCGCGGCGCGGTGACCGGGAAGGTGAGCGCGGTGCTCTTGCCGGGTTCGACGCGGAACGGCTGCTGCGCGGCGGTGACGCCGAACAGGGACAGGAGGCTCGCGGTCGCATCGGGTTCGCTGATGTCAAGACGCAGCGTTCCGGACAGCGGCTTGTCGCCGGCGTTATTAACCAGGACCTTGAGATCGGCGCGATCGCCTTCGCGGAAAAACCGCGGCAGATAAGGACGGACGAGCAGCTCCTTGATGCTGCGGGTGACCTTGTTCTCGCGGCCTCCGGCCAGGTCCTGCGTCACCGCGTGCACCCAGACGCTCCACGCCGTGACCGAGTCCGGCACCTGGAACTCGATGACCGCCGAGCCGTCTTTTTCGGTGAGCAGGCGCGGATAGAAAAACGCGGTCTCGGCAAAGTTGCTGCGCAGCGGCGGACCCTCTTGCGCCGCTTCCGGACCGCGTCCCTCCACGGGCGGCGTAGTCGCGGCGCTTTCCTGCACTCTGTAGTCACTGTTCTTGCTGCGCGCGGCGTCGGGCTGGGGCGCTGCCTGCGCCGGCGGCGCGGCGGGCGGGGGAGGGGGCGGCGGCGGCGGCGGTCCACCCACGCTCACCGCGGAGCGCAGGGCAATCGTCTGGGTGCCAAAGTGCAGTCCGCCGCGCTGTCCCGGTCCGCCGATTCCGTAGCCGTCGAAAAACACCAAAGAGGCCGGCTGCAGCGGCGGCTCCGAAGGCAGCGGCGCCTGATGATTTACGATCCACATGGGATAGGTCTGCGCCAGGTTCGTGCGCGCCCAGCCGACCCCGGAGCGCGATGGGTACAGCGACGCGACGTTCGGCGCGTAGTGCGGGCCGAACAGATCCAGGCTCTTATCGTACATATACGCGAGCAGCTCGACCAGGCCCGGACCCATGGGCTGACCGGTGGGGCTTTTCACCGTGATGCGGAACGACTCGCGCGTGCCCGGCCGCAGCTTGTCGCGGAAGGTCGAAAAAGCCAGGCGCAGCTCTTTGTTGTCCCAGGGAACGGTGAGACTCAGGTGCTCGGACAGGTACTGGTGGTCGCGGACCATCCAGGCGACGATTCCCAGGCCGCCGCGCTCGGCCTCGGTGATCGGCAGCTCGATGAGCGCCGGTGCGCCGGCCGCAAGGACCCGCCGCTCGCGCAGAATCCCGTCGCGGAACAGGTCGAGGATGAGCGTCTGATCCGGAAGCCCAGAAGTGAGCAGCAGGCGTGCCGTCTCCCCGACCCGGACCGCGGACTTCTCCAGCTGCGCGACCAGCGGCGCGGCGACCTGGGCTTTAGGTCCGCCGACGATGAATTCCCGCCAGGCCTGGGCTTTGGCGCCAAACTCGTCGGTCGTCTCGTAGCGGAGGCGGTAGGCGCCGGCAGCCAGGGTCGGCAGCGTGACGAACGCCTCCCCCTTGTCATCGTGCGTGAGGGCGCCGGCGGCCAGCTGCTGCCCGTCTTCCCAGCTTGAGAGCACTGCCTCCAATCGGTAGTCGGGTTGCCAGCGCGGCCGCAGGCGATCGCCGGGCGTCTGATAGGGCTGCGGCTTGTTGCTGCCGGCGGCGACCGGCGGCTCGCGCAGCGGCAGCTCTGCCGGCGGCGTCGTGGTCTTGGGCTGGACCAGCGCCAGCAGCCGATAGGAGCCCGCCCCCGGCCGCGCCACCCCGTCGAGGCTCGTGCGGTGCACGGTCACCACCGTGCTCGGCGCCTCGGGGCGCGGCGGGGCGACGAAGCCGGTGGGAAGCTCCACGCTCGCTTTGACCGCGACAAAGCCGAGCTGG
>CALFML010000454.1 GCA_937879845.1 uncultured Myxococcales bacterium
GAGGCAGCACGGACGGATTCACCCGGCCTTCCCTCGGAGGGAGTTTTAAGCCTGATAGATTCCGGGCGCAGCGGACCCGTCGAACCAAGCGGCCGGAGGCGTACCTGCGGACAGCTCAGGGATAGAAGGGCGATGCCCGGGCCGGGATTAGAAGCCGAGGATGAGCCAGCGCCAGCGGCCGCCGTCCCAATATAGCATCTCCGCGGCGTCGCCTCCGTCTATGAAAATGCCGTGGCCGACCACCGCCGGCGCCTTATACACCGACTTGGGATTGTCCGGGCGGCTGACAAAACCCTCCTTCGCCGGCGGCAGGATCTTCCAGTTCGTGATGCCCCCGAGCTCCATCGGCTCGGTCAGCGCGACCTCTGCCTCCTTGGTTCCATCCGCATAGACTTCCGTCCGGACACGGAGGGTTGACGCGCCGGCGCCGATCACGCTGTAGCGGCCGTCCGCCCAGGCGATGGCGATGCCGGCCTTGCCGCCCTTGCGCGTCCGGATCTTGAAGACGCGATCAGTCTTTCCATCCCCATCGAGGTCGCCGGCAAGCTCGCAGCTTGCGTTCGGAGCAAAGGCGCGGCAGTCCTCGCGGTAGACGGCAGCGAAAGCAGCCTGCGGCAAACGATCGCGGACGGCTCCGGGCAAAGGAGCTGCCATCGCCGCATGAGCGCCGCTCAGCAACATCTGCACGAGCAGCACCAACATTAATCCATTCGTCCCGCGCATGCCGCCACGATACCATGCGCGCCGGCAGGGGCCTACCCCTTCGGCGCACGGTCGCGCGCCGACTCCCAAGTTCGCTAGCGGGCGGCGGCGGCACCGGCGAGCTCCGGCGGAATCGGATGCTCGGCACTCTCCGACTGCCATATCACACTCGCCACCCACCAGCGGGCGCCGTCATGATAAAGCTGAAGATAATTCACCCCGCGCGACAGCTCGGAGCGGGGGCCGCTCAGGGTCTCATAGGCCGATTGGATCTGCGCGATGTTGCCGTATTGGCGTACGATGCGGTGGACCTCCCGTTCACGGAAGCCGCGCTGCACCATGGGCTCGGTGTCATCGACCAAGGACTGATGGTCGTATACGTTGAGACCGCGGCCGCGGCCGACAAAGCGTATCCATGGGGCGTACAGCGTGCGGTCCCGATCCCACTGCCGCGGTGCATCCGGAGCGATGTTGATCACGTCGTAGAATGCGCGCATCAAGCCGTCGATCGAGGCGACATCTTCGGGCCGCGGGGCAATCGTTGGGACTTTGGTGTTGCCGCTCGGCTTATGAGCGCAGGCAGCGAGGACGGTAAAAAGAACGCAGGAGAGAAGGAGCTTGGTTCGCATACGGACAGTGTAGGAAGGCGGCGTTTTTGCCGCTGTCAGGATCTTGCTCGCCGAATAATTTTCGCCGGCAGGCCGTGCGGCGAAGGGGTACCGGACAAGGCGCATCGGTGGTAAAGTCCGGGCGCAGGGCACATGGATACGAACTGGGATCTCGGCTTCTCCGCGCGCCCGCTCCTTTTGGGGCGGGAGATCTTTGTCGGCGAGTGGCGCTGTCCCGGTGGAGTCCTCGATGCGGCGGGCGAGGTGACCCGCCACGTCGAGCTGGGTCTGCAGCGCGAGGGCGCCCACCTGCGCGCGATCGGTCGCGAGCGGCGCCTGGTCGATGTGACCACGGCGACGCTCAATGCCGTAGGCGATGAGTACCGCATGAGCGTGCCCGAGCCCTGTCCGCAGCGCGCGACGGCCATCGTGCTGCGCGGAGCCCTGGCAGAGGAGCTCGTGCCCCGGGTGTCCGCGCGGTTTGTGCCGATCTCGGCGGATGCGGCGCTGCTGCATGGCCAGCTGCTGCAGGCCTCGGACCGGCTGGCCGTGGAGGAACGGGCGCTGGCGCTGCTCGGCCGCGTGCTGAGCGATGCGGGCCGGCGCGCGGAGCCCGCGCCCGAGCCCTCTCCGGCTCGCCGCGCGCTGGCGGAGCAAGCGCAGCATCTGCTCGCCACCCGCTACGCGGAGCGCCTCACGATAGAGTCCTTGGCCGCCGCCTGCGGCAGCTCGCCGTTTCATCTGAGCCGCGTCTTCACCGCGGTGACCGGACAGACCATCCACCGGCAGCTGACGCGGATTCGACTGCGTATGGCGCTGCTGCGCCTCGCGGGCTCGGCCGGTCGACTCACGGAGCTGGCGCTCGCGGTCGGCTTCTCCTCGCACAGCCACTTCACCGATGCGTTCCGCCGCGAGTTCGGCTGCGCGCCCTCCGTCCAGGCATTGGCCTCGGCGGCGCACCGGCAAAAGCTCGGCTCCCGCACGCTGCAGCGGTTCCGGGGCTGAGTCGGGGCAAAAACCCGAACGGGCGACCCCCGAACGGGCGACACCCGAGCGGCGAAGATATTAGGCAACTAGCGCGAGCGGAGAATTGGTGCGCTGCTATGCGAGCCCATGTATCATGTTAGGTCCCTGTTTAATCGCAGATAGAACCACTAGGAGGATACATATGAACCATCGCATACTTGGAGCGTTCTTGTGTCTGGCCGGTACGCTGGGCGCCTGTTCATCCAACTCCACCAACGAAACCGTCGATATGGCGGCGGCGGCGGATCAGAGCACCGCCAACCCGGACAGCGCCACCGGCGCGGATCTCGCCACCGGAACGAGCCTGAGCTTCTTCATCACCAGCCGCAAGGGCAGCGGCGACCTCGGCGGCATCGCCGGCGCCGATGCAATCTGCCAGCAGCTGGCGACCGCGGTAGGCGCGGGCGGAAAGAAATGGGCGGCCTACCTGAGCCTCGCCGCCATCAACGGCATGCAGGCCGTCAACGCGCGCGACCGCATCGGCTCCGGCCCCTGGTACAACGCCAAGCAGGTCAAGATCGCAAACGACGTGGCCGACCTCCACCAGCAGACCATGGGCATCAGCGCCACGACGGGCGTGGACGAAACCGGGGCGACGGTTCCGGTGGCCAATCCGAACGAGCACGACATCCTCACCGGCTCGACCGCCCAGGGCATGGTCAACGGCACGGCGACGTGCAACAACTGGACTAGCGCCAACACCACGGACATCGCCACGGTTGGGCACTACAACCGGGCCGGCGGCGGTGCCGCTCCGACTTCGTGGAACTCGGCGCACAACACGCCGGGCTGCAGCGCGGCGCAGCTCAATTCGGTCGGCGGCGCCGGCCGCTTCTACTGCTTCGCCACGAACTAAGATCGCCGACCGGTCCCCCGCCCTTCCCCCACCGCTCCGCCAACCGCTTTGCAGATGTCGTCAGCAGCAAAGCGGTCGGCATCTGTTATCCAGCCAGACAAGGCCGCTCGAATCAAACCGAAATAGCCGACTATCTCCTCGCCAGCCGCTGCGTTCGCGTGTAAAAAAGACGCATGAGCAAACCCAAGCTGACCTATTTCGATGCGCCGGTGAGCCGCGGGGAAGAGTGCCGTCTGGCGCTCCACCTGGCGGGCGTCGACTTTGAAGACGTACGCCTCCAGGCCCCCGACTGGCAAATCCTCAAGCCCAAGACCCCCTTTGGCAGCATCCCGATTTATGAGGAGCCGGGCCGCCCCGTGCTCGCCCAGACCAACGCCATCCTGGTGCTCATCGGCCGCCGCCACGGGCTGCATCCGACCGATGACTTCACCGCCGCCCAGCACGAGGCGATGATGCACCATGTCGAGGACATGCGCGCGCAAGTCGCGCCGACGATCCGCATCAAGGACGATGCGGAGAAGCGGCGGGCGCGCGAAGCCCTGGTGGCCTCATTTTTGCCGGTATGGGCCGAAAATGCCGAAAAGCAGCTCGGCAGCGGTCCGTTTTTCGCCGGAGACAAGATTCATGTCGTGGATCTGAAGCTGCACATGGCCGTGCGCTGGTTCATCGGCGGCAAGGTCGATTACATCCCTGCGACCATCTTCGCGGCTTATCCGCGGCTCATCCGCGTCCATGATGCGGTCCGCGATCACGCCGGCGTCAAGGCCTGGTACGCAAAAGGCTGAGCGAAGCCGCCGCTCACGACCCGGACGCTGCGCCGCGCCGCCGCCGCGGCTTTATCGGCTCGCTACGGTTTTGAGAAGCTTCGGCGGGTGGCGGGTCTATCGGCGCCCGGGCGCGCAAAAGACGCAGCGCGTTCACCGTGCCCGGCGTCTTTGCGATTACCACATCGAGCACAAGGTCGGGACGCGGCGCGTACCGCCGGCGTTCACTGCCGCTGAACTTGGGCACCGGAATGTGCTCGATCTGCGCGTGATCGAGCAACGCTTCCTGCTCCCCGATGGTCACGCCGGCCGCGGCGAGCAGGCGCACGAGCGCGGCGGGGTCGTGTACAGGCAGCGCCGATAAAGGAGCGGGCGGCTGGGGAAAGATCCACGTCGCGGTCCACAAGCGGCGGTACGCATAGTCGCTGGCGTGCATGACGGCGGCGACGGGGCCGAGCTTCAGTTTGGGCCACGATGCGATCACGGGCTTTAGGAGCTCGCCGAAGTGCAGGGCGAGCGCGGGGCCGCACCAGGCCTGTCCGTGCTCGTTGAATAATGCCGTCAAAAGCGCGATCGCGTGCCGGGGCGGCACCGCCAAGTGATCGAGCGCCAAACTCACCACATCGACGTAGCCCCATCCTAGAAGGCTTTCGAGCGCCGGTCCGTCGTTGTCGAACGCTTCGTGGGCGTGGAATTCGAGATCGTTGCCGGGTACGGGCGTATCCAGCTCGCGGTTTTCGCGGCGCGCCTTGAGTACGCGAAGCATCCACGGTTTGAAATCGCGGCGAAAGTCGCCGCGATTTCCGAGGTCAAACTTCACGGTCTCGTAGAACGCATCGGCGACTCCCGGATGCGCGGCGTCCGCGCGTGCCAGCGCATCCAGCAGCGCTTCATTTTCCGGCAAGCCATCGGCCGCGGCAATCCACGCTCCGCCCAGCGCCACCGCCGCATCGCACCGCGCCTGCGGGTCGGGCTCGCAGAGCGCCTGGAGGCAGGCGGCGACATCCACGGCGTCATCGGTCTTGGTCATGCTCCATCACCTATTACGCGCGATGGCGGGCCGGTTTGGCAAGCCGCACGCAGGCAGCGAGGCAGACCGCGCGCGCCGCATAGTCAATCGCGCGCCGGCTAAGAACAGTGCCGGCCGGCGCTGCGCACCTTGCGGCCGATCGACAGCGGCGCGGCAATATACTAAGATGGCTATGCGCCAATGCCGCAATGGTGCTCACAAGGTAGCCATCGCTACTATCGCGAGGGAGACCTCGCCTACTTTGAAGTCCATGGACCGTTTTCCCTGGCTGACGCCCAGTGCATGTTTTCTGTAGCCGAAGCCATCGAGCGGGATCATGGGTACGTTCTGTCGGCCTTCGACAACCGCGATGGCCCCGGCCTGACCGCTGAGGCCCGCCGCTACACCAGCGAGAAGAGCCGCGAGCGCATGGTGCCGGGTGCAACCGCGGTGATTGGTGCCAGCATGGCGGTGCGGGCCATGACGATCCTGCTTATCAATGTTGCGCGCCTGGCCGGCAAGCCTTCGAGCCCGGTGCACTTCTGCGCGACCCACCAAGAAGCGATTGCCTGGCTGGCCGCTCAGCGTGAACAGCTCCGCACCAAGCAGCGGTAGCCGCTCGCGAGAGCGGTAACGCCGTCACGGAGCTGCGCGCGGCGCAAGCCGGGCAGTAGGCGCCGCGCTCCGCCCCCGCATCACGGGGTCCGGCTCCGCCGCCTTCCTTATAGCGCCTTGCCAGAAGGCTTGCTCTGGGACATCGCCGTGGCGATTCCGCTCTGCAGGGTGCTCTGCGTAAGCACGACGCTCAGATCGATACCGAGCCGGATCAGGGTCTGCGCGACCTCGGTGCGGATGCCGGTCAGGATGAACCGCGCCCCGAGCAGCTTGACCGCCTGACCGGCCCGCAGAAACAGAGCCGCGACCGGAGCATCCACCGCGGCGACCCCGGTGATATCGAGGATGACCACTTCGGCCCGCCGCTCGACGATGCCGGTGAGCAAGGTCTCGATCAGGCGCTCCGCCCGCTGCTCATCCACGCTGCCGATAAGCGGCAGCACCAAAATCCGGTCGCTTATCGGAATGAGCGGAATCGACAGCTCGGCAATCACGGCGCGCTGCGCGCCGATGATCTCTTCCTGCCGCAGGTTCTGCAGCTGCGCCGCCTCGGCGCGTTTGCTCGCGGTGATATCGCGAAAGACGCAGACCAGCTTGACCGCGGCCCCATCGCGCATCGGCGAAGCGGACAGAGTCATATCCACGGCCCGGCCGTCGCGCGAACGACAGAGGATCTCAAGGTTGGTGATCGGCTCTTCCGTCTTGAGCGCCTGGGCCATCAGGGCAGCCAGCGATTCGCTGCCAAGGAGCGTCGCCAGCGGCAGCGTGCTCCAGTCGACTCGCGAGTGGCCGAACAGCTGCAGCGCCGCGTGATTTATCCGCTGCGCGGCCAGGTCCGAGTCAAGGACCATCAGCGGATCGAGCATCGAGTCGAGGATGTTGTCCACGTAGGCGCGCGACACCATGGAGCTCGCCAGCTCATCGCTTATGTTGTTTAGTCCGAACGCCAGCGCATCCAGGCCCGCCTCATCCACTCCCATCATCGGCGCTTTCTTGGAGAAATCGAGCGCCAGCATGCTGAGCATCACCTCGAGGATCGCCTCCAGGTGCTGCCGCGATGCGCTGCGCCGTGCCGCCGCCGCGCCGGCCAGCCGATTCAGGGCGTCCGCTATCTGATCCAGTTCGTCCCCGGACCCGCCGGATGGAATCGGCGCCGTCAAATCTCCGGCGGAGAGCCGGGCGATTCCAGACAAGACTTGCGCCAGGCGGCCCTCGCCGGAAGCGGCCGGCTCGGGGTTTAGCTGAGGAAGGTCTTCAGCCAATCGAGTGCCTCCGCCTCCCCAGAAAACAGCTTGGTCGGAACCGGCAGCTTGCCGATGCCGATAAAGATATTCCCGATCATCTTGCTGATCGGCGAGCTGACCAGGATCGCCACCGCCTTGTATGCGGCCGCGGTCTCAGCGCTGTTGTAATAGTCTCTGACCTCGCGCCGCTGCGAACGGATCGGACGCATGTCGAGCAGCAGCGGCCGCGCCGTATTCTCACTGACCTTGCGGATCGCCGCGACGCTGGCTTGCGCCTGCGCGAGCGTCTCCTCGACGCCGGGAAAGGAGGTAACGTGAACAATTCCTTGAGGATCCAGAAACAGCGATCCGGTCTCGGTCGTCATCTCGTTGCGCTTCATGCGAGGCCCCCATCCCGCTGCATCAAGGAATGCGGCTGATTATACGATATTGGCGGAGGGTCGAGCGGGAAAAACGCCATCGCAACGCCTCGATGCACCTCCGCATGGGCAGAATCCATCCGCACGCGCCGCCGAGGCAGCACGGACGGATTCACCCGGCCTTCCCTCGGAGGGAGTTTTAAGCCTGA
>CALFML010000455.1 GCA_937879845.1 uncultured Myxococcales bacterium
CGCGGCGCCTCGGTCAGCCACTTGGTCAGCGTGCCGCCGTCGACGAACTCCATGGCGATGAAGACCTGATCGCCGACGGTGCCGACATCGAACACGCCGATGACCTGGGGGTGCGACAGCCGCGCCATCGCCTGCGCCTCACGCATGAGACGCACCCGTCCCTGGCCGCTGGTGCCGCCGGCGGTGGCGCGCAGCAGCTTGGTGGCGACCTTGCGATCGAGCTCGGGATCGTAGGCGGCGTAGACTACGCCCATACCGCCGCTGCCGACGCAGCTTACGACGATGTAGCGGCCGATGCTGGCGCCGCGCGGCAGCTCGTCATCGGCCAGCGGGGGCGGACGACTGCGGCGCAGCGAGTCGACGAGCTCCGGCGGCGTCTGGTTGAACCGCTTGATCGAGTCGCTGACCTTGGGCAGGTCGGGCATGAGTCCGGCACCGCTCACCGGGTCCAGATCCAGCGGCGGCAGCGAGCTGGCACTCGCCATTGTTTTTTCCAGGCCGATATTTTCCTGCGCCCCGGCCGCCGCCTCCGCTTCGGCCGGCTGAGACTTGGGCGCCCCAAGCGAGCTGCTGCTCGCTGCGCCCGCTCTGGATACGGACTGCGAGGCGGCCATCGGCCGGCTGCTCATGCTCGGGGCGTGGCGCGGAAGCTTCAGCGATGAACCGGAAGGGGCGCTCGCTAACACTTCGGTCCCGGCGCTCGGCGGCGACCCGTGGGCATCGGCCGCGGTCTGATCGAGCTCCAAAGAGGCGGCCGGCGACGAACTCGGGGCGCCGGTGGAGTCGAGGGTCCGATCCAGCTCGAGAGAGGCTGCCGAAGGCGAAACCGGCCTGCTGCTTCTAGGCGGCTGCATTAAGTCGAAGCTATTTTAGCACCCCTAGTCGCGCTCCGGGGCCGCTGAACCACTGCCCTAGACGGTCCTCTACTGGGCTCCTTGTATTGTGAGATTGAATACTAAACAAGAAAACCCACATCTACTTCCCTGCTGCCCACACCAGCTAGTCATCCTAAAAGCGCGCGACTCCAAGAATGTTGGTCCTTGCCAAATTCGTAGTTTCACCGCCGGAAAAACTGGTGAAAACCCTGCCGCTGACTAAAGCCTGACAAAGGCCCGGTAAAGGCTTAAATGCACAAGACCAAGTTTGTAAGGAGCAAATCGGTTAAAGTCATACTAGTGGAAAAGTTTGAGCTGACACGCGGGGCTAGTCGGGACTCACAGCGCGCTAGCTGGGCTCGTCGTAAAAGTGCCTGGCGCGGAGCTTCCCGCCAACTGGCGAGGTGGGCAGTCTGATGGAGGCCGGCAACTTTACGATCATTGGGCGCCTCAGCGACAGCCCGCTTGGCAATCTATATGAGGGCGTGCACCGGCAGACCGGCGACCGCGTCGTCATTCGTGTGCTCACGGCGGCGCTGTCGCGGGAGGCCAACCTGCTGGGGCGGCTGCAGGCGCTGATGCGCGCGCTCACGCGGCTTGAGCCGGAGCGCAGCGTCGCGATGCTCCGTCCCGGCGGCCGCGATCCGGCGCAGCCGACCTTGCTCGACTGCGGCCGCACCGACACCGGCCTGCTGTATATGGCCAGCGAGTTCGTCGGCGGCGAGAGCCTGAGCGCCCAGCTGCAGCGCCACGCCGGCCTGCCGCTGCCCAATAAAGCCCTGCGCATCGGTCGCCAGCTGTCGGCGTGTCTGGCCGTGGCGCACGGTCTGGGCATCCGCCACATGGGGCTGCGGCCGAGCAAGATCCTGCTCGCGGCGGCGCCAGGAACCACCGATGGGGAGCAGGTCAAGCTGCTCGACCTGGGCCTGCACGATGCGCTCGGCCGGGGGCCGCGGCCGGCGGAGATGACGCCGGCGCAGATGGCATATCTTTCACCGGAGCTGCGGCGCGGCGAGGCGGTGCCCGGCGGTGCCGCCGATGTGTTCGCGCTGGGGGTCATCCTCTACGAGGTGGGCAGCGGTGGTCTGCCCGCGGTGGCCCTGGCCGACGTGACCGCGGAGCCGGCGTCATTTATCTCCAGCGGTGCGACGCAGACGGGACTTTTGCAGCTGCTGCCCTCGTGGCTGCAGCCGTTCGCGGCGATCCTCGACCGCATGCTGGCGCCAAACCCTGCCGATCGTCCGTCGATGGGGCAGGTCGGTTCGATCCTTCAGCAACTTAGCTCGCTGGCGCCGGGCAGCTCCAGTGTGTCGGCTCCGCCCTCGACGGCGACGCCGAAGCTGCCGACGATAGCGGTGCCGGGCCCGCTGCCCGGGACGCGGCCGCGGGCGTCCGCGCCGCCGCATGCGAGCGCCGTGCCGGTGCGCTTTGACGATCGGCCGTCGATGCCGTTTGCTGCGAGTCCGCCGGCGGCATCCGTTTCGGGGGTCAACCCACCGCTTACGCGCTCGAGCAGCTCGCTGCCGCCGCCGCCGCCGATATTGGCGCCGCTGCCTTCGCCGTCCATGGCGACGCCGAAGTACGGGATGCCGATCGGCCAGGCGACGGAGCCGGCATTGCGTCCGATCGCGCCCCCGGTGCCGCAGGTGGAGCGGCCGCCGGAGCCGGTCGAGCCGGCGCCGCTTCTGCCCGGTGGGCTTGCCCTGCGTGAGCATTCTGAGCTGACCAAGCAGCCGCCCCCGCCCGAGCCGCCGGCCAAAGTCCCCTCGGAGCCGGCAGCGCCGGAGAAACCCGCGCCCCCAGCCGAGCCGCCAACCGAGCCGGTAGGCGTGATGAGCGCCGCGGCGGTTGCCCCAAGCCCGGCCCAAGAGTCGACAACTGCCCCAAGTTCGGCAATAGAGCCGGCGACGGCTGCAAGCCCGGCCCAAGAGTCGACGGCCGTCATGGGCCCCGCCTCCGCATCCGGTACCACCCCGGTGACGGCATCGCCGAGCCCCGTCAAAGCGTCCGAGACCACGCCGAGCCTAGCTAGCGCCTCGAAGGCAACCCCGAGTCCGGCGGCTCCCGCCAGCGCGGTACCCACGCTGCTGACCGACATCATGCCCACCGTGCCGGTGGCCGCGCCGCTGGCTGCGATGTCGGCAGTTTCGCCGCCGCCCGAGCCCGAGCGACCGCCGGTAAGCCCGCCGCAAGTGGCCGCGCCTGCCGCTGAGCGACCGCCGGCAAAACCCCCGCAAGAGGCCGCGCTCGCCGAGCGTTCACCAGTAAAATCCCCGCAAGATACTGCGCCCGCCGCCGAGCGACCGCCTGAGAACATGGTCCCGGAGGCCGCGCCCAAGTCGCCGAGCAAAAACCCCGGGTCGCACGCCAGGACCGCTGCTCCCGAGCTCGATCTGATCTCGGAGATGCCGACTATCGCCCCGACCACGACGCCGCGCCCGCCCGCGGCCAAGGCGCCGCCGGCCCCGCCAGCGCCGCCGGCATCGCCTGATGACGACGCGCCGGAGCAGATAATCGAGCTGGAAGCGGAGCAGACCTCCAGCCTGCCGATAGGCGCCAGCGCGGCGGCGCCGCCACCGGGCCCCGCGAAAGCCCTGGAGACGGAGTCCGAGTACACGATGAGCGACGTGCCCACCGGCGTGTACCCGGGCGCGCTGCCGCGGCCGCCGAGCATGGCGCTCGCCTCCACGCAGCTGTCCAGCGGCGGCGCTGAGCCATCGCGCGTCGCTGAGACCGGCGGCACACCGATCGAGCCCGGCGTGGGCGGCGTGGTCGCCCTGCACCCCGGCCAGCTGGTCGGCAACTTTCGCATCAGCGCCAAGATCGGCCAGGGCGGTATGGGCGCGGTCTATGCCGCCGTGCACCGCCAGATCGGCCGCCGCGCCGCGGTGAAAGTGCTGCACGGTCCGCTCGCCCGGACCGCCGATTACGCCGGCCGCTTCCTCAACGAGGCGCGCGCCGTCAACACCATCCGCCACCCCGGTCTCGTCGAAATCTTCGACTTCGGCCAGCTCCCCGACGGCACCCTCTACATCATCATGGAGTTCCTGGAGGGCGAGTCGCTGCGGGCGCACGAGCGCCGCTGCGGACCGCTGCCGGAAATCAAGGCCAAGGCGTGGGCGCTGCAGATCGCCCAAGCGCTGCTCGCCGCGCACAAAAACGGCATCGTCCACCGCGATCTCAAGCCCGAGAACGTGATGCTCATCGTCGACCCGTCCGGCGAAGGCAGCGAGCGGATCAAGGTCTTGGACTTCGGCATCGCCAAGGTCGCGCAGCCCGCCGCCGCCCCGGATCCGAGCGTCGATCCCGAGGGCAGCGAGTTTGCCACCGCGGTCGGCACGACCATGGGCACGCCCAAGTACATGGCGCCCGAGCAGTACGGCGACGCCGCCAAGGTGGACGGCAAGGCCGACGTGTTCGCGCTGGGCGTGATGCTTTATGAGATGGTCTCGGGCCAGGTGCCGTTCCCCAAGACCTCGCTGTCGGCGTTCGCCGAGACGCCGAAGTCGATAAGCGAGGTGCAGCCCAGCGTGTCGCCGCAGCTCGGGGCGCTGGTGCACCGCATGCTCAGCGCCAAGGCCGACAAGCGGCCGACGATGGCGGAGGTCATCGCCGAGCTCACCCCGCCGCCGACCGCTACGGGCGCCCAGACTGCGGTGGGCCCGCCGCTGCCGCCGCCGCCGCGCAGCGTGTGGCCGTGGGTGATGTTGTTGACCCTGGGCATCGTGTCGGCGCTGGGGATCTCCGCGTACCTGCTGCGCGAGCGCCTGTTGCCGGCGCCGACGCAGTCCGACATCACCATGGAAACCGATGACCTGCAGCTCGATGTGATGGGGCCGCGGGCGCGGGCCTTGGGCGCCTTGTATAGCGGGCTGCGGTCGCAAGACCCGGCACTGCGCGCCCAAGCCGTACACGCGCTGGGGCTGAGCCGCGACAGCGCGCAGTGGACCAGCATTGCTTCGCTCCTTAAAGATTCCGATCCGGTGGTGCAAGCGGCAGCGGCGGAGGCCCTGGGGGTGCTCGGGGCGCCGGATGCCCAGGAGACCCTGCTTCAGGTCTTGACCCAGAATCCGCAGCCGGGCCTGCGCGTCGCCGTCGGCGGTGCGCTCTCCCGCCTGCAGAGCCCGCGCGGCAACATGATCCTGCGCGAGCTTTTGAGCAGCGGCGACGATCTCATCAAGCTGAGAGCCGGCTTGCTGCTGGTCGAGACCGGCGATCTGTCGGCGCGGCCGGGGCTGTGGGCGGCGCTGCAGAAGCAGTCATTACCCGACGACGTGCTTCTTGGCGTCCTATCCAAGCTGGCGCAGAGCGGCGACGCCCAGGCGATGCAGCAGCTGCACGCGCGCATGAGCGAAGAGGGCTTTACCTTGCGCCGGATCTCGGCGGCCGCCAACCTCGCGCGGATCGGCGATGAGCGGGCGATGGCGGTGCTCGGGCAGGCGGCGCGGACGCCGGGGCCGCAGCAGCTTCTGGCCTCGCTGATGCTGGCCAAGGTCGGCGATGCGTCGGGATTTTCGCGGCTTTTGCGGGTCGCCACGGACGAAAAAGAGCCGCTGGCGGCGCGGCAGGTGGCGATCGAGGGCGTGGCCGCCTGCGGTCGGCGCCAGGGCGCGATCTTGCTGACCCACATCTTGGATGAAAAGCAGGTGTCCCCGGTGCTGAGGCAGGCGGCGGCGGGAGCGATCCTGCAGATCGCCGGCGGCGATCCGGATCAGATCGCCAAGCAGAGCCTGGGCTGGGCGCAAGCGGCGCTCGGGCACGACAGCTGGCTGGTGCGCGAGTCGGCCACCGCGGTCCTGGGCGATATCGAGAGCGATCAGGCGGTGCCGCTGCTCAGTCGGGCGCTGTCGGATCCGCAGCAGGCGGTTCGGCGTAGCGCCGCCGCGGCCCTTGGACGCAAGCGCCTGCGCACCGCGCTGCTCGCCCTGCGTACCTCTCTAAACGACGCCGAGCCCGAGGTGCGCCTGGCCGGCATGCGCGCCATCGGCCGCATCGTCGATACCATCGGCAACAGCGGTGCCGTCGATGCCGAGCTCAACACCCGACTGCAGCAGCTGACCGAGACGGGCAGCGCCGAGGATCAGCTGGTGGCGTGCGGCACGCTGCTGCAGCTTGGCGATGAGAGCCAGCACGACCGCCTGCGCCAGGCCTTGAACTCGTCCGACGCGCTGATTCGCAAGCTGGTGGTGGAGACGGTTCCGACCAGCGATCCGCTGCTCGTGGATGCGCTGACCGATCAGGCGCCGCCGGTGCGGTTCGCGGCGGCGCGGCGGCTGGCGGCGCAGAAAGTGCGCGACGCGGTGCCGGTGCTGCGTGAGGCGCTGGGCCAGGGCGGCGCCGACAGCGTCGTCGCCTACGGCCTGCTCAAGAAGATGGGAGAGGCGGTCTCGCCGCCGGCCGGCTTTGGCGAGCTGCTGAGCCGCGGCGATCTGCCGACCAGCCTGGCGCTCCTCGATGTCGCCGCGGATCTGCCGCCGGCGGAGGCGCTGCCGCTCCTGCAGAAGGCGCGGTTTGATTCCAGCCCGACGCTGCGCCGGCGCGTCGCCGAGGTCGCGTTCGCCCTGCACCGGAGCGCGCCGACCGATGCCTCGCTGTCGCTGCTCTACAGCCTGCTCTCCGATCCGGACGTGAGCGTGCGGGCCCGCGCCGGCGCGCTGGCGGCTGCGCTTCTGCACAAGGACGGCGAAGTGCGGCCGGTGGTGGTCGAGGTCGACATGAGCGTCGCCGATGCCGCAAGCCCGCTCGATCAGGATGCGGCGGACGCCGGGGAGCCCGCCAGCGGCCCGCGCGGCGTGCTGCGCATCGAGGGCGAGGACAAGGTCCGGTTCCAGATCGATCGCCGAGCGGCGCAGATCCTGTCGCCGGCGACCGCCGAGATCTCAGTCAGCGCCGGCGTCCACCGCGTGCGCTACGCCGGCGGCGTGCGCGAGGTCGAGGTCGGCCCCGGCGCGACCGTGACCGTGCAGCTCCCGTCGTCCTATGCCGATCAGATCCTCGGCGAAGCGGCCGAAGCGATCGGCAAGCATGACTATCCCAAGGCTCAGCACATGCTCGATCAGGTTCGCGCGATGATTCCGCGCGGTCGGGTGTCGCGGCCGACCCAGGTCGAGCTTGGGTACCAGCAGGGGCGGGTGCACGACGGGCTAAACCGCTTCCTCGATGCGATGAGCGAGTACGATCGGTACCTCAAGCTGCCCGAGTCGCAGCGCAAGCCGGAGCACACCGCCGCGGCGCGGGCGGCCGTGACGCGGCTTGGCCAGCACCTTGGTCGGATCGAAGTCACCAAGGAAGTAGACGGGCGCTGCCTGCGCATCGTGCAGTGGGTGCGCGCCGGCGAACACGTCATTGATCAGGGGGCCGGCGCATCCGGTGGGGCCCGGCCCGGGCAGCCGGTAGCGCCGCGCGTGGTCCGGGTCCGCGAGGGCGGAACGGTGGTGGTGGAGCAATGCAAAGGCGCGGCCCCGCCTTAGCCGCCTCATGCTTTGGGAGCGATGTCTGTGCGAACCGCCATATTGAGTC
>CALFML010000456.1 GCA_937879845.1 uncultured Myxococcales bacterium
CTACGGCGAGGCGATCTCGCGCCGGCAGCTCGAGTTTCATCCGCGTCATGATGGGCTGGTGGTGATCAACATCGGCCGCTGTCCGATGATGGTCAATCAGGCGATGTGTCAGGACGCGCTGGTGCGTCCCGGCGATACTCTGTATCTGCGCAACCAGCTCCTTTTGTACTGCACGCGGCGGCCGGCGACCATGGCCTCGCTGCGCAACTATCCCAAGGAACGGGCGCGCCTGTTCGGCAAGCCCGATCAAGACGGCATCGTCGGTGAAAGTCCGGCCATCTGGCGGCTGCGCGAGCGGCTGGCGACCTACGCGCGAACCAATTATCACGTGCTGATTACCGGCGAGAGCGGCAGCGGCAAGGAGCTGGCGGCGCAGGCGATTCATAACCTGTCGCGACGCAATGGTCGCAAGCTGATCGCCGATAACATCGCGGCGATCCCGCCTAGCCTTGCCGCCGCGCTGCTGTTCGGCAACAAGAAAAACTTCCCCAATCCGGGAATGGAGGAGCGGGTCGGCTTGATCGGCGCGGCTCATGAATCGACCCTGTTTCTTGATGAAATCGGCGACATGCCGGAAGAAGTGCAGCCGCTGTTCTTGCGCGTTGCCGAGCGCCATGGGGAGTATTTTCGCCTGGGGGAGGAGGTGAAGCTCCATCGCTCGGACTTCCGCCTGGTGGGCGCCACCAACCGTCCGGAGCGGATGCGCTATGAGCTCAAGCGCCGCTTCGAGCGCGAGATCCGGGTGCCGAGTCTCAACTCGCACAAGGAGGACATTCCGATGCTCGTCCGGCACTTGCTGACTGGCTACGCGGCGCAGGGCGACATGGATGTGCAGCGCTTCATCAAAGGCGGGCAGCCGCACGTCCATCCGCTGCTGATCGAGCAGCTGGTCCATCACAACTATGTGACCAATGTGTCTGAGGTGGGATTCCTGCTTGGACACGCCATCGCAGAGAGCACAGCCGACATCATCTGCCCGCTGCGCAAGGGCTTCTCCCTCCAGGCAGAGACAGCGCTCCCGCTGGACCGCGCGATTCCCGTACTCCCATCCAAGCGGCGGACGCCGCAGCCGCTGCCATCGCCGATCCAGGCGCAGCGGGTGCTCGATGAGCAGAGCGGCCACATCGCCCGCGCCTCTGCGGTGCTGGGCATCAGTCGCGATCAGCTGAATCGGATGATTCGCCGCGAACGACTCCTGGTGAACCGGGGCAAACCCGTCACGCGATAACCCAGCGATAAGGAGCAGACGCATGCCGCTTGCAGAAGAGCTGAATGAGCTCCGGTTGGAGCCCTGCGGGAGCCCCCATAGTGAAACGGTTCATGGCGCCAAGAAGCTCGGCGCGAGCTGGGAGCACAAACTTTTCTTTCCGACAAGGGTTATGACCGCACATTCGGACGATCCGTCGATGCTCGACGGTCTGCGGCAATTGTTCCGTTCGGAAGACCGCTACCGCGACGCAAAGTTTGCCGAAATCGCCGATGAAGAAAACATGATGGATTACGCGGCTCGCTATCCTGCCATCGCCATGCTCAAAAAGTTCATGTGGGACGGGATGGTCTCGTGGCTGAGAGCAGAGGATATTACGGGTGAATTTGTCGTGCAGGTCCAGGTGTTTTCTAACTACAGCAAGAAGGGCGCCTATGTTCCCGCGCACAACCATGAAGCCCATGTATCGGGTGTTTATTACGTCGATATTCCCGGGAAATGCACCAACGATATTTTCGTTCAAGGAGACAGCCGCCGTTATTGGGCGCAGGACCCCGGCGTTCTGATTTTACACGATCCGCGTTTCAACTCGTCACTGGTTGAGCTGGCCAACAACACCTACGTAAAGATGTTTCCGCGTTCGGGCATGGGTATTATCTTTCCGTCCTATCTCTGGCATTCGGTCACGCCGCATTTCGAAGATCAAGACCGCATTTCCATCGCGTTCAATTTTATTATTCATCCGAAGGCGCGTTTCGCGATGCCGACCGAAAAGCTCGTTCTATGACGCCTATTTCGACCGCGATCCGAGCCACGTCGCAGTGCGCCGGACGTGCGCTCATCGCGCGCACGCCGCCTTGCCGGAGCCGCCGGAGACCCAGGTGATGGGGCGAGGAGCCGGCGTCCTCGGAAGCGCTCGCCCCGAAGTCTGTCGCGGTGATGGAACGCCGCTTGCTGTGCTCTGCAGCGCAAGTGGCAAAGCTAGATATCATCCGACCTCGCGGCCTCCGCCCCGGCGATACCGTGGCCGTCATCGCGCCGGCGGGTCCGCTTGACTCTGCATATCTTAAAGATGCAATCACAGTCATTAAAAACGCCAATCTGAACCTTGTATTGGGTCCCAATGTGCGGAGATTGAGGAATCATTCGTATTTCTCAGCTCCCGTCGAGGAGCGGCTCAACGAGCTCCTGTGGGCCTGGGAGTCCGATGAGATTCAAGCCGTCTGGGCCGGCTCGGGTGGTTACGGGTGTGCAGAGCTTCTGCCGCGACTGCCGTTCGAGCGAATTCGCCAGCGGCCCAAGATCTTTATTGGATTTAGCGATATCACGGCGCTCAGCAGCGCAATCCTGGCGCGGGCCGGCCTGGTTACGTTCAACGGTCCAAATTGTTCTGTCCGTAATAACCGTGTCAATGAACGAGAAGCGCGTATCGCGTCCCTTCAGGATGCGCTAGCCTTGCTTATGAATACTAAGCCGTGGCGAGATATTCCATTTCAACGCAACCATATGCTGCCGCGGGTCGTTTGTTCCGGCAAAGCGCGTGGTGTTGCGATCGGCGGCAATTTGGCAACCTTGACTGGAATGCTGGGTACGCCATATTTCCCATATATCGAAAACAGCATTCTCTTCTTAGAAGATACGGATTTCAATGGTTATGATGTCGATCGGACGCTGACGCACCTCAGGCTTGCCGGGGTCTTCGAAAATGTGGCTGGCGTAGTATTTGGCGAGTTTACCGATCGAACCCAAGATGAGGTCGGCGCATTTTCGATTGAGGAGGTAATTCGGCGCCACTTCGAAAGTGGTCCGCCGACCCTGGTTGATTTTAATTTCAGTCACGGCGCGACGACCGCTGTAATCCCGATAGGCATCGATGTTGAAATCGATACAGATAGCGATGGTTTCGTTACTTTTGGTGCACCGCTGCAAGACTGAATGACACAAACTGCGTACTCTTCCAATCGATGGAGAAAGTAAATGTCTATTATAGATGTCGCCGTGATATTCCCGGATCCAAGAATTCCGCTGCCGGAGAAAAGCGAGGAGGAATTTGCGGCATTCAGCGCGCGGCTCAACAATCGCAACAAACAATTCGAAAAAAATCTGAATCAATTATCTGGTTATCGATTTTCATTTCATGACAATCATCTGGAAATGTTGTCAGAGCTGGAGCAGGCGAAGCCGACTTTGGTCTTTAATTTATGCGATACAGGATTTCTCAATAATCCTGACCGAGAAATGCAGTTGGTCAGTTATCTGGAGCTCCATAATATTCACTTTACCGGCTGCTCTGCTGCCTGTTTAGCGAATTGCTATGATAAATTAGTCGTTACCTCGCTCGCGCGGAGCATCGATGTTCCGACGCCGCGAGAAATATTGCAAAACGATGAGAAAAGCCGCGCGCTGGCGAGCCAGATTTTGCCAGTAATGCTAAAGTTCTTGACAGGCGATGGCAGCGAAGGCCTGGATCAAAACTCTGTGGCTTACACGCCGCAGCAGCTGGATATGAAGCTAGAAGAGCTGGAGAAAAAATACCCGCATAGAAAAGTTATTGCGCAGGAATACTTGCCTGGCGAAGAGTACACAGCATTCATGATCGGTAACTCAATGGATATACATCATTTACCGATCATGAAGGTGAATTTTGCCGGACTGCCTGATAACTTGCCAAAAATTTATACCTATGCAGCAAAATTCATAGATGGCACCATTTGGGATAGCGTCTGTTATGAACTAGCTGATATCAGCAAAGCGCTTACTCTGGAGATCAACGAGTACGCGGGCCTGCTTTTCAATCGGCTAGGTTGCAGTGATTACGCCCGAGTCGATTTTCGTGTCGACGCAAAGGGGCAAGTGCGCCTGCTTGAGGTCAATCCAAATCCGGATCTCGGGTACTCCCAGCACTTGCAGAAAATGGCCCACGCTGCCGGACTGAGCTATCTAGATATCTTGGACATGATCCTGCGCAATGCCTGCGTTCGCTATAAACTCCGATAGCTCGCATCAGAATTGGCGCCCCTGTCCGGCCGCATGCGAGGGCGGTGGGCGCGCGGTCCTGGCGATACCAATTTTCACACAGATAGGAGGGAGTCCAATGAAGATCATCATGACCTATCAGCAGTACCTGATAAATACGGGCTATGATAATAATCCCGAGAAACGCGGCGCCAACATCTCGTTGGTGGACAGAGCTTTTGCGTACTACGAACAGGAGTTCCCCAATGCCAATACGCAAAAGAAGGTGGCTCTAGCCGCTCAGCTGTTTAAGGCATGCAAGGTCTGGCTAGCGGGCAAAGTCGACAAGAAAAACACCAAGTGGCTGGTGGCTCAGAACGAGAATCTCCTGCGTCGCCGCGAAGTGATCACGATGGTCGCCACGGAGTGCCTTGAGACCATGGCCGTCATGCAGCCTGACCTGATTCCCTTGGCTCTTTTCAACACCAAGAAGGTCACCGCTTTGGCCAAGGGCAAAGAGCAGCCCCTGACCAAGACCCTGTCTGACTACTACATTCTTGAGCGCCAGGCGTACGAAGCTCGGGGTAAGCAGTCCTCACCGCCATCCGCATCGGAGGTGCGTGAGGAAAATAACACCCGAGGAATGATCAACGCTGACGCCTTGGAAAAGATCAAGCTCGACAAGTTCGAGAAGTTGGCCGCCGTGCTGGATGCTGGGCTGGTGAAGTTTATGAGCAAGAACCAACGCTTGGCGGTCATGTGTCATATCAACGCCCACGGACTCTTCGAGTACGCGAGCACCGGCCAGACCATCGTCGGTGAGTACACAGGGCCGACCCAGCCGCCGGCGGCCATGGTGAACGACTCGAGCTTTCCCCTGGGAAATTCCCAGATCATGTACGCCATGGACAAATATGGCAATCTGTTCGCGTCAGAGGCAGAGACACGAAAACAGCTCGCTCAGGCAGGCTTTGCAGCCTTCAACCACTCGACGTTCAATGCCGGCAAGGAGGTCATCTGCGCGGGGATGATCACGATCGTCCGCGGCAAGCTGTGCTGGATCAACAACGACAGCGGGCACTACAAGCCCACCCATGAGAACCTTCGCCAGGCGCTGCTGATGCTCATGAGCGATGGCGCGAATATGGACAATGTTGTCGTGGGGGCTAGGAACCCGAAGACAAAACTGATGGAGGCGTACCAGCTGGCGACCTTCATGAACAAGGGAGCTCCTGACGTGCCCATGGGGTCCTAGCTGGACCGCCGTTGGCAGCTCCGGTCAGCGTGGCCAACGGAAAAGCTCCGTCGCACTCCCCGTCGGCACCTGAGTCCATCCAGCCCGCCACCTGGTAGCTCCCTGAGAGAGCCGAATATCGCTCCGCGTCCGTTCTTAGTCTGCAACCACTTCGTACCGCTGCGGATCGATTGAAGCGCAGTCGCCCGCGGATTTGTGCGCATATGGGCGCGCCTTGTGCGCACAGCTTATGACCTATCTGTTGGTCACATCTTGAAATTCCGTCGGGAGCAAGCAGGCGTGGGCCGACCGGAGATGTTTTCGGCGGGCCGTAAGGTCCGACGGAAACATCGCAGGGTAGGGGGACCCGCGCCGGTTACTACTTTGGTTGTGACCATCCGAAGGCTTATGACTCTGCGCGGGCACGCGCCGCAGCTGCGCTTGGTCCCTCTGTCTCCCATCTGCGGGCGCGTACCTATCCCAGCTTGGCATGCTTTTTGGGATTAACCGCGATCGTTGAAGGAGGTCCCATGTCAAGCGATCCGAAGGCCGAAAAACAGCTGGCTGATTTCGATAAAGCTGTGGCTAAAAATCAAAAGGCGCTATTGAACGCTAATAAGGCGCTGGAACAACTAGATAAAATTATCGCGGCGGCGGAAGCAGAAATCAGCAAGTTAAAGGATGATGACTAATCAAGCCGTGGCCGACCGTCGTCGTTGATGAGATTTGTCCGTTCCTAATATCGATAAGGAGTGCCTCATGGGTGATAAATCAAAGAAAGCGATAGCCGACGTGAAAGTATGCAAAGAGGAGTGCAAGCATACACTGACGAGGCTCAGAGAGTTGGAAGCGATTTCCAAGCAACAAGGTACTTCTCCCGAAGGATATAGGGCGCGAGAAGAGTACTACAAAGCGCTCACCACATTGAACTTTGCGGTGGAAAAGCTCTACGGCAAAACGAAGACTTTGGCCGATTTGATAGTCGCTAAAGAACAGGAAACCAACCTGCTTAAGAAAAAATCCTTATCAGCGCTAAAAAAAACACATGCGGGAGCCATCCAGTTGATTGACGCATGTCGAGCTATCGGTCATAAATAGTTTCGATCTAAAATTGCTCTGCTGAGGCTGGCAGAAATACTTCAAAGCAAGCAAGCGGAAGCAGAGAAATTCCGTGCCTCACGCGCCCAAACCCTTCCTCACCTTTGCACTGGCGGGGTTTGTTTTCATTGAAGGCCGCGTGGCGGTATGCACAAAGGATTCACTCAAGGCGGAACCGCGCGGGAGCAGTAATGACGGACTCAGCAAGCGTCTAGGCCGGCGTTTTCGCCCGCTCTGCGGAGTGGAAAGAGGGGGTCGCTGGGCGCCCTTAAAAGTGCGCTCGCAATCGCTCACCACGAATCCATCCGCAACCTGTCCGCAGCCCATCCAAACAGCCGCCGCACCGACGAGACATTCGATCGGCGGCTTTCTCGGCAAGAACGTAGCATCCGTTGCAGAAGCAGAAAAAGTCGTTCCGCAGTCAGC
>CALFML010000457.1 GCA_937879845.1 uncultured Myxococcales bacterium
GCGCGGCGCCGCGCTGCTCAAGGCCGCCGGCATCGCGCGCAGCGTCGGCTTTGTCTTGGGACTCCCCGGTGAGAGCGATGAAACGATCGATGCCTCCATTCGCATGGCGCAGCGCGTCCGCCCCGAGCGCCTGCAGTTCACCCGCTTCACCCCGCTGGTCGGCAGCCCGCTGCAGCACTTCCGGCAGCCGGGAGAGGCCGGATTCCATCGGCGCGGAGCCGACCGCGTCGGCGCCTGGATCAGCCGAGCCTACGCCTCCTGCGCCGGCTCCGGCTGGGGCAACGAGAGCTGGTAGAGCGGATTAAAGCAGCATACTTATAAACTGGCCCGGACCGTACGTCAGGTGGCGCTTCAGATCACGCATTGCGGCCGGAGCAGCGAGCTTGTCCCAAAATCCGGAAGTCGATCGCCCAGGAATGCGACGGCCGCCCAGACCCTACTTCCTAAAGGGGAATAGGAGGTCATCGATGGGGCAGTCTCTGCAGTCGCGCGTGTCTGACGAGGCGCACAAGCACATCAACAGGTGACAAGTCTGAGGTAGCCGAGCGGCCGCGCTACCCGCCGATCTCACGCCACCACGCCAATGGCCACGGACGGGGCGATGGGGAGACATCCTTGAGCGAATCTCTGACCGCCCCGTCTTTACCACGAGTCCATCCGTAACACGTCCGCAGCCCATCTGAACGCGGCTCGCAGGCGCGTTACCGGCTAGCTTGGCAAGGAGCGGCGGGACGCGGCCCTGGCTCCATTTGCGTGCGCCGGCTTTGCCGCCTCCGGGCTCTACTCAACGACACAGCGAAGATCGGTCTTCATAGTCAGCTCAGACTTTTCATCGGTGATGCTGCCGTCCGTACCGACCCGCAGCGTATGGCGATAGACATCGTCGCCCGGCCCGCAGGCGTGGCCCGTGCTGCCGATGACCTCGTAGCCTCCAGGTACGGCCCGCACGACCTGGTCCATCGGCGCCGCGCAGTCGACGTCGTACCCGGCGCCACTGGCGAGAAAAGCTGCCTCCTGCGCGGAGTCGATCGGGATCAGGAAGGGGGCGAGCGAGTCCTTGCGCAAGGAGATCGTCTGCACCCTGTTGTCCGTGGTGGTACACAGGGAATAGCTTCCCGAGCGAACATAAGTCCAGGCGGGAGTGATCTCGACGAGCTCTGTCCGACAGCTTTTTGCATCGGTGGACTTTGCGCATTTGGTCCCGACTGAGTCCGCCACGCAAGGACCCGGCGTGACGCCGTCCCCGGCAAATCTCAGCTCGAGGTAGTCGACTGCGCTGGCAGGGCGGAAATCCCCCACCTTATAGCACCACGATGACGAAGCACAGGCTGGCAATTCGGGCGGCTCATACGCAGTGAATTGCCCGGGTTCATCGGGGGCCGGCTGGCAGCCCGACCAGGGCGCAAGGGGGAGAAGTAGGGCGACCGTGAACAATCGACAAAATGCGAATCGCACTGGCGGTCTATTCATTCAGGTAGATTACTCGCTGATTTCACCGCGGCAACCTTTAGCACTCCTACGTCATCTAAACCGCGCCCCATTTGAAACCCGAAGTTATTGCCAGCAGAGCGGGTGGCCCCGGAGGCGGGGGCCCTGCTGCGCAAGCAGCGGGGTGCCGCAGGCGACAGGACCCGCGGCGCAGCCCGAAACTGCGGGTCTTTTGCGAGGCCTAGTTTCGTTTTAGATGCGCAGCCCGGTGTCGCTCAGGCGTTCGGGAAAAAGGACCTTGTGGACCAGGTTCAGGGCGGCGAACGCGGCGATGCGGCGGATCTGTTCGCGATCGCCCGGCCAGAGAATCTGGCGCGCCACCACCGCCTCATCCGGACCCGCTACCGCCAGGTGCACGGTGCCGACGGGTTTTTCGGGGGTGCCGCCGCCCGGACCGGCGACTCCGGAGACCGCGACGGCGTATGTGCTGCCGAGAAGCCGCCGCGCCCCGAGCGCCATCTCCTCGACCGTCTTTTGGCTCACCGCGCCGTGGGCGACCAGGGTCTCGGGACGGACGCCGAGGGCGGCGAGCTTGACCTCATTGGCGTAGGCGATGACGCCGCCGCGGAAATATTCGGACGAGCCGGGGACCGCAGTGAGGAGCTCGCCGATGAGGCCGCCGGTGCACGACTCGGCTGTGCCCAGCGTCGCGCCGCGCGCCCGCAGCGCCGCCCCCAGGACCACGGGCAGCTCCTCCGCCCCCGGGCCGTACAGGGCGCGGCCAAGACGCTGCCGCACCTGCTCGTCAAGACGCTGCAGCACCTTGTCCAGCACCGCCTCATCCGCCGCTTCGGCAACGAGCGTCACCAGCACCTCGGGAAACGCCAGGCGGTAATGCACCGTCACCGGTCCCGCCCCGGGGCTGGTCAGGAGCTCGCGGTTATCAGATAGAAGCCCCGCCATGCGGTGATCGACATGCGACTCGCCAAGGCCAATCACCCGGTAGACCCGCCGTCCGGCGCGCACGGGCGCGGCATCCGGCGCGTGCCGGGTTCGCAGCTGGCGCAGGCGCGGCACGACCTCATCCTGAAACATCGGCCGCATCTCCCGCGGCACTCCGGGCATGAAGAACAAGGTCGCCCCAGAAATCTCCAGCGCAAACCCCGGGGCGAGCCCGTGGCGGTTCGGCAGCACCGTCGCGCCGTCTGGGATCCGCACCTGGCGCAGGTTGTTGGGGCTCAGCGCAAAGTTGCGCTCGGCGAAGCGGGCGCGCATGCGCCGCTCGTGCTCGGGTTCGATCACCGGCTCCACGCCGGCAAGCCGCGCCGCGACCTCCACCGTCAGATCATCGGTGGTCGGCCCGAGCCCGCCCGAGACCACGACCACCTGCGATCGCCCCGCCGCCTGGCGCAGCACGGCCGCGATGTCGTCCGGATCATCGTTTGCCCCCTGGCGAAAGCGCACATGGATGGAGAGCTCGGGATCGCTGAGCCGCTCGCCGAGCCACGCCGCGTTGGTGTCCACGATCTCACCCCGGTTTAGCTCATCACCGACGGTAATGATCTCGGCTTGGAGGCGGGTCGGAGACTGTCCCAAGGTATGCGGCGGCAAACTAGAAAGGGAGGGATTTGTCGACATCAACTACCTATCGTAGGACCGCCGCGGGCTAGCGGCAAATTAGGGCGCCACGTTGTAATGGCGGATGTGCTCGCGGCGGGATCCGCGGCGGGATCTGCGACGGGATCTGCGACGGAATCCGCGACGGAATCCGCGACGGGATGAAGACAAAAAGAAAAATCGCTGGGGGATGCGAAGCAAAACTCCGAACCCTGGCGGCGAAAAAGCGCGGAAAAAAATCCTCGAAAAACAATAAAAATCCGCCGAGTTCGCCAAAAAAAATACTCGCAAAAAAACTGCATTTAAAAAATCGCCCGAAAATCCCTGCGATTCTCGTCCCCTGTCCACATGTCGGACTTTTTCCCGACGGAGGCAAGCACGGCCAAAGGACAAAAGCCCCGTTGACTTTATCGCTGCTGTTGATAAAGTCCTACTCTGCGCGGTGATTTAGGACGCCGAGCGCCTCTACCCATGAAGATCCGCTACGCTGCCAAGACCGATCCCGGAATGAAACGGACGCAGAATGAGGACTACTTCCTCCTCATGGAGGATGAGCAGCTCTTCATCGTGGCGGACGGCATGGGTGGCCATGCTAAGGGGGAAGTAGCCTCGAAGCTGGCTGCCGAAACTCTTCAGGAGTTTTTTCGGCGAACCAAAGACGAAGACGCCACCTGGCCCTATAAAATGGACCGCCAGTTGTCGTACGTCGAGAACCGCCTGGTTTGCGGCATCAAGCTGGCAAACTGGAAAGTTCACGAGTCCGCCACGAAAGACCCGATGTGCAAGGGCATGGGCACCACCATGGTGACCTGCATGCTCAGCGGCGAAAAGGCCTACTTCGGCCACGTCGGCGATTCGCGCGGCTACCGCATGCGCGGCGACAAGATCCAGCAGATGACGCGGGATCACAGCCTCCTTGAGGACTACAAGGAAGCCAAGCCCGACATGACGGAAGAAGAGCAGCGCAACTTCCCGCACAAAAACGTCATCACCCGCGCCCTCGGCATGCGTGAGACGGTGCAGGTCGATATCCGCCACGACGCCATGCAGCCCGGCGATACGCTCATGCTGTGCTGCGACGGCCTCACCGGCATGCTCGACGATCAGCGCATCTACGACATCTGCAAGGCGGCGGACGAGGACCTGGAGAAGGCCGTCACCGATCTTGTCGACCAGGCCAACAAGAACGGCGGCGTCGATAACATCACCGTCATTCTCTTGCGCTGCTACCCGAGCTAGCCCCGCCGCGCCCGATCGGCCGCGACCCGCCCGTCCCTTTCGTCGCCAATTCCCGCATTTACAAGCGCCCCGGCATTTTCTTAAATGAGCGGTAGGCCGCTTTTCCAAGGGGCCCGGCCGTTCGCGCTTTGTCCGCATGCATGTCCGAGGCACGACCCATGACCGCAACTTCTTTACCGACTTCCTACGATGTGATCGTGGCCGGCGGCGGGCCGGCGGGCTCGACGACCGCGAGCTACCTGCGCAAGCACGGCCGCAGTGTTTTGGTGCTCGAGAAAGAGCAGTTTCCGCGCTTTCACATCGGCGAGTCGCTGCTCCCCTGCTGCGGCGAGATCTGGGACGAGCTGGAGCTGAAAGAAGAGATGGCCCGGCGCTTCATCGTCAAGCCGGGAGCGCGGTTTATCCATAACGAGTCGGGCGCCGAGTACACCTATTACTTCGCCTACGCGATCCGCCCCGATCACCCCTTCGCCTACGAAGTGCAGCGCGGCGAGTTCGATCAGATGCTGCTCGACAACGCGGCGCGGCTCGGGGCGGAGGTCCGCTACCTCACCGCGGTCCGCGACGTCGAGTTTCTTCCCGATCGGGTCAAGGTGACCGCCCGCCCGGAGACCGGCGCCGACTACACCGTGGAGGCGCAGATGTTTGTCGATGCCACCGGGCGCGACACCTTCCTCGGCGGTAAGTTCGGCCTCAAGGTCACCGACGACCTTGTGACCACCAACGTCGCCTGCTTCACCCACTACGAAGGCTGCCAGCGCCAGGCGGGCAGCGATGAAGGCAACATCACCATCGTCCTTTTCGACGGCGGTTGGTGGTGGTTCATCCCGTTCCGCGGCACCTTGACCAGCATCGGCTGCGTCCTGCAGAAGGACTTCACGCGCAGCCGCCGCGGCCTGTCGTCCGATGACATGTTCGCCGCGGCGCTCGCCGAGACGCCGGCCATGCAGAAGCTACTCAGCGGCGCCACGCGGGTCCGCCCGGTCGGCACCACCGGCAACTGGTCGTACCGCTGCCGCCAGTATTACGGCGACCGCTTCGTGATGGTCGGAGATGCGGCGGCGTTTATCGATCCGCTGTTTTCGACCGGCGTGCTGATGGCGATGCAGGGCGGGCGCTTTGCCGCCAGCGCGATCCACAGCGCTCTTAATGCCGGCGATCTGGGCGCTGACCGCTTTGCCGGCTACCAGCAGCAGGCGATCCAGGGCGCCGATCTGTTCAAGCGCCTGGTCCATGAGTTCTACGGCGAGAGCCTGCGCAAGCTGCTCGTCCACTCCGCCGCCCATGAGACCACGCGCTCAGCGATCACGAGCTTGCTGGCCGGCGATGTCTACCGCCCGGCGATGTGGCACAGCTTCCTGCGCGAAGGCTTTACGCGCAACATCCCGGCCCAGGGCCTTGCCGCCCGCGAGCCGCGCCGCAGCTAGCGCAGGGCGTGCAGGGCGCGGTCGTCGGCTCCGACGTAGATCGTCCCGTCGGGTCCGAGCGTCGGCGAGCCATCGACATCGCCGTCCAGCAGCAGCGACCACTTCAGGCGCCCGTCCGCCGCGACGACGTAGAAGCGATCGTCGCGCGATCCGAAGGCGACGCTGCCGGCCGCATCGATGAGCGGCGAAGAGCGTACGGCATCGGCGGTTTGATAGGTCCAAAGCAGCGTCCCATCGCTGCGCACCGCATAGACCGCGCTATCATCGCAGCCGAAGATCGCCCCGCCGTCGCGGCCAAGGGCCACCGCGGTGCGGATCGGCGCCCCGGCAAGAAACATGAACCGCACCTGCCCCATCCCATCCAGGGCATAAAGCCGCCGATCATCGCTGCCAAGGTAAGCGGTGCCGTCGTCGGCGATCGCCGGCGCGGCCTCGAACTCGCCCTGGGCGGAGAACTCCCAGCGCTTGCTGCCGTCGGGCGAAAGGGCGTAAAGCACCTCTTGGCAGACCGCGTAGACCGTGCCATCCCGGCCGATGGAGGGAGCGGAGCTGCAGTGCACTTTTTTACTGGGAGAGCTGGCCGCCGCCGGACCGGGCGTCGGCGCGGTCGTGGTGGCGGCCGCCGGCGGCGCCGTCGGATCGAAGCGCCAGCGCACTTTGCCGTCGCTGCGTAGGGCGTAGACGCCGTCGCCGCCGATGTAAATCGTGCCATCGCTGCCGAGCGTGACTTGCTCGACGTCGCAGCGCGCCCCCTCCGGGCTGCGGCCGCCGCTGCGCTTGCACGTTCCGGCCGTCACCGAAAAGCGCGGCATCCCATCGCTGAGCTGCACCGCATGCAGGCGATCGTCATCGGAGCCGATATAGATCGTCCCGTCCGCGACCAGGGCCGGAGTCGCCCAGACCCGATCGCCCGTCCGATACTGCCAGCGCGGCATCCCCTGGGCCGAGATCGCATACACGCTGCCGTCGTGCGAGCCGACGACCACCGTTCCATCGGCAGCGATGCCGGGAGCGGCGGTGATGCTGCCGTTTGTGGCAAACCGCCAGCGCTCCTGCGGCAGGCTCTTGGGGAGGGTGAACGGGCTGCGGCCGGTGTGCTGCGCATCGCTTCTATACATCGCCGCGGGCCCGGCTAGCGCGACCGCTGGAGCAGAAGCGCTGCCTGCGGTCGGGACGATGAGAGGCGAAGCAGGGATCGGTGATTGCCCGACCGCGGAACCGACCGCGGAGCCGGCCGCCTTGTCCGCGGCGACGGCTTGAGGCGCGCTCAGGGAGCCGGTGGGCGGGGCGGCGGCGGCCGGATGCGGCGCGCCCCCCCCGCTCGCGGTGGCCGCCGGAGCGCGGGACCCGCCCGGCGCCAGAGACTCCGTGGCGTTAGGCCGGGTGCCAAACTGGCAGGCCTGGCAGAAAAACAGCGCCGCGGCACTCACGACCGCTGCTTTGGCTTTCCCCTCTTTCTGCGCTGGCACGACCAAATCATAGCAAGCTGACCTCGGACAAACTACCTGCTTGCCCGTAGCCCTGGATCAGCCCTAGCCTAGTGACTCCTTCGTCTCGGTTTCGCGTACGGGGCAGGACGCGGGGTGCGCCCGCCTGGTTGCGATGCCTCCATCGTCAGAGTAGTCTGTGGAGATTGGTGTTATTTGGCAGCAGATGATAAGGGCGTAAACGCAGGCTTTTCGGGAAAGTCCGCGATCCGGCTGCTGCTCGCGCTTTTGTGCGGGGCCGTCGGGATTTTCCTGCGCCTCAAGCATATCGAGCTGCCGCCGCTGGAGGCGATGTTCGTCTACGGCGGCTCGGTCTTGTCGGCGGCATTCCTCCTGGCGTGGGCGGCGGAGGCGCTGCAGGTCGACATCAGCCAGGGTCTGGCCATGGCGGTGCTGGCGTTCATCGCCGTGCTCCCCGAGTATGCCGTCGATCTGTACTTTGCCGGCACGGCGGCGCGCGATCCCACCTATGCGCAGTACGCCGCGGCCAACATGACCGGCAGCAACCGGCTGCTCATCGGGATCGGCTGGGCGCTCGTCGCCCTGTGCAGCATCTATCACGCCCGCGCGAGCCAGCGGTCGAGCGGCGGCACGGTGACAAAGGACACCGCGGTCCGGCTGGCGCCGGGCTTCGGGGTGGACCTCACGGTGCTGGCGGTCGCGACGCTGTGGTCGCTGCTCATGCCGCTGACCCGCGGCATCGCGGTTTGGAACGGAGCCGGACTCCTTGTGCTGTTCGCCTTCTATCTGTGGCGGGTGAGCGGCGCGGCCGAAAGTGAGCCCGAGCTCGCCGGGGTGGCGCACGAGCTGGGCTCGCTGCCCAAGGTGCGGCGGCGCCTCGCGGTCGGATTCCTTCTGGGGGTGGCGGCGGGCACGCTGCTCGCCTGCGCCAAGCCGTTTGCGGAGTCGCTGATCGGCTCCGGCCAGCAGCTCGGACTCGACCAGTTCTTGCTCGTGCAGTGGCTGGCGCCGCTGGCTTCCGAGGCGCCGGAGCTGCTCGTGGCGACTCTGTTCGCCGTGCGCGGCCACGGGGCGGCGGGAATGTCGGCGCTGCTTTCGTCGAAAGTGAACCAGTGGACGCTGCTGGTCGGCACGCTGCCGCTGGTCTACTCGGCGGCGGTGGGGGAGGTCGCTTCGCTGCCGCTCGTGCCGCGCCAGGTTGAGGAGCTGGTCCTCACCGCGGCGCAGAGCCTGCTCGGCGTGGCGTTTCTGCTCGACGGCCGGCTGGGCATGGGCAAGGCGATCTTGCTGCTGGTCTTGTTTCTGGTCCAGCTGCCGTTCCCGCAGACCGACGTGCGCTATGGTCTGTCTCTGATCTATGTGGCGTTGGCACTGGTGCAGTTTGTGCGTCATCGCCGCTTGCTGCTCCCGCACCTGCGCCAGGCCCTGGGAAAAGAGCCCGCCGACGCTCCCGAGGCGCCATCGCCGTGAAGTCGCTCCGCCGCGGCAGTGGCGATGCGGTGCAGGCGCTGCGCGACCTGGATGAGCCGGCGCGGATCCTCGCCACGCGGGTGCAGGCGGCGCTACTCGATGAGCACAAAGAAGGGGCGCTGCGCAGCTTCCAGGCGCTGCATGAGCTGCTGATTCCCCGCGCCGATGCGTGGGCGGCGGCGCAGCAGGCTGCCGGGCTCGGGCGCGAGGGAGAGCAGGCGGCGCCGGAGCTTCTGTCCAGCGCCATCGGACTTTTGGGCTTATGGCGCGAGCTGCCCGACCTGGACTGCAACCGCGACAGCGTCATTTTCGCCCTGCTGCAGCAGGCGGCGCAGGCAGACGGTCCCGATGAAGCCGGGGCTCGGACCTACGCCCCGGCGCTCGATGCGGAGACGTTGGCGCGGCAGGTCGCGGAGCTGCAAGAGCAGCTGCGGGCCGAGCCGCTGCCGCGGTCGCATTATTTTCGCCGGCTCGCGCGGCGGTCGCGCGGCGGTCTGGGCGATCGGGCGCGCGTCCAGATCCAGCGCGGCCCGCTGACGGTTCTGGAGCGCCTGCCCGCGCCTGACAGCACCCCACCGGCCCCCGACTTTACGACCGACCTGGGCGAGTTCCAGGCCGGCGATCGGCTGACCCTGCAGTGGCAAAACCCGCTGCCCGGCCAAGTCGCGGTGCTGCACGCGGTGGGCGATGAGCAACAAGCCGAGCTTTCGGTCCTGGTGCCGCAGCTGGAGAGCGAGTCGGTGCCGCGCCGCCATCACGAGATCATCGAGGTGGTCGGAGAGCTCTCGCACGTCCCGGCGGCGTTTCATGCGCTGCTCATCTTGTGGGTGCCGGAGCTCGTCCCGCCCCGCTGGGTGTCGGAGGTCCTTGTGCGCCACAGCCTTCCCCCCGACGCCCGCGTATGGCGCTACCGCTACGAGGTCGCCGCCGCCCCGCCAGCCTGCGCCCGCCCGGCAGAAAGTGGTGACGTATGAGCACGCCTCAGGATCAGGCGGCTCGCGGCGCGGCGGCCGTTCCGGTCGCCCTGACCATCGCCGGCTCGGACAGCAGCGGCGGGGCGGGGGCGCAGGCCGATCTCAAGACGTTTTCGGCCCTCGGGGTCTATGGGGCTTCGGTGTTTACGGCGCTGACGGCCCAGAACACCCGTACGGTGAGCGCGGTGTGGGCGGTGCCGGCGGACTTCGTGCGCGCGCAGCTCGACGCGGTGCTGGATGATCTGGCGGTCGCCGCGATAAAGCTCGGCATGCTGCACAGTGCGGAGATCATCGAAGCGGTGGCCGCGGGGCTTGCGCGCTTCCCGCATATCCCGGTGGTGCTCGATCCGGTGATGGTGGCAAAGGGCGGGGCCGCCCTCCTGTCGCCGGGATCGGCGGTCGCGGCGCTCATCGGCCGGCTGCTGCCGCGCGCCGCCGTGATCACGCCGAACCTTCCCGAGGCGGCGGTTCTTCTGGGCTGCACGGAAGAGGCGGTGCGCGGCGATCCCCGCGGCGCCTGCGCCCGGCTGCGCGGCCTGGGGGCGCGGGCGGTGCTGCTCAAAGGCGGCCACGCCGGCGGGGCGCGGAGCGAAGACCTGCTCGATGCCGGCGGCGAAATCCTGACCCTTTCGGCGCCGCGGCTGGCCACGCGGCACACCCATGGCACCGGCTGCACCTTCGCCGCCGCGCTGGCTGCGGGGCTGGCCCATGGCTTGGCGCTGGGGGAAGCGGCGCAGGCCGCCAAGCGTTACATCACCGCCGCGATCGCCGCGGCCGACGGCCTGTGCCAGCAGCTTGGTACACCGGCCGCTGACGCCGCCCGGCCCGCTGCAGAGGTTCCGGCCGGGACCGCCCCCATCGTCGGCCACGGTCCGGTGCATCACTTCTTTGCCCTATGGCCGACCCCGGCGCGAACCCTGCTTTCCTGAAGCGCTGCTAGAAGGCAACGCGTCCCCGCGCGATTCCATCCGATCGCAAAGGTCAGGTTTTCAAAGCGCAAGGGGTCAGCCGGGGCCGGGTTTTCAAAGAATTTTTCTGGATCCTGGCTGACATAGTCTCCGGTAACATCATGAGAACTCGATGAGAATGTGGATGCGCAGGTCGATAGGTGGGCTGTTGCTGGCACCAGGGCAGCCGCCTGCTCGCCACCGCCGGCCGCGGCAGCTGCTGGCCGCCATCGGCCTGGCTCTGCTCGGGACGCTCATGGCTGCGGCTCCGGTCGCCGCGCAGGGAACCACCAGCGTGCCGGCCGGCGTCGTACCGACGAGCGCTCAGCCGCCTACCACGGCCGCGGCGGCCAGCCCAAGCGCGGGCAATCCCCTGGCAAGTCCCGCCCCGTCTGCCGCGCCGCACGACGACGCCGGGTTTGAGCGCGACCAGGATGCGCCGCTTGCCGGGTACACCAACGGCGCGCCGTTTATCCGCTCCCGCGATAGCAACTTCGTGTTTTTCCCCAACGGCCGGGTCAACGTCGACGGCTTCTTTTTCCCCAACCGCAGCGACAACCTGCCTGCCGGCACGAGCGCGGACGGGAGCGGCGATCAGCGTCCCCGCGACACGATCTTCATCCGGCGGGCGCGGGCCGAGCTCAACGGCACCCTGCTCAAGCGCATCGACTACCTGTTCTCCGGGGAGTTTGCGACCATTCCCCTGGGGGCCCAATCGGCGACGGTCAGCGACGCCTTCATCAACCTCAACTTCACCCCGTGGGCCAACGTGATGGTCGGCCAGTTCGACGCGCCGTTCACGATGGAGAACCGGACGATCGATAAGTTCCTCGATTTCATGGAGCGCTCGATCACCGTGCGCGCCTTCGGCTTTCCCGCCAATAAAGACCTGGGCGTGATGGTGCACGGCCTGGCTCCCTCGCGCATCTTCCACTACGAGGTCGGCATCTTCAACGGCGACGGAATCAACGTCCGCAACCCCGACAATCACTTCGACCTCATGGGGCGCGCGTACGTGGCGCCGCTGGCCGTGCTCGGGCAGTCCCACGGCATGCACTGGCCGGGGGAGATCTGGATCGGCGGCTCGCTGTGGTGGGGCCGGCGCGTCGAGGTGAGCTACGACACACCATCGCTGACGACGCAGGCCGGGGTGGATCTGTTGCCGGCGCAGTTCGGCGGCTCGGCGACGACCAACGCCTGCGGCACCGGCTGCCGCCTGGTGCCAAACGGCGAGCTGCTCAAGTGGGCGATCGAGGTCAACGTCCCCATCGGACCCCTGGGCTTCCGCTTCGAGCTCGTGCACGACGATCACGAAGGCCTGGGCGTGTACCGCCCGACCGACGGCTCGGCGGCCGAGCGCCTGCTGCCGCTGGGCCGCGTGCTCGCCGGCAACATCAACCGCACCGGAACTTCGTTCTACCTGCAGGCGTGGTACTGGATCCTCGGCAGCTCCGACATGCTGCCGACCCCGGGTCGCGAGACGCCGCAGCGCTGGCACGGCTACCGCAAAGGCAAGGAGCAATTTCCCCTGGGCCTGTACGTGACCGCCCGCTACGAGCGCCTCACCCTGCGCCAGGAGGAAGCCGATGCGAGCTCCACCCTGCAGGACGACCAGCGCCTGGGGCTCGGCACGCTGACCGTGGACTCGTTCGGGGTGGCGGCGAACCTGTGGTGGAGCCGGCACTTCCGCTTTTCTGTGAACTATCTGCTCAACTACCTGGACGGCGACATGCCGCTCGCCCAAGGAAGTGTGCGCATCCCGGTCCCGGCCAGCGGCAACCTGCCGCAGCCGACGGTGCCGTTTTATCGCACCCCTGAGCATGAGGTCCTCTTCCGCTTCGCCATCGGCCTTTAGCGTCAGTTAGTACGCCGCGGCGCGAAGTTTCCGCTGCCCCAGCGCAAGTCACGGGGAGCGCAACGGCGACGCCGGGTTTACAAGGCCGGCGGCGGCAGGGTAACAAGCGGCTTGTGCTGGCAGTGCCGCGAATCCTGCTCATCGATAACTACGACTCGTTTACCTACAACCTGGCGCAGGCGCTGGCGGCGCTGGGGACGGAGGTGACGGTGGCGCGCAGCGATCGGCTGCCGCCCGAAGCGGTGCTGGCGGCGGAGCTTTGGGGACTCGTGCTGTCTCCGGGGCCCGGACGGCCTGAGGATGCCGGCATCTGTCCGGCGGTGCTGCGGCTGCTCGATGCCGCCGCGGCGCCGCTGCCGGTGCTGGGGGTTTGTCTTGGGCACCAGGTGCTGGCGCAGGTCTACGGCGGGCAGGTGGTGCGGGCGGCGCGGCCCATCCATGGCGAGATCTGGGAGATCCTGCCCGTCCCGCCGAGCTCGCCGGCCGCCGCGGATCCGCTGTGGCAGGGGATCGTGCCGCCGCTGCACGCCACCCGCTACCACTCGCTGGTCGTGTCGCCGCACGACCTGCCGGACTGTCTGGAGGTGACCGCCCGCACGGCTGAGGGCGAAATCATGGCCTTGCGCCACCGCACCCGCCCGCGCTGGGGCGTGCAGTTTCATCCCGAGTCCATCGGCAGCCCGCAAGGCGTCACGCTGCTGCGCAACTTCGTAAAGCTTTGCGCGACGGCCCGCCCGGCGGGTTCCGGCGTGTAGGGTTGTGCCGGGGGGCAGCGGACGTTGTATGCTGATAGGCGCTGTGCTGCTAGAGCTTAATCCCGAGCATCCGGAACCGCGCAAGATCCAGCGAGCCGTCGCTGCGCTCAACGCCGGGGAGCTTATCGCCTACCCGACCGACACGGTCTACGGGCTGGGCTGCGATCTGCTCAACAAGGATGCCCTGGACCGGCTCTACCACGCCAAGAACATGCCGCGCAGCCAGTCGCTGGCGCTCGTGTGCGTGGACTTGTCGGACATCGCCCGCTACGTGATCGTCGATAACACCGCGTACCGGCTTTTGCGGCGGCTGCTCCCCGGTCCCTACACCTTCATTTTGCCGGCCACGCGGGAGGTGCCAAAGACCATCGCCCCCAAGCGCACCCAGGTCGGCATCCGCGTGCCGGCGCACCCGGTGCCGCGGGCGATTGCCCAGGCGCTCGGCCGCCCGCTGTTATCGACCACGGCGGGTCCGCACGGCGGCGAGCCGCTGCAGTGGCCCAGCGACATCGCCGAGCAGTTCCCGCAGCTGTCCCTCGTGCTCGATGCCGGGCCCGGCGGGGTGGTGCCGACGACGGTGCTCGACCTGACGCAGGACCCGCCCAAGGTGGTGCGCCAGGGAGCCGGGCCCGTGGACTTCCTTGAGTAAGACATGCCCGGCGCGACCGTTATCATCGTAAACCCGCAGGCACGCGGCGGCTGGCCGCGGCGGCGCTGGCCGCTCATCGAGCCGGAGCTGCGCGCCGCGCTCGGACCGCTGGAGCTGCAGTTCACGAGCCGGCAAGGCGAAGGCACGACCCTGGCCCGCGCCGCGGCGCTCGCCGGGGCGCGGCTCGTCATCGCCCTGGGCGGCGACGGCACCGCTTCCGAAGTCGCGGCCGGGCTGCTCCAGCATCAGGAACAGCAGACCGGCGGCGAGCCCGCCTGCAGCTTCGGCTACCTGCCGTGCTCCACCGGCGGCGATTTCCGCCGCTCGCTCCAGATTCCAGAGGAGCTCTCGGCCGCGGCGCGCCGCATCGCCGAAGCGCCGGGGCGGCTCCTCGATGCCGGACAGCTCGACTACACCGGGCACGACGGCCGGCCGCAGCGGCGCTACTTCCTCAACATCGCCAGCGCCGGCATGTCCGGCCTGGTCGATCTGTTCGCCAACCAGTCGAGCAAGCGCCTCGGGGGCTTTGCGACGTTCGTTGTCGCTTCGGCGCGGGCGGCGCTGCGCTACAAAAACCCGCGCGTGCGGGTGCGCCTTGATGACGGCGCCTTCGCAGAGATGCGGCTTTACACCCTGGTCGTGGCCAACGGCGGCTACTTCGGCGGCGGCATGCACATCGCCCCCGACGCCTGCCTCGACGACGGCGTCTTCGACGTCATCACGCTCGGCGACCTGTCGCCGCCGGAGACGGTGGTGCTGCTCCCCCATCTGTACAAGGGCACGCACCTTACGCTGCGCAAAGTCACTGCGGCCAAGGCCCGCAGCGTGCGGGTGGAGCTGTGCGAGCCGAGCGACCGGGTGCTGCTGGACGTAGACGGCGAGACGCCCGGGCGCCTGCCGGCCCGGTGGACGATGCTGCCGCGGGCGCTGCACTTCCGCGGCTAGCGGCCTCGGCCCCGCGGTTCCGACCGGCGGATTTGCCAATCATTTCCGGCGCTTCACCGGCCCGGCAGCCGGGGATTGGCCCGCCGTTTCCGCAAGTGTTCAGAATGATGCGCGCAGGCGGACGCGGCTAGGTTATTCTGATTCCATAGCGGCTGTCCGTGCGGACGGCTGCCCAGATAGCCATACGAGGCCCGGGTTGAGCGCCGACGATCCCAAGAGCAGACGCGAATCCGGCGGCCCAGCGCCGCCACCCCCTCGACGCGAGGCAGCGAGCCCGGGGCGACCGCCCCCGCCGTCCGCCCCGCGACGCGACCCAGCGCCCGAGCCGCCAAGGTCCGGACGCGCCGAACCGCCGCCCAAGGCCGCGCCGCCGGCGAGCGCGATACCGCAGTCCACCCTGGTCGATCCGAGCGTGGCCGACTTGTCGGGCCTGATGGTCGATCCCAGCGTGTCCGAGCTGTCGGTATCCGGGGCGATAGTCGAGCCGAGCGGCGATGGCGCGGGGTTTCCGCGGCAGGATGCCTCGCTGCTGCTCTCCGAAGACGCCATCAAGCAGCTCAAAGAGACCGCGGCGCTGCCGCTGCCGGCCGATGACAGCGGTCTTATTCTGTCGGACTCGGCGATCCTGCAGCTGGGGCGCGCGGCGGTGTCGCCGGAAGCGACGAAGAAGCCGGAAAAGGGGCCGGATGTGCTGTCGCCCTCCGGCATCCTGCGCATGGCCGCCGGCCTGCGCCTGGACACCGGGGGCGATGCGACGCGCGCCGACCTGGCCGCCACCGAAGCGCTGGTCAAGCTCACCGCGCCGACGCAGCCCAAGGCGCGGCCGGCTGCCGCCGCGGTAGGCCTGTCCAACCTGCCGACGGCGCTTTTGAGCCCCATTGCGCTCTCTCAGCCCGAGGATCGGACGAGCCTCGACGTGGATCCGGCCGGCGCCAAGAAGCGGGCGCCGGACGACATGGCGGAGACGGCGATCCGCCAGCTGCCCGGCCCGATCACCGTTCACAATCCCAAGCCCCTGCCGGCCGGCGCGGCGCCGATCGTCAGTCGGCCGACCAGCACCGGCATGGTGATCGTTCCCGCCGGCGGGGTGCTCGGCGGCGACATCGAGCTGCCCGATGACGACGGCGTCGGGCACGATGCCTCGTCCGCCGATCGCAAGGCCCTGGTGACGCGCAAGGCCGAGAGCACGGTGCTTCTGGGCGAGACGCCGCTGGCGGCGCAGCCGACGCCGGTGATGTCGCAGCCCCACGTGGAGCACGAGCCGACGGCGATCCGGCCGGTCTTCCAGCGCTTCGGCCCGGCCGAGCCGCGGGCCGGCCGATCCATCTCACCGACCGCGGTAACCGACAATAACGACGATGCCCCGCGCGGCGGCTTCTTCTCCGCCAAGCTGCTCGTCGGGCTGCTCGTGCTGGGCGCGGTCGGCGCCGGCGGCTGGTTCGGCGCCAACTGGTACCTGAAAGATCAAAAGGTGCGCCAGCTCGCCAGCTCCGCCCGCACGGCGTACGACGCGGCGTTCGAGCACGGGCGGCTCGCCGACTTCGTTGCCGCGGAGAAGCAGCTGCGCACCCTCAACGATGCCGAAGTGACCGACGAGGCCGCCCGCCAGGCGCGGGCGCTCCTGCTCACCGCGGCGCGCTTTGAGTTCGGCGGCGGTCCGGCGATCGCCAGCGACAGCGACTGGGAGCAAGAGAGCCTCGGCGCGGTGCGGCTCATCGAGACCGAGCGCAGCGCCGTGGCCCAGGCCGCCCTCATCTTCAACGCGCTGGCCCAGGGCGAGCTGATGGCCGCCGAGCAGCACCTGGAGGCGCTCCAGAGCGCCAACACCGGGGAGGGCCGCTACCGCTTGCCCAACGGCATGGTCGACTACCTCGCCAGCCAGGTGGCGCTCCTGGGCGGGCGCGATGAGCAGGCGGTGCTCGCCCTGCAGCGGGCGGTGCAGAAGCAGCGGCTGGCGCTGTGGCAACGGCGGCTGGGCGCCCTGCTCCTGCGCAGCGGCCGCGATGAGGAAGCCATCGTCACCCTCACCGCCGCCCAGAAGCGTCAGGAGGATCTGGTAGGGGCGCAGATCGACCTCGCCTACGCCCGCGGGCGCACCGGCAAGCGCGACCTGCTCGCCGAGTCCAAGCAGCAGCTGCAAAACCTGGTCGAGCCGCCCAAGCAAGATCCCGACCCTGCCGGCCGCTCCGAGCACGCGCGGGCGGCGCTGCTCCTGGCCGAGCTGACCCTGCGCGCCGACCCCGCCGCCCGCACCGAGGCGCGCGAGCTGCTCAAAAAGGCCCAGGCCAAGGCCCTGCCGACGGACGTGCTGTTTCAGGAGGATCTGGCCCGCGCCTACCTGCACATCGGCGACGGCGAGGCCGGTGCGGCGCTCATGCGCGAGCTGGTCATGCGGCTGCCGCAGCGCCGCAGCTCCCGCATCCTCCTGGCCAAGTCGCTGCTCGCGGCCAAGCAGGGTCACGACGCGCTCAACGCGCTCGGACCGCTCATCGAGGCCAAGGACAAGGAAAAAGACAAGAAGACGCCGCTCGACGCGGAGGCGCAGCTGCTCAAGGCGCAGTCGCTGTTTCTCTCCCATGACACGCTGGCGGCGCAGCAGGCGGCCCGGCACGTCGTCGCTTCGACGCCGGCGAGCAGTCCGGAGCACGTCGGCGCCCAGCTGCTCACCGCCGAGATGCTCCTCACCCTGGGCGAGCCGGTGTCGGCGCGGCGCAACCTGGAGCCGCTCCTGCGGCTGGTCGAAAAGAGCAAGCCCGGCGAAGGGGAGGGCGCGGCCAAGCCCGGCGAAGGTCATGTGATAAGCGCCGAGCAGCGGCTGCACATAAAGCTGCTGTGGGCGCGCACCTTGCTGTCGCTGCGGCCGCCGCAGCAGGGCGAGGCGCGGGCGCTTCTGGAGTCGCTGGTCGCCGCCTACCCGGATAATGCCGAGGGGCACTACCTGCTCGGGCGGCTGCTGCATGAGCTTGCGATCTGGGCCGCGGCGGAGGAGCACCTCACCGCCGCCGTGCGCAACGACGATCACTTGAGCCCGGCGCAGCGCGAGCTGGCGGGCCTGCTCATGCAGCGCGGCGAGTTTGGCAAAGCGCGCGAGCTTTACACGCAGCTCCTCAAGGACGAAAAAGACAACGAGCTGCTCATCGCCGCGGCGCGGGCCGAGCGGCTCGACGGCGCCCCGGAGAAGGCGATCGAGACCTTGCGCGGCGTGCACCGCCAGACCGGCGAGATCTCCGGCAAGCTCGATGAGGAGCTCCTGGGCCAGCGCATCCGCGCCCTGTTGCTCATCGAGCACGGCGGCGAGGCGGTGAACCTGCTCACCGGGCCGGTGGGCGACCTCGGGCAGCTCAAGGCGCCGACGCTGGTCGCCTTGCTCGTCCGCGCCCATCTGCTGGTCGCCGACGGTCCGCAGAAGAAGTCGGAGCTGGAAAAAGCGCGGGCGCTGCTCGGCAAGGTGCCCAAGGCGCAGCAGAGCGACCCCGACGTCCGCCTGGCCCAGGCCGAGCTGTCCCTTGCCGAGGGCAAGCGCGGCGACGCCAACAAGGAGCTCACCGCCCTGGTCGCCAGCCTGGAGACCGTCTCGCCGACCAGCAACGGCGAAGAGACCGCCCTGCGGCAGCAGGCGCAGCGCCTTCTGGAAAACAAGAAGAACTAGACGCCCTCATGCGCGAGCCGCGGCCCTATGGCAAGCACGAGCTTTACATCGAGTCCGACATCCTCGTCTCGATCGTCAAAGGCGTGGTGACGCTTTCCGACGTGAAGCAGCTCATCGTCTGCTTCGAAGAGGTCCTTTCCCGACACGGCCGCGCCCTGCTTCTGGCCGACAATGCCCAGTTCACCAGCATCGACGCCGACGCCCGGCGCCTGGGCGCCCTGTGGGCCGCCGGCAAGCCCGTTTTGGGCCTGGCGACCTACAACGCCGGCTTCGCCGCCCGTACGCTGCTCTCGCTGGTCATGAAAGGCATCAACCTGCTAAACCCCAACCCCCTGCCGTTCGTCTTCGTCAAAAGCGAGTCCGAGGCGCGCGCCTGGCTCGCCGAGCAGCGGCAGCGCCACCTGGTCCGCTCCGGCCGCCGTCCGGGCGCCTCGGAGCGGCCCTAGCAGACCTAAAAACCCCGCGGCCCGATTTCGCCTCTGGCCGCGATCTCAGCCATGAGGCGGCTCGGTGCTCTGCGCGCCCGGACCCGAGCTCGGGCTGCTCGCGACGTTCCACGGGAGAGGGATTCGGGTCGCTCAAGCTGGCTGGGGCGCATTTTGAGGCGAAGCCCGACAGGTCCGCTGGGACCTTATTTCACTGCCGCGGCAGACGACGGCGCACCGCGCTGAGCAGGTCGCTGACTTCGCCGACCTGCATCAGCCCGCACAGCCCGGCGTAGGCCAGCCCACCGACCCCGGTCAGCACCCCCAGACCGCCTATCGCCCGCCACAGCGGCACCCGGTCCGGCCCCGGCGTGAGACCCGCGGCGTGCACCGCCGGGCCCAGCAGCAGCGGCGCCAGCGCCCACAGCACAAGCCCCATCACCGCCGCCGCCACCGTCATCCGCACGAGCGCCAGGACCATCGCCGGCGGCATCAGCCCCCCGTACCGGTGCCGGAAGACCAGCAGCAGCACGAGCAGGTTGACCGCCGCCCCGACGCTGGTGCTCAAAGCCAAGGCGCGGTAGCCGTAGAGCGGGTGCAGCGTGATGTTGAACAGCAAGCTGGTCAGCACCGTGGTGATCGTCGCCAACACCGCGATCCGCACGAGCTTCAGGGCGTAATAGATCGGCACCACCACCTTCACCGCCGAATAGCAGATGAGTCCCAGGGAGTAGTAGCGCAGCGCCGCCGCGGTCGCCTGCGTATCCGCCGCCTTGAACGCCCCGTGCTGATAGATGACGCCGAGGATCGGCTCGGCCAGCACGTAGAACGCCACCGCCGTCGGCAGCGAGTAGAACGTCACAAGCCGCAGACCGCGACGCAGCGTCTCGCGCACGCCTTCGATGGCCGCTTTGAGGTCGGCCTCGCTGGCAGTGTCGGCGGCGCGCTGCAGCGCCACGGTGCCCACCGCGACCCCGAACATGCCGATGGGCAGCTGCATCACCCGGAAGGCGTAATACAGGCACGCCGTCGCGCCCTGCTCGGTCGAGGCGAACTTCGAGCTGATGTAGATGTTCACCTGCGTCGCCATGAGCCCGATCGTCGCCGGCGCCATGGCCTTTATCACCCCGCGCAGCCGGTTGTCGCGCAGGTCCAAGGCCAGCGTAAAGCGGTAGCCGCTGCGGTAAAGCGGCACAAGCTGCAGGCCCAGCTGCAGCGCCCCCCCGCCCAGCGTCGCCACCGCCCACCCTATCGCCGCCCCGCGGCTCTGCCCGACCCCGAACAGCCACAGCATGAGCCCCGTAAGCACCGTCGCCAGGTTGAACAGCGCCGGGGCCAGCGCCGGCGGCGTAAACCGTCCCTCGGCGTTGAGCATGCCCATCGCCAGCGCCGCCAGCGACACCAGGAGCAGGAACGGCATCATGATGCGCGTCAGCTGCACCGTCAGCTCGGCTTTGCCCGGCACCTGCGAAAAGCCGGTCGCCCACTTTTCCACCATCTCCGGCGCGAAGATCACCCCCAGGACGACCAGGGCGCTGACGACGATGAGCAGACACGTGGCGACCAGGTTGGCCAGCCGCTGCGCCACCTCCAGCCCTTCGTTTTTGCGCGTCGCCTGAAACGCCGGCTGAAACGCCGCCGACAAAGCCCCCTCCGCGAACAGGTCGCGCAGGAGGTTCGGCAGCCGAAACGCGGTCGTGAAGGCGTCACCATAAAACCCGGCCCCGAGCAGCGCGGCGAAGATCTGCTCGCGCACGAGCCCCAGCACCCGCGACACCAGCGTCGCCAGCGATAGCAAAAGCGCCGCCCCGGCCATCTTGCGAGGCGGGGAGGCCGGTCCGCCCGCGGGGTTGGCCGGCGCCGGGCGCGGCGGGGAGGTAGGTCCGCCTGCGGGGCTGGCCGGCGCCGGGTGCGGCAGGGAGGTAGGTCCGTCTGCGGGATTGGCCGGCGC
>CALFML010000458.1 GCA_937879845.1 uncultured Myxococcales bacterium
CCATCAGCGCACGCACGGGTACCGCGCGTAGCTCGACGGCCTGGTTGACCAGCGCCTCCGTCGCAGAACAGGCGAGCGTGCGCTTGCTCTTCGGATCCTGCAGCCGCACTTCCAGGCGGCTGGGGTCGAAGCTTACGCCCATGATCGAGCCGACCACTTCATCCAGGGCCGGTGCGTCGGCGGGAAGCTGCGCCAAGGCGAGCTGCGCAACCTGTGCCAGCGCACCATGCTGCTGCGGCACGCGCTCATTTACCTGCTCCTCACCGCGCCGCTGAGCGGTGGTTGTGTCGATCCGGTGCAACAAGAGCAGGTCGCGGCGCTTGGACCGGAGGAGCCTGGGGTTGCCGTGGGGCCGCTGCATCGCTCCGGTCAGCCCTGCCTCATCTGTCATTCGTCCGCCGGCGAAGCGTCGCGCTTCACCGCCGCGGGAACGGTGTATGGCACCGCCACGGTTCGCCAGCCCATAGGCGGGGTCAAGGTCCGCCTTATCGACGCATCGCGGCGCTCCTATGTCGCGTATACGAACTGCGTCGGCAACTTCTTCGTCTTGCCGGGGGAGTTCGAGCCGGTGATGCCGATGTGGGCATCGCTGTCCGGCTACGACGCAGACATCGACATGGAATCACCGATGCACAAAGACGGCGACTGCGGCTTCTGCCACAAGCCCGAAAAGAGCCCGAGCTCCGCCGGTCCGATCTTTTTGACCGAGGATCCGCAGAAGCTCGACAAGCTTCCCCGGACCACGTGCAGCGGGACGCAGGAATGAGACAGCGCGCCGCGTTCCTTGCCTGCGCTCTGTTCGCCGCAGCCTGCGGTCTGCCGGACAACCCCGGCGTGGTCGGGCTGCACCTGCCGGAGCGCGCCTCCTTTCCGCAAGTCGCCGACGCTCTGCAGCCGAGCTGCGGAACCCTGGACTGTCATGGTCAGCCCGGCCGCAACCTGCGCCTATACGGCGGCCGCGGCCTGCGCCTGGATCCGCACGGCAACTCGGCCGACGAACCGACGACCGACAGTGAGTACCAGGCGAGCTTCCGCTCGCTCACCGCGCTGGAGCCCGAAGCGCTGGACGCCGTGGTCGCAAGCGGCGGCGCCGATGTCGAGCGGCTGTCGCTCCTGCGCAAGGGCCGCGGGGTCGAGCGCCACAAGGGCGGCGTGCAGATGCGCGCCGGGGATCCCCTCGATCGCTGTCTGGTCTCTTGGCTCTCCGGCCGCATCGATACCGCGGCCTGCGCCCGCGTGGCCGACGCTCCGCCGCCGCACAGCAAGGACCCATGAACCAAGCAAAGGAACCGCAATGAAGCGCTCAGCAAGTCTGCGCCGCAAAAGCGCCGTGATGCTTCTTCTCGCCGCACCGCTTTTCGGCTGCGCCGCGACCGCCTCCTCCGGCCGCGCTCCCGCCGGGCCGGCCCTCGGTCAAGCGCTGCCGGAGCTGCCGCTGCGCGATCCGGCGAGCGGTCAGACTCTGTCTTTGAAGTCGCTCGCGGGTCAGGTGGTGCTGCTCGACATCTGGGCATCGTGGTGCGGGCCGTGCAAGGAAGAGCTGCCGCTTTTGGACGAGATGGCCGGCCGGCTCGCGGGCAGCGGTGTCCAGATCCTCGCGGTCTCGATCGATGAGGATCCGGAGGCGATGAATGACTTCCTGCGCTCGAAAAAAAATTGGCAGCTGCGTCTGGCCCACGATCCGCTGCGCAAGGTTCCGGAGCAGCTGCAGCCGACCAAGATGCCGTCTTCCTATGTGGTGGATCGCAACGGTGTGCTCAAAAAAATCTACGGCGGCTTTAGCCGCAGCGACCTCCCGCGCCTGGAGCACGAGCTGAGGGAGCTCGCGGCCCCATGAGAGCCGCGTCCATCCTGCTGCCGACCAAGTGGTGGCCGCTGGCGGCCGGACTTTGGCTCATCGCCTGCAATACCCCGGCGCCTGCGGAGAGCGAGTTTTGGCGCCCCTGGTACGAAGTCGAAGACGCCGCGCCCCCGGACGATCCCCAAGACCTGGCAGCTGATCAGGCGAGTCGAGTCGATCTGGCGGGCCGGGTCGATCTGGCGTCCCACGGACCGCAGGACCTGAGCGCCACGGACGGCATGCCGGATCTTTCGTCGATGCCGCAGAAGTGCACCCTGGACGTCTCCGTCACCACGGTAAGCCCCGGCGGCAAATATTCGCCGCGCAACATCGGCGCGATCTGGGTGAGCGATGCCAGCGATCGCTTCATCCGAACCTTGAGCGTCTGGGCCGATCGCCGCGCCAAGTACCTCAAGCGCTGGAACGACACGACCGCTGCGGCCAAGGTCCCGGCGGATCGCACCGACGCGATCAGCAGCGCGACCAAGAGCTCGCACGGCCTGCGCGGCGGCACCTGGAACTGCACCGACCTCACCGCGACACCGGTGCCGGATGGAACCTATAAGATCTGCTTCGAGCTGACGGACTATGACGGCTCGGGTCCAAACGACTGCGTATCGTTCACCAAGAGCGCGGCGCCGTTTTCGCTCATGCCGCCCGACGTGCGCAGCTTCACTGCGCGCAAGCTGGAGCTCAAGCCATGAGGCGGCGCCGCCTGCTGCTCGGATTCCTCTTTTGGGCCGTTCCCGGCTGCGTCCGCGTGCCGCCGTATCAGCGTGAGATCCTGGCGCATCCGACGATGCTTCTCGCCGAACCGGCGGGGCCGGCGGAGGCGCATGTCTATGCCATCCAAGAAGGAGCCATCGGCGGCGGCTCCGGAGCCGAGGGCGGATGCGGCTGCAACTGAGCGCGGCGCTCCTTTGCCTGTTTCTCATCTGGGGTCTCGGACAAGGCGCGGCGCTCGCGAAGCGGCCCACGGTCACGGGCGCGGCGGAGCTTGCGGGGTATACCGACTCCACCAACGTGCAAGTCGCGTCCCCGAGCGTCGCCGCCACGGTGAGCGATGAAGTCGCCGGCTGGTCGGTGGGCGGACGCTATCTGGTCGATGCGGTATCGGCGGCTTCAGTGGACATCGTCGCCACGGCATCGGCGCGCTGGAATGAGCAGCGCCACGTGGGCTCCGCCGATGTCTCCTATAAGCGCGGGCCGGCCGCGGTAGCCGCTTCCGCAGGCGTCTCGCATGAGCCGGATTATCTGTCGCTGAGCGGCGGCCTCGTGCTCACGGTCGATCTGCTGGACAAAAACCTGACGCCGTTTATCGGCGCGCGCTACGGGCATGATGATGTCGGACGCACCGGCCAGCCCAAGGAGCGCTGGGAGCTGTTGCAGCGCGGCGGCCTGCAAGCCGGAGCGACGTTCGTGATCAATCGCTTCATGGTCGCCAGCGTGCAGCTGGATGCGGACTTCGAGCGCGGCTACCTCGCCAAGCCCTACCGCTACATTCCGCTGTTCGCGCCCGGCACCGGAACCAACCTATCCGCCGGCGCCTCCCCGCAGCAGGTCAACGAGCTGCGCCTGGACGAGCGCCCGATCGACAGCCTGCCCTCCGAGCGCGATCGCTACGCCCTGACCGGACGCATCGCTGGGCGGGTCGGCCGGGCAACGCTGCGGCTGGACGAGCGGCTGTATACCGACAGCTGGGGCTTGTGGGCTTCGACCACCGATGCCCGCGTGATGGTGGACGCGGGAAGACGGTGGCTCGTGTGGCCGCACCTGCGCTTTCACTCGCAGTCATCGGCGGCCTTCTGGCAGCGGGCCTATGAGGCGGTCGCGCAGCCGGATGGCACGCTCAGCCCGCCGCGCTTCCGCAGCGGCGATCGCGAGCTGTCGCGGCTTGACACCATTACCGGCGGATTCGGGATCAAGCTGCGCGTGACCGGCAGCATCCACTCGCCCTGGTTTGTCTACTACCAGCTCGATGCCGCGTACACCCACTTCCTCGATGCGCTTTATATCACCGAGCGCTGGTCGCTGTTCTCGGCGCTCGGAATGACGGCCCAGTGGAACTAAACAGCGCCCAAGTTAAAATCCGAAGTTTTTGCCAAAAAAGCGGGTGGCACCGGAGGCGGGGGCCCTGCTGCGCAAGCAGCGGGGTGCTGCAGGGGACAGGACCCGCGGCGCAGCCCGAATCTGCGGGTCTTTTTCGAGTCGTGGTTTAGGGAGAGCTAGGGACGGATTCCTTGCCCCTTGTTGCCGCACATCTGCCTTGACATTCCGCGCCGGGACTTCTCTGATGTCGGCCATGAAAACGCTGGGACGTTCCGGGTGCGTGATTGCGCCCTTCCTGCTTGCCTGCGGCGGCGATCTGCCGCCAGAAGATGCGACCGGACCCATCGCCAGCCAGACCGCGGCCTTGTTTGCCGGCGTAAACGGCGACGCCTGCGCGGAGAGCCCCTACAACTGCAAGCTCCGGGTCACTGGCGGCAACCGCGTCGAAACAAATGATCCGGCGGACAACGATGCCTGGGAGCTGACGCCGGGCGTACCGGTCCGCGATGGCAACGGCGAGATCCTTGCCACCTCCACCAAGACCAGCACCACGTTCAACTATGGCCAGTCGCGGACTTTCGCCGGCAGCACGTATGTCTTTGCCGTCTCGACCTCCAACTCCAGCGCCGGCTGGATGCCGCTTTCGAGTATCAAGGGAGCCGCGTCGTTCGCCGGCAAGGTCGGACACGTGTCGGCCAAGGGAGCGGGCCTTGCGGAGATGGCCTGCTACGCGGTGCGCAACTGGCACGATCCGACGCTGGAGTTTAAAAAGGTCGTCTATGACAGCGATGACGCGCATGAGCGGGCGGGCGATTATCTGCCGCTCGTGCGAGCCAACGGCCGGCGCTCCGTGAACCTGACTTTCAACGTGCCCGGCTTCTCTTTGGGCGGCGTGGCCGTGGATCATTTCCCCGCCGGCACCCGGTTCCGGCGCCTGGATGTTCCGACCCACTCCGGCCCGCCCTCCATAGACATTCCGCTGTGGGAGCTCGACAGCGCCGGCCGCTACCGCAAGCCCGCCGGAACGATGAAGTTCATCTACGGGCGCATCATCGCCGCGACCGGCACCGACCGAGTCGGCTGGATGGCCTACGACGCCCTGGAAACGAGTACCGGCTGCCCTTAGATAAATGCCCTGGGGTCTGGGGCTGCGGAGTGCAACCCGCAACTTGATTCCTACAGCCCTCATCTGTCCTGCCCTGCCCTTCCCGGCCCTGCCGGTCCCTCCTCTCTTGATTGGGAATCTCCCGCTGTCGGCATAGTCGTTGCTTTGGCAACATCGTTACCAATCGAGGAGATACAAAGTGAAAAATCAGCTTATCCGGACGTCACTTAGGAACGCGGGACTCTGTCTTATCGGCAGCGGCCTCCTTAGCGCATGCGGTAGTGAAGGCGCGCTGCCAGAAAGCGAGAAGGCCGCGGTCTCCGCCGCCCTCACCGCTTGTTTCACGGCATGGAACAGCACCGCCATCTACACCGGCGGAGCCACCGCCAGCTACGGCGGCATAAATTACACCGCGGCCTACTGGACCCAAGGCGACAACCCCGCGACAAACAGCGGCGCCGCCGGCAGCGGCAAGCCCTGGATCAGCGGTGAGTCCTGCGGCAGCGGGACACCGCCGCCACCGCCGGCCTGCACCTTCACTAACTGGTCGGCCGGCATCAACTACACGCTGGGAACGATCGTCAAATATCTAGCGAACGGCAACTACTACAAGCTTGTAAATGTCGGCGCGCACGGCAGCGATGGCACCGATCCGACGATCAGCACCTGGTACTGGTCGCCGACGACCTGCGGCGCGACCATGCCGCCGCCTCCTCCTCCGGGCGGCTTTGTGGTCACCGAAGATCAGTTCAACCGGATGTTCCCAAGCCGCAGCTCGTTTTATACGTATGCGGGCCTGGTCGCCGCGCTGTCCTATTATCCGGCGTTCGCCAAGACCGGCACCGATACGGTGCGCAAGCAAGAGGCGGCGGCGTTTCTCGCCAACGTCGCCCACGAGTCCGACAACCTCAAAGCGGTCCGCGAATACAACACCGCCAACTACCCGCTTTACTGCTCGCACGGGGTGGGAAACTGTGGCGGCAAGGAATACTACGGCCGCGGACCCATCCAGCTCAGCTGGGACTATAACTATAAGGCGGCCGGAACCGCGATGGGCGTCGACCTGCTGAATAGTCCGGACCTTGTCGCCACCGATTCCGCCATCGCCTGGCGCACCGGCTTATGGTACTGGATGACGGGAACCGGCGCCGCCGGCACGACGCCGCACGAAGCCATGGTCAACTCCCAGGGATTCGGGGTGACGATCCGCGCCATCAACGGCAGCCTGGAGTGCGATGGCAAGCGAACGGATCAAGTGATGTCGCGCGTGCGCAGCTACACGAGCTTCACGACCATCCTCGGCGTCCCCACCGGCAGCAACCTCTCCTGCTGAACGCCAATTAAAACCGGCTGCGGTGGTCATGGATTCGGCCCATGGCCACCCCGTGCTAGACTGTCAGGGATCGTTTCTGCGAAATTCCCATCCATCAATAACTGAAGGGGTTCAACGTGTCGAATCGATTGCAAAACAGCTGGGAGCTCGTCAAGGCCAGCGCCAAGGTGCTGGAGCAGGACAAGAGCCTGCTCATTTTTCCTCTGCTTTCCGCTCTGGCCAGCGTGGTTCTGGTCGTGAGTTTTTTCGTGCCGATCGTCGCTATCGACTCGCTGCGTACGGCGTTTGAAGGCGACCAGGGTTCGGGCCTGGCAGCAGGGCTCGTGTTTTTGTTTTATCTGTTCCAGTACTTCATCATCTTTTTTGCCAACGCGGCGCTGGTCGGCGCCACGCTGATCCGGCTGCGCGGCGGGACGCCCTCGATCGGCGCCGGGCTGCGGGTGGCCGCCCGCCATGTCGGTTCGATCTTCGTCTATGCCCTTATCTCGGCGACGGTCGGGATGATCCTGCGGGCGATCGCCGAGCGCGCCGGCTTCATCGGTCGGCTCATCACCGGATTTATCGGCGCGGCGTGGAGCATCGCCACGTTCCTGGTCGTTCCCGTCCTGGTCAGCGAAGAGATCGGGCCGATGGATGCGATCTCGCGCAGCATGGCGCTGCTCAAAAAGAGCTGGGGCGAGCAGCTGGTTGCCGGCGCCGGCATCGGCCTCATCTTCAACTGGCTGCTGTTCTTCTCCATCCTCCTGTTCGCCGGCGGCATGTGGGTCACGGCCGGGGTTTTCCAGTCACCGATCGCCAGCCTGCCGATGGTAGGCCTCGTGTTCGTGTGGATCCTCGGCCTGAGCCTCCTGCGGGCGACCCTGTCGGGCATCTTCGCCGCCGCCCTGTACCGCTTCGCCGCCGAGGGCGAGGCCGGCAGCGCCTTCGCCCCGCAGCTCATCCAGTCCGCCTTCCGCCCCACCGTCCGCTCCAGCCTGTAAGCAGATCCGTTCCCGCCGCCGGGCGTCAAATGCTCGTGAGCCGACCGGCAATCCTGATAAATTGGAAAAATGGCAGCGATCGCCGCGCTTATGGACTGGCTCATCGATGGGGCCCCCGGCTTGAAGGAGAGCGACCAGATCTGCGAGCGCCTGGGCATCGAGCTGCGCGCGGCCGGGATTCCCGTCGATCGGATCAACGTCTTCGTCGTCACCCTGCACCCGCACGTCTTGGGGCGGGCCTTCCGCTGGACGCCGGGCGAGCCGGTGAAGATAAGCCACCTGACGCTGGCCTTCCAGCAGTCCGACGTCTACAAAAAGAGTCCCGCGGCTGAGGTCATGCGCCGCAACATCGAGCTGCGGCGCCGCCTCGATCGGGGCCTTTCAGCCGACGACTTCGCCGTGCTGCACGAGCTCGCGGCGCAGGGCTTCACCGACTATGTGTGTCTGCCGCTCGTGTTCACTAGCGGCGAGGTGCATGCGATCTCGCTGGCCTCGATGGCGCCGTCCGGCTTTAGCGACCAGCACATCGAGCAGGTGCGGCAGGTGGTCCGTCCGCTCGCCCGCCTGGCCGAGATCATGGCGCTGCGGCGCACCGGGGTGAACCTGCTTGATACCTACGTCGGCCGCAAATCCGGAGAGCGAATCCTGGCCGGCCGGATCTTCAAGGGTGACATCGAGACCCTCTCTGCGGTGATCTGGTTCTCAGACCTACGCGGCTTCACCGAGCTGTCCGGACGCCTCAGCCCGCGCGAGATCATCGACACCCTCAATGAGCTCTTCGACTGCCAGGTGCCGGCGATCGAGGCGTGCGGCGGCGAGGTTTTGAAGTTCATCGGCGATGGGCTGCTCGCCATCTTCCCGCTGAGTGATCCGGCGGCGGCACCGGACCGCTGCGCTGCCGCGCTGAGCGCCGCGGAGCGGGCGTTTGCAGCGCTTGAGCGGCGCAACGCCACGGCCCCCCATCGCATCCAGTTCGGTCTGGCCCTCCACATAGGTGAGTTCGCGTACGGCAACATCGGCGGCGCATCGCGGCTCGACTTCACAGCCATCGGCCCGGCTGTGAACCTCACGGCGCGGCTGGAAGGCCTCACGGGTCAGCTCGGCCGCCCGCTGGTCGTCTCGGAAGAGTTTGCCCGCCACACCAGCATCGGACTTGAGGAGATCGGCAGCTTCACACTCAAAGGAGTCGGCCGAGCGCAGCGGGTCTTCGCCCCGCACCGGCTTCCAGAGCCAACCGGCGGCGGGTGACTGGCAAGCCACGGCAGCGGTCCCGAAGTGGATAAAGCTAGCGGTGGGTCTTTTCCCAGGCGATGTAGGCGTCGTACATCTTGGTCGCGCTCGCCCACTGCACCTGGCCCTTGGCCACCCGCTTATCGACTTCGCGGAGGAAGCTTTCCAGCACCGGCTGCTCCGCGGCGGAGATCGACCAGCTGCCCCAGACCCAGTAATACGTATTGATTTTGTTCGCATCGCGCAGGGCGATGGCCCCGTCCAGATCCGAAAGCGCGCGGGTCACGTCTTCGCTCGTCAAGGTGCAGGTCGGCAGGCTTGTACCCGGAGAAGTCGCCTCCTCTTCCAGACAAGGGAGCGTGCCGCTGCCGGGAAAGACCACGAGCTTTCCGGTGGCGCTATCGGTCAGCCAGTGCGCCCCGTCCGCCGCCCGCCACGGATGCACGCGCTGCCCCAGCTCCGATGGGTACGGCTGGTGGCAGACCGGATCGGTGGCGCCGCTGCAGGCCAGCGATTGATAGGGCGCCGGCCGATCCGCCGCCGCCACCGAGTACAGACACAGCACCGTTGTCGCCGTGGTGAAGTTGAAGCCGGCGGCGCTGACCCCCGCGACCCAATCGACGTTGCCGCAGTTGCCGGAGATGTGATCCAGGCGGCTTACGCGCGGCGCCAGCTGATCGTGGCGCATCTGCGCCTGCGCCGTAAACTGCGGCACCGTCGTCGCGGTGGTCCCGCCGATCGCCGCGTGCGAGCCCACCGCGTGGCCGCGCGCCTCCAGCGTCTTCCAATCAAACAGCATCGGCGGTCCCGCCGCCGCCATGACCGCGCTGTCGCGCGGCTCCAGGGTCAGCCGGCCGCCGTGCTTCTCAAAAGTCTGAGCAAAGGAATCAAGCGATGCAAAGTACGCGCTATCAAACGTCTTATTCTCAAGATGCATGGTGATGGTCAGCATGAGCGGCACCTGCGCCCCGCTCCCGCCATCGCCGCCGCCATCGGGACTAGATCCCTGCGTCGGGCTGCCGCTGCAGCCAACCGCCAGGACAACCCCGGCGATGGCGCCGGCAGTACAACAAACGCGGACATATGGTCGAATAAAGGATCGGATAAGCGACATGCAAGTCCCCCTATGATCCCCTACTAGACGATGTCAGCCGATGGATGGTTCCCGCAGAAGGATTCCCATTGGTACCGTGAGCCGCGCGGCGGCTGAGCGGCGGCGTGTCCTTGGCCGCTCAGCGTGCGCTGGCAGCCCGGCTGCGCGCCAGCAGAATGCGGCGCACCAGATCCTCAGGCAGGGACGATGGCTCAGCCGAGGGCGGATCGCCGAGCGCCGCGTGCTCCAAGCGAATCGTCTGCGCATAGCTGTCCAAGTACGCCACACAGGACGGGCAGACCGCCAGGTGGCGCGCAATCTCATGCTGATCGCCGGGCGCGAGCTCGTCTGCCACATAGTCGCCGAGAAAGTCGATCAGCTGGCGGCAGGTGATGTACTTACTCGGCGCGCTCGCCGCGGCATTTTGTTTATCCGACGGGTCCATCCCCACGTCTGCCTCCCTGACCAGATGCTCGCAATGAAATCCTCAACTCGATACCGGCGTAAGGCCGGAGCGGCCGGCCGCAAGGTCGATAAAGTGCGGCTCCAAAAGCTTGCGCAGCGCCTGACGCGCCCGGTGCAGCCGGACTTTGACCGCTCCTTGAGTGAGCCCCAATAGCTGCGCCGTCTCCAGGGTATCCAGCTCTTGGATGTCGCGCAGGACCAAAACGGTACGGTAGGTCTCCGGCAGCTTGTCGATCGCCTGCCGCACCAAGGCCCGCGTCTGTTCATCCTCAAGCTCGCTGGCGACGCTGGCCCGCCAGGGCAAGGTATCGCTGACCTGGTGTCCGTCTTCGCGATAGGAAGGCAGGAGCTCGTCGATGGGCTGCTCCGCCTTGCGGCGCTGGGTGCGCAGCCGCATCAGCGCC
>CALFML010000459.1 GCA_937879845.1 uncultured Myxococcales bacterium
CTGCATGCGATGTATGTGTTTGCATGCAGACCGTTGTGAAGGATTTTGCCGATCGTATCGCGCCATCACGACGTGATGGCCGTCCTGCGCGATCCCGCCCGCTTCACCTCTACCCAGGTCCTCAGCCCGCCGAATCTGCCGCCTGAAGTGCAGGAGATTCTCAAGACCGATTACGACGCGATCTATCCGCTGCTCGCCAGCGATCCTCCGGCCCACACCCGCGTGCGCGCCCTGGTGAGCCGGGCTTTCTTGCCGCAGCGCATAGCAGGGCTGGAGCCGCGCATCCGCGAACTGGCGACATCCCTGGTCGATGCTTTTGTGAACGAAGGCCGGGCCGATCTGATCGAGCGCTTCGCTGTTCCGTTTCCCATGGGCCTCATATCGGAGATGTTCAGCGTGCCGCTTGCCGACGTCGCCCTCATCAAGAAGTGGTGTGACGACGAGGGGCTGTTCATGTCGGTGCCGCTGCCCCTGGACAAGTACATCGAGTGCGCCCACAGCGTCGTCGCGTTCCGCCGTTATCTGCGGGCGATGATTACCGAGCGCGCCAAAGCGCCCAAGGATGATCTGGTCTCCAGCCTCATCGAAGCCCGCGTCGATGGCGAGAAGCCCTTGAGCACGGCGGAGCTAGTCGGCCTTCTGTGCGTTCTGGTCTTTGCCAGCCATGAGACCACCACCAACATGATCGGCAACGTCGTCCTTCATCTCCTCCGGACTAAGGGTGTCTGGGATGAGCTGCGACGTTCGCCCCAGCTCATTCCGGCGGCGCTGGAAGAAGGTCTGCGCTACGACGCACCGGTTCAAGCTATGTTCCGCAATACCACGCAAGAGGTGGAGCTCGGCGGCGTCACGCTGCCCAAGGGCGCCCGGCTATGCATCCTGTTCGCCTCCGCCAACCGCGACGCCGCGGTGATTGCCGACCCGGATCGGCTGGATATTCATCGTCCAGAACAGAACCACCTGAGCTTTGGCCGTGGCATCCACTTCTGCATGGGCGCCGCTCTGGCGCGTTTGGAGGGCCGCATCGCGCTGGAGCAGCTGACGCAGCGGCTGCCCGCAGCGCACCTTGTTGCCGCGGATCCGCCGGTCTATGTGCCAAACCTCATGCACCGCGGTCCCAAGCGCCTCATGGTCGCCTGGGACCTCTGACTAGCGAACTAGGACTAGGAGCGCGGTCGGCGGGCGGCCGCAGACTGCGGGACCGGTGACGGTCCCATTCCAACCCGCCGATGCAGTATTACCAGGGCTTGCTGTTGGGATTTGTCGGATCGCTGCCGGCAAACTCTTCGTCGCCATCCAGGTATCCGTCCTCATCCCGATCGATGCCGATGCGCCGGCCCGAGCCCGGCGGCGTACAGGTATACGTAACTTCCATCCGCACCGGCCCCGTCGAGAGGAACCGCAGCTGGGCGCTGGTCAAAGGCGGAATGAACTGCCGGCCGGACTGATAGCGGCCACCGCCCAGGTAGAGGAATCCTTGCTCGCGGCCGGCCAAGACGCCCTTGGCGACAAGGTCGCACTCGCCGGCATCCGCCCGCGCCGCCAACAGGTCGATGCGCGGCCCCGCCACCGCGGCGTTGCCGCTGGTCAGCGTGATCTGCTGCCCGACAATCGGCGCCACGTTGCTGTCAAAGGCCAGCTGGAACGCCTCGAGCTGCCGGCGCATCACATCGCCGGCCGGACCCATCGGGATGGCGTTAGGATTAAACGGCGCCTGATCAAAGGCGATGGTGCTCAGGAAGCGGAACATCGTATCGAAGCTGCCGTCGTGGGTGAAGCCGAAGCCGCGCACCTGGTCGCCTTTGAAGTCGTTGTCGCCGGGGTTGATGACAAAGCCGAAGAACTGGAACGGATCGTTGAAGGCGATAAAGGGCAGCCCGAACATGCCGACCTTCTGATACATGTTGCGCAGGTGCGGCACCTTCACGTGCTGAGCGGTAAACGAGAACGAAGAGTGGCCGTCGCTGCCGAAGAAGCCGGGGTGGCTCGCGCCGAGCTGGGCGTTGCCCTGCGGATCAAGGACGTGGCACTGATTGCACCCGAGCTGGTGAATCGCGATCTGCGCCTGGTTGTTGTCCAGGTAAATCGCCCGCCCCGCCGCCTGATCCGGGGTCAGCGAGTTGTCGAGGTTGCGGATGGGGTTTGGCGGATAGGTGACCTCGAGGATGAAGTCGGCAAACGCATCCATGTCCGCGGCCGGAAGCGGCGCCGAGCGTCCGAGCAGGTCGGTGAATCCGCCCTGGAACTTCTTGAATCCGGCCTTCTCGTCAAACGCGCCGCTGCCCGGCTGCGCGTTAGGGGCGTCGAAGCTGCCCGTCCGGTCACCGCGCCAGTGCATCGGTCCATGGTTGGCCATGCCACGCAAGCTCTGGGTGACCATCGGTCCCTTCATCGAAGCGAAGACCTGCGAGATGAGCGGGAGGCCGAGGAATGGGTTGGCGTTATTTTGCACCGGAGCGTCCGGGTTGCCCAGATCCCAGGCCAGGCTGTCGAAATCGCCGAATATGTGGCAGCTGGCGCACGACGAGTCGCCGTGGCTCGATGAGAACGCGGCGTCGTAGAGGAAGCGACGGCCGGCGACGATGCGCGCCGGCTCCGGGTTATGCATCGCGACGTGGCCGACTTCGGTGCCGGAGCGGGTGTCGATGGTCGAGACCGCGTTGTCAAAGCGCGTCATCACATACAGCTTGTTGTGGGCGTCATCCAGCGCGAGCCCGGTCGGCCCGCCGCCGCTGACTTTGATCTGCCGGTTGCTGTCGGGCACGAAGGTGTTGTTTTCCAGCTGCTCGGTCTTGAACACGCCGACCTTGCTCGACCCCATGGCGGCGACATAGAGGCTCTTGCCATCGCGGGTGATGGCCATTCCCTGGGGGGAGGCAAGGGAGCGTACGCTCTCCGCGTTAGGAACCGCGGCGCAGCAGCTGCCATAGTCGATGTGCTTGTTGAGATGGCGCGGCGTAACGCCGGTCGAGCTGAGGACGGTGATGCGGCTCTCGTGCAGGTGGCCGCGGACGCTGTGGCCGGCGAAGGTGCCGGGACCCTCAAACCGGTTTTCGTTGCGGGCTTCGGTGTTGGAGACGTACACCTTGCCGCTCACCGGGTTGACGATCATGTTGAAAAGGACGGTGCCGACGCCGCTGTAAAATCCGGAAGGCCCTGCCACCTGCGCCGGCGGGTTGGCCATGGCGTCGATGACAAAGACATCTTTGTCGGGCAGGTTGAAATTTATCTGCGCGTCCCAGGTACGTCCCAGCTCATCGGTATAGTGGCTGCCGTTGTGCTTGACGATTAGGCCGACGACCGGAGCCGGAGCTCCCTCGAAGTTGGTGAGCGGTGGCGGCAGGCCGCCGTTTTGCGCCACCAGCTGATCGAAGACCGTGGCCGTGCGATTGCCTGAGTGGAAGGCCGCAGCATAAACACGCTTGCCATCGGGGGTCACCGCCAGCGCGCGCGGCGTATCGGCGAACAGCGTGACCACGGACAGCGGCTCGCCGCCCAGGGCGTTGCCGAGGTTTTCGGCATTAAATACCCAGACATCGGCGCGGCCGATGCCGGGGGTGGTAAGCTGCGGGTCCGCGGGGTTGTTCTGGCCGCGATGGGCAGTGGTGATGAAGGCGCGGTTGCGACCCGGGCCGGCGAAGACGATGTCGCGCGGCTCGTCGCCGACAAGCAGGGTGCGGACGACGCGGCCGGTGCGGCTGGCGTCATCCAGGCGGACGACGCTGACGCTGTCCGACAGATGATTGACTACCCAGACTTCGCTCTCATTACGCACGGCGACGGCTACCGGCTCCAGGCCCACGGGAATGGAGTAGCGGGCCTTGAGCCGTGTCTGGCCGGTCTCAAAGACCTCAAGCCGGTTGTCAGGGGTGTTGACCGCAAAGAGGCGATCGCCGTCGGCGGATAGGGCCAAGGGCCGCACCTGCCCGCTCTCAAAGAGGGTGAACCGTGACTGACTCAGCGGCGCTGGCGTCGTAGAGGCTTGTTTCTCATCGGCAGTTCCCTCTACCGGCTCATTACAGCCCATGAGTAGCGCTGTCGAAAACAACAGACTATTCAACCCTAATCGCTTCATCATGAACCCTCACTCCATGCCAAAAAGTGCGCTAACTAGTAATGGCGCCTGCCTAGTTAGCTCAGTTCATGTGGAACCATATATCTAGCTTCAGTCAAACGTGAAGATGACCATTTATTACGATACAAGAAGATTTCCGAACTGCATTAGAGTTTGTTCGGTGCATAGGAAATTCGTGTAAGAACTGACTTTTTTGAATTTTTGGTCATCCGTCACATATCGAACGCATATCCGATCCACATCGGATCATATCTCTCACATAAAGAAATAACTCCGGTATAAGTCGGATACCGCAGAGCTTTGCTGACAACATGCATCCATGGACTTCAGCTGCGGCACAGGTGTGTCCAGGCTTGTCACAACGGTGGTATTCCGGAATGTGCCGACATGGCTGACGCAGGTCTACCTGCGCCGACCCGCGATTAGATTGATACGCAGTCTGGTCGGTTAGGTTTTGCCCGCTGGGTCAATGTCTCAGGACGGATCGCGCGAAGACTGGCGAGCCAGCTTGCTGATGCGGTAAAAGACCCGGTCGAGCTGCTCCAAAAGCGCGGTGCCGGAGACACCTTTGAGGATGTAGCCGACGGCGCCGCATTTTTCTGCCACCGCTTCCACGGCTGACGGGGTTGCGTTGGAATATAGGACCATGGGCACGGTAAGACCCGTCCGGCGGTTGA
>CALFML010000460.1 GCA_937879845.1 uncultured Myxococcales bacterium
AGTTCAGACGTGTGCTCTTCCGATCTCTCCGCTCAACCGGATCGACCAGATGGAGCTCTTCAACTGGACTCTGCTCATCCCCCGCAGCAAACGGGAAGAGCTCCACCTCCAGGTCGAACGCGGCCGCGCGGCTGCGCTGGAGCAGGGGATCCGCCTTGAGCTCCACGGTCCGCGTCCGGCCTACAGCGCCTCCGCCGGGGTGATGTCCGCCTCCTGGCTCAACAGCGGTGACTCCAGGGCCGGACTTTACTCTCCGAGCTCGAAACGGCCCGCCGGTTCGGATCGGAAGCAACCCTCAGCGCGGTGCGACAGCTTCGCTTGATTCGGAAGGAGCAGCTCATGGACAACCCCGACCTGCATCTCTACGCGGTGCTCGCCCGCACCCGGGACGGCTGCTACCGACCGCGCGGGGCCCGGCGATCGGCCGTGCACCTTGTGTCCCGCGGCAATCTCTCCGCCGCGTTCAGCGTCTTTCCGGCCGCTGCCGAGGGTCCTAGCGGGCCTGAGTACAGAGGTGTCATGCGCCGGCTGCTGCGGCACTCCGCCGTGCTCCCAGCCCCGCGGCGGACGATCCTGCCAAGCCATGAGGCGCTCCTGCAGCTTTTGTCCTGTCAACAGAACTACATGTTGGAGCAGCTCCGGCGCTTCTCCGGCCTCATCGAAGTGCGGCTGCGCGCCGTCCGTCGGATCAAAGAGGGGGCGCCGCCGCGCGGCGCCGCGACCGCCCTTGACGATGAGCGCAGTTACCTGCTGGCGCGGTTCTGCACCGCCCTTTGCTGCGGCGGTTTCACCGTCAAGCCGCTGCCGCTCCGGCATGATCGCGAGCTGCTGCGGCTCGGCTGTCTGCTGCCGCAGAGCGCGTTGCCGCTGTTTAGCTCCACGTGTGACGCGCTGCGCAGCCGTCACGGTTCCATTTGCGAGCTGGCCTTGACTCCTCCTCTGGCCCCGGTCGACTTCGTCGATAGCCGCCTGTTTCACTAATACAGGGGGCACTTGCCCGTGCCCCCTCCACCGGCAAAGCCGGCGGAGCCTCCCCCCCGCCGCGCGCTTCCCGCGCGGATAAACGCAGCGGACAAATCTCAGTGCCGCATGTATCAGAGTCCGCGGCCGGCGCGTCGCCCGCCCGGAGCGGACGGACGACGGGCCGCGGCGAACCGGCTACTCGATGACGTAGGCGCGTTCCCAGAGGGAGGCGCCGCGGGCCATCTGGACGGTGAGGACCTGGCTCTTGGCCTGCGTCGCTTCGGCGGCCAGAGACTCCAGGCTCGCCGGGGTGGCGGGCTTGCCGCCGAGCTCAAGCAGCAGATCGCCTTTTTGCATCCCCAGGCGGGCGAGCAAGCTCCCCGGCTGCACCGCGCCGAGCTTGATGCCGGCGCGGCCGGCGAACTCGATCGGCGTCGCGGTGGCACCGATTCCGTAGCGGCTTAGAAGCCGCGCCATGGCCGCAGCATTCACCGTCCACTGGTGCTCGCCGCGCTCCACGGCGGCGGTGTCAAACTCGTGCTCGATGAGGCGCAGCTGCACGTCTTGGCCGGCGCGGACGATGCGCGGCGGAGCGTTGCCATCGCTCAGCTCGAGCTCCGATTCGCGCACCGCAGCCAGCTTGAGGTTGCGCCCGAGCGTCTCGCCCAGGCGGTAGGTGCGCGTATACCAGGTCGTGGTATCCGCCAGCGTGGCCGAGGCCTCCGCCCCTTCGCCTTGGGTGCCGAGCAGCCGCAGGGTCACGACTTTGGCCTGATACTGGGCGGGCGCGGCGCCGGGCTCGGGGCTCTTTAGCGCCTTTATCTCGCTTGTGGTGACCGCGGTGGCGGAAACAGCCGCGCTGCCGCCGTCCGCCTGGCTGCAGGCCGACAGGGTGGACAGGGTGCAAAGGGCGACGCCGAGCAGGACTTGGGTATGGGTCTTCATGGCTTTTTCTCCTACTCAGGCCTTAGCGCAGGCAGGTGGTACCGATGTTGGACAGGTTGCCGTACTCGCTGGCTTCCCACGCGTCGCAGGCGAGCTTCTTCTGCCCGGTGTCCTTGTGCGGGTGGAAGCAGTCCACGGTGTTGATGTCGGCGGCGCCGAACTTGTAGCTGCCCACCGAGCTATTGGGGTTGCCGCTGAGCGCGCCCTGCCAGTCGCTGACAAAGTGCACCTTGCCGCTGTAGCGGGTGTCGGCGGCGGCGACCTCGGCCTGGAGTCCGTCGTTGTAGGCATCGACGCGGGCCCCGAGCTGGCGGCGGCGCGTGGCATTGCTCTCCCCGGTGACGACGCGGCACACGCCGGCCAGCGACCACACGGCGTTGCACAGCAAGACGTTCTTGGCGTTGCCGGCCTCGTAGAGATAATCGACGCGCGGCATCGACAGGACCAGGACCTGCGAGCCGGTCGGCAAGCAGCCGCCGAGCAGGTCGAGCGCCGCTTTGAGACCGTTGCGGTAGGTCGTCACCGAGTACAGGTTCGAGGCCGCATCCGCCGCCGTGCCGGTATCGCGGTTGCAGACGTCGTTGCCGCCGAGCTCGATGACCACGCGGTTAGACCGGCTCGCCTGGGCGCAGATGCGCGCCGCCTGCGCCGCCGCATTGTTGCCGCCGCCGACCATCTCCGCCCCCGAGACCGAGACGAACTCCTTGGTGAACGCGGGAAACTTGGCCTTGTACCGCAGATACAGCGAGTTCACGCCGGTGTCGCTCCCCTGGCCGAACGCATAGCTCGGGTGGTCGCCGGGAAAGTTGTTGGCGGAGAACCCCTGCGAGATGCTGTCGCCGATGCCGGCCAGCTTTTGCGGGTCGGCGGCATCGGCAGCGGTTGCACCAAAAAGACCAAGACCTACGGTGATCGCAGCAGGCAGAGCGACGCGGGGGCGGAATTTGGCTAGGCGCATGGAAGCTCCTTTCGCGGTAAGTGGCGCATTGTGCTAGCCAGGCAAGGGATGTGCCTAGTACAAATCGGCGCGGGAGCGGCTTTGGGCTGACGCCGCGGCGGGGCTGCTGGGGACGCGGCTTGGGGGCGCTCCCCCCGGCTGCTGCTGGCTGCGGACCGCAGGGGCTCTCAGTCGCAAATTGACATGGCGCGGCGCGCGGGTTAGCAAAGATCCTGACTTATGCCAAGGTGTGCTTGATGGGGAAAGACGACCTGCTCCGCCAAAGTCGGACGCTCTTGTACAGAGTGCTCACTTCGGAACGGGGCGACCGCTTGCCGCCGCTGCGCTGGACGCGCCACGTGCTGGCATTCTGCAATGATCTGGCCGGTCGGCCGCTGTGCTCGGAGGAGGAGCTGCGCCGCCGCGAGGCGGAGCGGGCGACGCTGGCGTCCGAGGTCGCATCGCAAAGCACCAGCCAGCCCGCCGCGCCGGCCCGCCGCGAGGCGGCGCCAGTGGTCCTCTACATCACGGATCAGGACATGCGGACCAAAAAGAAGATCGAGGAGATCCTCAAAGGCCGCGACATCCCCTTCCTGGTAAACGATGTCACCGATGATGAGTCCAGCCGCAGCTGGGCCCTGACCCAGGCGCGCAAGCAGGAGTTTCCGCTCTTGTTCGTCGCCGGCGAGCCGGTAGGGGGCCTGGACGAAGTCATGCAGCTCGACGTAACCGGGGGTCTGCAGAAGAAAGTGTTCGGTTAGCCGTGGACTTGCTCGCCCTGCATCTGGATGTCCGGCAGCGGCAGTGCCGCGTGCGCGGCGCCGATGCGACCACGGTGGTCGAGGAGGATCTGCGGGGCGCCGCCTTTTCGCGCGTGTACACCGCCGCCCAGCCGCTTTTCGAGTGGGCCCACTGCCACCTCCCGCCTTCGGCGCGCACGCCGTCGGACGCGACCCTGGTGTCGATCGAGCTCGACGCGATGGATCGCACCGTGCGCCTGGGCTACGTCGCGGAGCATGGGGCGCCGGCCGGATCGCCCTCAAACCCCGGCCTGCCGGCGGCGAGCTCGGGCAGCACCCCGGTGCCGGAGCTGGCATTTTGCGAAGGCGACTACCAGGCCCTGCAAGGACTGTTGCGTGAGCCGGCGCGCGCCGCGGTGCGCGAGGTGCGGCCGCGCAAGCCGGATCCCGAAGGGCTCTCGCCCGCTACGCGCTGGGAATATCTTTACCAGCACGGCGGCGACGGCTGGGAGCTTGGCCGCACGCCGCCGCCGCTGCACGACTTCATTGACCGCAGCCCGCCGCAGCCGGGGCAGCGGACGATCGTGCTCGGCTGCGGGCGCGGGCATGAGGCCAAAGAGCTGGCCGCGGCCGGCTTCGCGCAGGGCGCCGTGGTCGTAGCGGTCGACATCGCGCCGAGCGCGGTCGAGTTTCTCCGCCGCGCCGTCGCCGGCAAAGACTTCGCCGCGAACCTGGAGATCATAGAGGCGGATCTGTTCACCTTGGCGGCGCAGGACCCGCGGCACCGCGGCGCCTACGATCTTGTTTTCGAGCACTGCTGCTTCTGCGCCATCGAGCCGCAGCGCCGCGACGAATATGTCGCCGCCGCCGCGGAGCTCCTTCGCCCGGGCGGGCGCCTGGTCGGGCTGTTTTACTGCCACAGCTACCCCGGCGGTCCGCCCTACGCCGTCAGCCCGGCCCAGGTCCGCACGCACCTTGAGGCGGCATTTACGGTGCATAGCGCGGTGGTGCCCGACAACTCGATCATCACCCGCGCCGGACAAGAGCTGCTCGTCACCGCGGTCCGGCGCTGACCTCGCGCCGGCAGGGACCGGCCACGTTAGGAGGAGCCATGTCGTTTCAGGGCGTCGACTACTTCGGCATCGCCGACCTTTTGACCGAAGAAGAGCGCC
>CALFML010000461.1 GCA_937879845.1 uncultured Myxococcales bacterium
AGTGAGTCTGAGATTGCGCCAATTCGAACCTGAACTTGTAGAGAATGGCCGTGAAAGAAAAATTGGAAATTTCTTACGACCCGCGAGCGCCTAGAGGCAGCGCCCCTCATGTCGTCGAGGACGACCTGTGCGGCACTTCTTTAGGTAGATATTTGATTGTGCGCCGGCTTGGCAAAGGCGGCATGGGAGTCGTCTATGAAGCAGAGGATAATCTGCTAAACCGCCGCGTCGCTGTCAAGCTCCTGCCCCGCGGCAAGAAGCCGGGAGCCCGCATGCTCGAGCGCTTTTTCGTCGAAGCGCAGGTCGCGGCGCGTCTCAACCATCCCAACATCATTGGCATTTTCGACATCGGAGAGCGCGGCGGCACTTTCTACATCGTGATGGAGCTGCTCAATGAGCTGAGCCTGGGCGGCTATCTGCGCAAGTACGGCCCGCTGCACTGGCAGGAGGCGACCCGCATCACGGCCGACTGCTGCGCGGCGCTGCATGACGCCCACCTCGTGGGTCTGGTGCATCGCGACATCAAACCTGACAACATTCTTTGTTCGCCGAGCGGCGTTCCCAAGGTCGCCGACTTCGGGCTGGTCAAAGAGCTTACGCACATCAATCCGGACGGAGAACAGCTGACCCTGGACAACGCGGTGTTAGGCAGTCCGCAGTATATGAGTCCAGAGCAGTGCCGCGCGCAGCCCGTGGACAGCCGGAGCGATATCTACTCCCTCGGCGCTACTTACTACAGCATGCTCACCGGTCGGCCGCTTTTCGGCGGCAAAGTGCCGATGGAGCTCATGCTGCACCACTGCTCATCGCCGCCGCCGGACCCGCGGGAGATTGTGAAGGACATTCCGCAGACGTGTGTGGAGATGCTGCAGCTGGCGCTGCAGAAGCAGCCGACGGATCGGTTTCATACCGCCGAAGAAATGCGGACGGCGCTGGAGACGATTCTCTCCGGCACGGCCAAGATACCTTACTCCTTTTTGGTGCCGGCCAACACCACCCGGCAGCCAGCGCGGCAGCGCCGCTCCGAAGAGCTGCGGGCGGCGCTGGAGGAAAATGATGATGAGCGGATGACGGTCAGCATCGCCGGGCCGGCGGTTCCCGCCTCGATGGAAAAGAGCAAGGTCCTCGATTCTTCCGATGAGCGGCGATTGGCTCTTCTTGAAGCGGCGCTGTCGATGGCTCCCACGGCGCCGATTGTCCGGCCAACCAAGCATCAGATCTGGCGTGAGCGATACGGCAAGGCGGTATTGCTCGCCGGGGCTGTGCTTTTGGCGCTTGTTATCGCGATCCTGAGCCACCACCTCGGACGGCTGCTAGGTGAGACCCCGCCAGCCACCGCAGCGGTGCGGTCGCCGCTGAAGGTCGGGATCCTGCACTCCTTGAGCGGGTCCATGTCTCCGGTGGCGCGTCCGGTCGTCGATGCGACGCTATTGGCCATCGATGAGCTCAATGAACAGGGCGGGCTGCTGGGTAGCGCCATCGAAGCCGTGGTCGTCGATGGAAAGTCCGATGCCGAGACCTTCGGGGCGGCGACCGAGCGGCTTTTGTCCCGCGACAAGGTGCAGGTCATATTCGGCGGACTGCATCCCGATGGACGACGCCGGATTCGCCAGGTCGTAGAGTCCCACGACCACCTGCTCCTCGTCCCCGGTGACACGGAAGGTCTGGAGGAGTCGCCCAATGTCTTTTATCTGGGCGGCGTCCCATCTCAGCGCATCGAGCCGGCGCTCCGCTACAGCATTCAGAAGCTCGGTTACAAGCGGTTCTTTCTGCTCGGCGCCAGCTCCTCGGCATCGCGAGCGCTAAACGCCGTGCTGCACGATCAGATCACTGAGCTCGGAGGCAAAGTCGTCGGTGAGCGCCTGGTCGCCCGCGGTGCGCTGGACCTTGGTGGCGCCTTAAAAAAGATCTCCAGCGCGGAGCCGCAGCTTGTCATCAACACTTTTCGCGGCGACGCCAACGTCTACTTCTTCCGCGCCTGGCAGCAGCGTGACAAGCGCCTGCACGAGCTTCCCGTGCTGTCGCTGGAAGTAGACGAAAACATTCTGACGCTCCTTGATGGTACGGATCTGTCGCAGAACTACTTGGCCGGCAGTTATTTTCAGCTCGTCTCGCGTCCGGAGAACTCCAGCTTCGTCGAGCGTTTCCGCAAAAAGTACGGGATCCACCAGGTTGTCACCGAGGCGATGGAAGCCGCCTACAGCAGTGTCTATCTATGGGCGCAAGCGGTCCGCACAGTGGGCGACCTCCAGATGAGTCAAGTGCGTAGCGCGCTGAAAGCGCAGACCCTGCAAGGCCCAGGCGCAATGTATCGATTCGACCCGAGCAGCAACTATGCCTGGAAGAAATTTCACCTGGTCCGGATCGGACAAGACAACAAGCTCGAGCTGCTGGATTCGTCGCCGGACCTGATTCGTCCGCAGCTGTTCCCGGAGTCCCGCACCCGGTCGCAGTGGGATGCCTTGTTTGGGAGTATGTGAATGAGCAGCTCAGGATGCAGCGTAACCCTATGTGGGAGCGTCAGATGATCCGAAATACGCCTCAGCGCGGGCTTCACATTTTAGTGGTCGATGACAATCTGGTGCACCGGCGGATGTCCCAGACCATCCTGACCGCGGCAGGGTACAGTGTCACGCTCGCCGAGGGCGGGCCGCAGGCGCTGGCGGCCTTTGAAAAAAGTCCTCCGGACGTAGTGCTCATGGACATTCGCATGCCGGGCATGGACGGCTTTGAGGCGTGCCAGCGGCTGCGGGCGATGCCCAACGGGAAGCGGGTGCCGCTGTTGTTTTTGACCGATGTCAGCGATCTGTCCTCGCCGGATCAGGCGGTCTTGGCCGGAGGCGATGATTTTTTGAACAAGCCGATCAACCGCATCGAGCTGCTCATGCGCGTCCGCTCTCTGCTGCGCGCCCGGCATCACGAGGCCATCCTCGAAGGCGTGCTCGCCGAAGTGCGCGAGGTCGTCGTCATACTGGATAATAAGGGTGTCATCACCAGGTGGAACCGACAGGCCACCGCCCTATTCGGCTGGCCGGCGAGCGAGGCGCTTGGGCGAAGCCTGAGTCAGCTCATCCTGACCCCGGCGCACGGCCAGGAGCTTGATGAGGGAATTGCCCGCTACCTTGGCACGGCGGAAGGCTCGCTCGTCCATGAGCGCGCGGAGGAGACTGCGGTTCATCAAAGCGGCCGGCAATTTTCTATCGGGCTCTCTGTGACGGCAATAAACACCGCTAATGAGACCGCATTTTGCGTGTTCATCCGTGACGCCGGCGCAGCCAAGTCTAAAGGTGGCGCATAGACGAGACGACGGGAATGGACCTCCGCCGCCGCGCGCTTCCCGCGCGGGGCTCAAAATCCGGACGAATCTTTTCTGCCTCATGTATTAGTTTACGGAGTATCGATCCGCTGCCAAGTTCCTAATCGGCAAGCGCTTCCCACCGCTGCGGATCGTTTGACGCTCAATCTCTCTCGGTAGGGACCTTGCGCGGCTTGATGTCGCGGTGCACGACCCCGGTAAGATGCACCGTATGCAGGGCGCTGCCGATCTGGCGGACGATCTCCAGCACCCGCGGCAGCGGCAGGCGCGGCTTGAGGCGCAGGTGCTCATACAGATCCTGCCCGCGCAAAAGCTCCATGACCAGGAACAATGTGCCGTCCGGCTCTTCGCCTTGATCGTAGAGCTCGACGATTCCGGGATGACACAGCCGGGCGATGATGCGCGCCTCATCACAGAAACGGACGACTACGGACTCGCGTGAGGCGACATGCAGCCGCAGAAGCTTGACCGCGCAGGGCTGCTCCCGCCGCCGGTCCCAGGCGCGGTAGACGGCGCCCATGGAGCCGCTGCCGATGCGCTCTTCAATGCGGTAGCGCTCACGCAGGGTCCGGCCAAGGTTTGGGTCTTCTGCACCTGAGACACTCTCACTCCGATCCATGGCCCACCTGTAACGCAAATGGTATGCCGTGCGGAGCATGGCGCTCAGGCATCAGCAGTTGAACAAGAAACAGCGAATCTGACTGCCGTAAAATTGGATGGCGTGAAAGTAGACTGCCTTCCGGGTGCGGAAGCTGCGTGAACTTGCAAGCCGGGTTGAAAACAGCAGACACTTGGTTAACTATGCGAGTGTTGGGGAAGGTTGCGGAGCAGCCGGGAGACCGCCGAATAGAGCTCGTTGCGCCGCTCCGTAAGGGGTCCAACCATCGCTTGCCGGACAACGGAATCGCCGTCGATAAGGAGGGTCATGGGCTGGCCGTTGTCTTGGAGATCGATGCGCATCCCGCTGCCCGGACCGCTCATCCAGTACTCGACTTTTGGGAGCTGCTCTTTGGGTTGCGCCTGGAAGAAGCTCGTGAGCGCGTCCGGCAGATCCTCAGAGATAAACACCACGCGCAGCGGCGCCTCTCGCTGCAGGTGTTCTATCATCTGGCGCAGCGCCGGCATCTCCCGCACGCATGGGCCGCAAGCGACCGACCACAGATGGATGAGCATCGGCTTGCCGCCGTTGTGCAGGCGCGAGTCCCAGAGCCGCTGCGTCGCCGGATCGATGCGGCCCAGGTTCTCCAGGGACAAGTGGACATGCAAGAGCCGCTGCTCGCGGGCATAGTTGCCGAGCCGCTGATTGAGCGCCACGATGTCATCGGTCCGGTCGGCAAACGCATCAAGCGGCGCCGTCATCAGCATCGCCGCCGCCAGCAAGCGGCGCGTTCTAGCAGTCCACACGGTACACCCAGACGCTGCGTGCCAGCTTGTCATCCA
>CALFML010000462.1 GCA_937879845.1 uncultured Myxococcales bacterium
CAACGGCTTCGGCCTCGACTGCCAGGACCTCAACGGCGACGGCTACGCCGACATCTTCGAGACCAACATCTCCCACCCGGTGGATGCCGACTACAGCCGCAAGTGGAGCGACCCCTCGCTTGTGCTCATTAACCAAGGACCGGCCGGGAAGTTCGCGTTCGTCAACGAGTTTCTCTCCCGCGGACTGCCGTTCAATGAAGGCGATGTGGACGGCTCGACGGTCGATTTCGACAACGACGGCCGCTTCGATCTGGCGATGTCGCGCGACACCAAGTACGAGGGCAGCTACACTGGCGCGGATCAGAAATCCTGGTTCGGACTCATGCACCAGAAGGCGGACGGCAGCTATGAGAGCGTCGGCGTCAAAAGCGGCATCAACGATACCTCGATGATGCCGCTGTGGAAGCGGATGAAAGGGGCGCAGAACCACGCCTGGAGCGACATCGATCATGACGGCGATCCCGACCTTTTGGTCGGCGGTCGCGATCAAGGCGGCGGACGGCCGAACTTCCTGTTCCGCAATGAGCTGGGAAGCCACAACGCCTGGCTCGCGCTGCGCCTGCGCGGCGATGGCAAGCAGGTAAACCGCGACGCCATCGGCGCCATGGTCACGGTGGAAGCCGGCGGCCGCAAGATCGTGCGCGAGATCAAGTCGAGCCGCGGTACCTACAACTCGCTGGACACCCGCACGCTGCTGTTTGGTTTGGGCGACACAAGCTGCGCCGCCAGCGTCACGGTACGCTGGCCAAGCGGCAAGGTCGATACGTTCAAAGATGTCGCGCTCGGGCAGTACCGGACCATCGATATGGTCGCGGGAATCAGCCCTTAGCGGGACGTCGGGCATGCCTGCAGGATGTTTCCTGTGGGCGTGTCAGACAGGCCCGTTGTGTCAGATTCGCCTAACCGCGCTCCCGAACTCAGAAGCGTCCAAGTGCGATAAGGCCGGTGCCGGTGCCGGTGCTGTACGGGGTGATCTGCACGCGCTGCGCATAACGCGAGTGGGCGCTTGTGCCCCACATCGCCGCGCCGGCGATAAACATCGCCAAGCCGCCCGCTTGAAGCGCGCCGTCGATCCCCAAGATGGCGCGGCCGGTGTTGGCGCCGTTGCCGCTGATGTAGCCCATCTGAATGAAGGGACCGATGACCGGTATATAGATCGGCCACGCCGCCTCCCGACAACCGAGCGCCGAGTCGGCCTGACAGATGTCGCTGGCGATCGCCGCCCCGAGCACGGTCGTCAGATAGGTCACTCCGAACAAGGTTCCTCCCGCGGCCATCAGCTTCGCGGCCGGACGGTGGATTCCTCGTCCCTCCCCGGAGACGTTGTTGATCACCACGGGCGCCGGCGTGGGCGCGGGCACAACAACCGGCGCGGCGGGGGTGACATTTACTTGCGTCCGCTGATCCGGCTGCACCGGCGGCGCCTCGCTGGGAGGCGGACCATCTCCATTTATCTGAACTTGCGCCTGAGCCGGTGCCCCCTGCATCGCAAGCAGCCCTGATACCACCAAGCCAGTCAGGGAAATGTAGATTTTCTTATCCATTTTGCATTCCTCCCAGGTGTTGCCAAGGAAGGTAAGCAGAGTCCGTGCCACCCTTACATGCTCAACGTCCACTCGCGCAGGCGCTGCCGGGCGGCTTGGGCGGTCGCATGGAGCAGTCCCAGGGCGCCCCAGTCGGCCAGGGCAAAGCTCGCCGCAACGAGCGCCCGCGGCAGCGCGTCGCTAGCGGCGGCCCCCTCTAATAGAGCGGTGACAAACCCGGCGGCGAACGCATCGCCGGCACCCGTGGGGTCAACCGGCGGCGCGCCGCGCGCCGGCCACGGGGTCAGCGCATCCGTGCTGAGATCATACAAAAGGCCGCCGTGCTCGCCCCGTTTGAGCACGATGTAGCGCAACCGCCCGCCACGCAGCCGCTGCAGCGCCGGCCGCGGATCGCATGCAAGTCCGTCCAGCTGCAGCTCCTCCGCCGCGGGAAAGATCGCGTCCACGCAGGCCAGCACGGGACGCCACCTCTCCAGCGTGTCTTCGCGGATGGGCAGGTGCGGATCCAGGGTGATGAGGGGAACCGCGCGCTGCCGCAGCTGGGCCGCGAGCTTGTGCTGGCAGTCGAGCGGCATGGGCGCCAGGTGAAAGGCCCGCGCCTGCCAGTACGACGCCGGCAGCTGCTCCGGGGTCGGGGACATCGCCGCATGACTCGGTCCGCCGAGCCGCGGCACCATGCGGCGTCCCGCATCCTCATAAAGCAGCCAGGTGCGAATCCCCGCGCGCCCAAGCTCCTTCACCCCTTCCAGGTCGATGCCGCGGTCTAAAAGCGCCTGCCGGGCGCGCGCCGGATAGTCTGTGCCGCAGATGCTGGCGCAGCCGACGCGGGTTTCCCACAGGCGCGCGGCCAAGGCGGCATGAAGGACGGCGCCGCCGGGCTCGCCCATGTGCGTTCGGCCGTCCGCGAACACCAGGTCGTCCACAAGCAGGTTGCCGGCGATAACCAGTTCAACGGTCACGCCGCACCGGCCGGCTGGGCAAACGCGCGGGCCAGCGCCGCCGCGCGATCATAATCAAGGGGGGCCGACCAGACGCCGCCTTGCTTGACCCAAGAACCGACGATGAGCCCGTCCGCGGCGGCGTAGCGCGGAAGGTTCTCCGGCGTCACCCCGGATCCGACCAGCACCGGCAGCGCGACGCCCTGCTTGACGCCCTCCACCTCCTGCGGATCGGCGGCCACCCCGGTCGCGGTTCCGGTGACGATCACGCCATCGGCCAAGAAGAACTCCGCGGCCTGGGCGGTGTCGACAAGGGGGACATCGGCGGTCAGCGCATGCGCAGCGTGCTTCTTTTTGATATCGGCGAAGATGCGCACGGAATCGGCGCCGATGCGGCGGCGGTAGCGCAGGAGCGGCCCGGCCGAGCCTTCGATGAGCCCTTCATCGGCGACGTGAGCGAAGACGAATCCCTCGACGCGGACGAAGCTGGCGCCGCTGCTGTGGGCGACCGCCAGCGCGGCTTCGTTGGCTCCGGCCAGGACTTGTATGCCGAGCGGCAAATCGGTCGCGCGCCGGACCTCGCGGGCGATGACGCTCATGGCGGCGACGATCTCCGGGCCGACCGCGCCTTTCAGATAGGGACGGTCGTGCATGTTCTCTAGGATGAGACCGTGGAACCCGGCCCGATGGTATAGCTTGGCCTCAGCGACCATGCGCTCGAACAGCTCGGCGATGGGATAGCGAGCGCTGGGGGTGCCGGGCAGCGCCGGCGCATGCAACATGCCGATTAGGGCGCGGCGGACGCCGAAGAGATCTGCGATGACGGCGGACATGAGCGATTCATGCCCCATGGCGGGGCGGGAGGCAAGCGCGGTGTGGGCGAAGGAGCCCTCCGGCGCCAAGCGTCACCGGAGGGCGTTAGCAATGAGGAGGCTTTCGCTACTTCAGATCGAGTGCCGCGATGCCCGGCAGGAACTTGCCTTCGAACATCTCCAGCGAGGCGCCGCCGCCGGTCGATACGTGGGTCACCTTGTCGTCAAAGCCGAGCTGGCGCACCGCCGCGGCCGAGTCGCCGCCGCCGATAAGGGTCACGGCCCCGCGCGCCGTGATCTCGGCGAAGCAGCGGGCGATGGCGAGCGTGCCCTGATCGAACCCGGGCATCTCGAAGATCCCCATCGGTCCGTTCCATAAGGCGGTCTTGGCGCCATCGAGCTTCTGCTTGAACAGCTCGCGCGTCTTGGGACCGATATCGACCCCCATAAAGCCGTCTTCCAGCGTGTCCACGACCTTGGTCTCGGCGCCGGCGGCAACCTTCTGCACCACCACGTGATCTACCGGCAGGATGAGCCGCGTGCCCTTGGCCCTGGCCAGCTCCAAGATCTCCTGCGCCATCTTGAGGACCGGCTTCTCGGCTCCTTTTTTATCCAGCACGACGGTCTCGACGCGTGAGCTGCCCACCGACTGGCCGGCGGCCTGCTATCAGCCGCTGCCGCCGGGCTTCGATCCCAAGACCCAGCTCGATCCGTGCAGCCTGCGCGGCAAGATCCTGCGCCCGGCGAGCGTCACCGGGGCGCTGGTCCCGGGCACCGTGCTCACCGAGCTGTCGCCGACGGCGCCGGCAGGTCCCAGTGGCCTGGATAACTTGGAGGCGGTGTTCCCCGGCGCTGTCGATGACTGGTTCCACATGCTCAACCAGGGCTACCGCCACACCGCGCTCGCCGCCTCGGACAGCCACGCCTCGGTCGGCGAGGAACCGGGCGCGCCGCGCACCTTCCTGTACTTTGGCGCCGACGATCCGGTGCGCGCAACCCCCGCGCAGCTCGTCGAGGTCATCAAGAACCAGCACGCGGCCACGCTGTCGCACGGGCCGTTCCTCACCTTCACCGTGGCCCCGGGCACCGGCTCGACCGGCGGCGAGCGGATCGGCTCCGAGGTCTCTGCCGCCGATGGCCAGGTGACGGTCAACTACCACCTCGCGGCGCCGCCGTGGGTGTCGGTGAACCGGATTCAGGTCTACGTCAACGGCCGGCTCCTGCACCGGATCAAGGTAGACCCGCAGCGCAACCTTGCCGACACCGCGGCAGCCCCGGGCGGTCCAATCAACGGCCAGCTGCCGCTCTCGCTAAAGGGCGACTCGTGGATCGTGCTCGAGGCGGTCGGCGACAAGCCCATGTTTCCAGTAGTTACCGGGACCGAGGAGCCGTTCCTGCTGGTCTCGGACGCGGTTGGGGCGCTTGCCGGACCCCTGGGAATCGCCGCCACTACGGACA
>CALFML010000463.1 GCA_937879845.1 uncultured Myxococcales bacterium
TGGCGCCAAGGGAGGTCATCAAGATAAACTGCGTCGCCGCGAGCGTCGCGTCCGCCCGAACCCGGCGCGCCAGCTCCAGCCCATCCACATCCGGCATCTGCATATCGAGCAAGGCCAGCTCGAAGGGGCGGCCGCAGTCGCGTTCACGGCGTAGGCAGGCCAGGGCGGACTCGGCTCCGCAGGCTTCTTCGCTATCTATGTTCCAAGACTTGAGCTGCAGGCGCAGGACTCGGCGGTTGGTCTCATTGTCATCGATGATGAGCACCCGCAGGCCGCGCAGATCGGCCGGCGGCGGCTCGGGTTCGGCTACCGCGACCGGCTTCTTATCGAGCCGCGCCGTAAACCAAAACGTCGAACCCACCCCGAGCTTGCTCACGACGCCGATCTCTCCGCCCATCATCTCCACCAGCCGCTTGGATATCGCCAAGCCCAGCCCCGTCCCGCCGTAGCGGCGCGTCGTCGAGCCGTCAGCCTGGCTGAAGGCGTGGAACAGCCGCTGGCAGACCTCTTCGCTGATGCCGATGCCGGTATCCTGAACGCTGAAGTGGATAACCGCCTCATGCTCGGTCTCGCTCTTGAGCGCGGTATGGATCAGCACTTCGCCGGACTCGGTGAACTTGATGGCGTTGCCTATCAGGTTGAGCAGTACCTGGCGCAGTCGGCCCGGATCCCCGCGCAGAACGCTCGGGATGTCATTATGGATGTGCGAGACCAGCTCGATGCGCTTGCCGGCGGCGTTCTCCGCCACCATCTCCGTGACGCTGTCGACTATCGAGCGGATGTCGAAGTCCAGCGCCTCAAACGTCAGCTTGCCCGCTTCGATTTTGGAGAAGTCGAGGATGTCGTTGATGAGCGTCAGCAGCGAATCGCCGCAGGAGCGGATGATCTCGACGAACTCGCGCCGCTCGCCTTCCAACTCGGTGTCAAGGAGCAGTCCGGTCATGCCGATGATACCGTTCAAGGGCGTGCGGATCTCATGGCTCATATTGGCGAGGAACTCGGCTTTGAGGCGCGATGCCAATAGCGCCGCATCGCGGGCTTGGGAGAGCTCTTTCTCCTGCTGCTTGCGCGCGGCGATTTCATCGGTGAGCTGTACGGTTCTTTCCGCCACCTTGCGCTCAATGACAGCCGTGGTGTGCTCCAGCTGGGCGCTGCGCAGGGCGATGCCGAACATCTCCTTGCGGTTTTGCCTTATCGCAAGAAGAAGGAAAGAGTCTTCAAACAGCACCCAAAAAGCGTGCTCCGCCCACCGCCACAGACTTGGTGACAGAACGCCGTAGATCGACTGCGGCCAGATGAGGCCGCGCAGCAGATGCTCGGCCGCTACCACCAGGGTGGCGATGACCATGACCCGCCAGTCCCGGTACAGGGCAAGGAACGCCAGCAAGCCGAATATCTGAAAATGCGTTTCGATGCGGCCTCCGGTCAAGTGGATGAGCAGCGCGGAGTAAAGCATCTGTGCGGCCGCGATGACATAGCGGGTCGTCGCCTCGCCTGGCCGTTTCAGTGCCAGAGAGAGCGGAAATCCGATGATGGTCCCGCCGAGAACGAGCGCGACCCAGATATGAAGATGCAAAGCCGCGTTCTGTCCGACCCACGCCCACGGCGACAACCAGGTCGCAGCGACCACGCCGCCGATCCACTGCAGGATCATCAGCCCGGCAAACATCCGATCGCAGCGCACGTGCAGGTTGTGTTCGCTCGCGGTGAAAAGTTTCGTTGCGTGCGCCTCGGTAGCGGCGCCGCCACCATAGTCAGAGTCTAGCGGTTGCATGATTTACCTCCAGAGATGGCGTCAACTTGCGGGACCAGGATGGGGCAGCCGAAGACCTCAGTCTGCCGCTGCTCCGGCGTCTGGCCGTACGCCAGGGCGAGAAGAGTCCCAAAGCCGCGGCTGTCGCCCGCGTGGCCGCGCGAGCTGGTGATGCCGCCGTCAAAGAGCCGGCTGCCGTCTACCCCGTAGAGGACACAATGGCCCGAGGTCGCGCCGTGAAAAAGCTCCGCCTCGCGGCCGCCTTCGTCATCGTGGATGCTGACGCCGGGAATCGCCGCCGCCGCATCCCACAGATCCCCGCGGGCCCAGCTGGGCTTGGACCCCTGCGGTCGGAAGAACACGACATGGGTGCTCAATCGCCCCTGGGTATGAGCAATCAGCTGCGCCAGCTCCTCGATACTGGCGCCGGTGCACGGGCAGTGCGGGTGGGCGAACAAAAGAAGCGTCGGCCGGAAGGGTGATTGCGGCAGCCGGCTCGTCTTGGGCCAGCGGTCCGGCGACGCCGGCTCGGCGGCCGCGGTCTGTTTATATTGCCAAAATCGCGCCGACCCCGCGGCCACAAGCAGCAGCCAGATGCTGCCCGCCGCCAGGACGCTTGAACTCTTTCTCGCTCCCATTGAAAACTCCAGTAAGAAAAAACAGCCTGACATGCGGCTACGCAAACGACGTGCCTGCGTAGGACGGACCGCAAGGACTGGCTCCGATCGGGTTTCGTGCATCGCCCGCCCATCTCACCCTGCCGTCGCTGTGGTAAGCAAATGTGGCCGCGGCGGCAGAGCTTCCGAGCCAAGGGTCGCAATTGGATCTGATCGGAATCGGAGAGTTAAACCCGGCGTGATGCCGTCCGTCGATGAGCTGGCAATTCCGGGCCGCTTGGACGGGCAGGCCGGCATCCTTTAGATGGACCGATTCGGATTAGTCCCACAGCGGTTCCCGCACGCAGTGGCCGCAAACCAACCCCAGGCATGTGGCTTGCTGAATCTCTGCTCACTAGCTTCCGGTTCTGAGAATGATTCTTGGGACAGAGCGAGATCAACAGGATTCTTACCAAGGAGAAAATTCATGCGACTGTATGACTTCAATATGTACCTGGCGGCGCTGGCTCTGGTCACTGCTACCGGTTGTCAACCGACTGCGCAGCCGCCCGCAAGCGCGCCCGCCGCAGCGACGCTTCCCATGCTGCTGATGCCGGTCGGCGATGGCGCCGGCAGGATCGTCTCCGATCCCGAAGGCATCAACTGTCCGTCCACGTGTTCGGCGCAGTTTCCCATCGGCAGCACGATCAAGCTGTCTGCCATCGCCGAGCCGGGCTGGATGTTTGACGGCTGGGGGCAGGGCTGCAGCGGCAAGGAGCCCCAGTGCACGGTCGAGATGGACGCGGCGCAGATGCGGAGCTTCTCCTTCAAGCGCATCGTCGCGCCCCTTGTCTGTACGGCGTCTCAGATTCAGTGCATGGCCCGGTGCGTGGACACGACCAGCGATGCCGGCAACTGCGGCGACTGCGGCCGATCCTGCGCCGCGGACCAGACCTGTGTCGATGCCACGTGCGTAAGCACCGGCGGTCTTCAGATCAGCGCGAGCTGGAGCCGGGCCGGTGATGGGAACCTGGTCGTCACCACGCCTAACGGCAAGACCATCTGGTGGAACAACCGCGGACCGGATGACGGCACCGACTCCGGAGCCATGGACCGCGATGATACGACCGGCAGCGGGCCGGAAAACATTTTCTGGCCCGCCGGGTCGCATCCGCCGAGCGGTACCTATTTTGTATGCTTCGAAATGGGCTCATTCGCGCCATCGCCGAGCGACGTCGATCCCATCGGCGCCACCATCACCGTGCAGCAGCCCGGCAGCGGACCTACCACCACGGCAGTCGGGTTTACCAGCACCACCGCATCGCATGGGACGTGCACGCCGGACCTGGATACTTTCGTCACTGCGTTCAACTATCCGTAGTCGCGCCGACGCTCCTTTTTCTATTTTCCCGCGCAGGCTCTCTCCTCTCCAATTCCGCAAATAGAAGTTCGCAGCTCTCGCAGGCTCAGGCGGCGGCGCACTCCTTGTTCCGGTTGCCCCTTAGCATCAGCGCCGACCGAAATTGTTTCCGTCTTGAGCCGGTTCTCCGAGTCTGATCGAAATCAGCCCGGGCGCTGCTGATTAAATCCGCGGCTCCGCCGGAGAACACGCAGAACGCTTCTGGCCCGGCACATGCATAAGTGTTCAGTCACGCCTGCTCACGACGGGCAGCAAAGAGAAGCAGGAGAAATACCATGGAATCCCTCATTCATAAAGAACGGCGAAAGTCGCAGCGTATTCCGGTCGAGCTTGTGCTCGTCGGTGAAATCGAAGGACATCAGGTCGCCATGTACAGCACCAACATCAGCCTCGATGGAATGTTTGTGCAGGCGCGGGAGTTCATCCGCCCGTGCACCGGATTCTTTGCCCAGGCCTGGCTGCCGACGTCGCCGGAGCCGCTGCATGTATACCTGACCACTTCGCTGTTTGAGCAGACGTGGGCCGGCTATGGCATCGGCGTGCATCTTGCCGGCATCTCACCGGCGGACAGGGCGATATGGGAAAACTATTATCACCGCTGCGCCGCGGCGCATGGAGAGCCGCGCAAGTCGGCAGTGCCCGAACGCCTGCGAACCGAGCGCCGCATCCTGGTCATCGCCGGCGCGGTGCCGCCGCTGGCGATGCAGGCGCTGCGGCGCCAGGGCCTTCTGGTATCGGAAGTCGAGTCGGTGGAGCAGGCCATCGAGATCTCGCGCCAGGAGTCCGTGGACGTAATCGTCAGCGAGCTGCGGCGGCCGGGTCTGGATGGGCTGGCGCTCTGCTGCTATGTCAACTCCTACGGCTTGGCGACCCGGACGCTGGTGGTTACCGACAGCTCCACCCAGAAGGAATTCCTGCTGGGTCTGTTCGCCGGGGCGACCCGCGTCATCGCCCGCTCGGCCAGCACCGACATGCTGATTGGCTGCGTCATGGATGTGATCCAGCAACCCCTGGCTTCCCGCCGGCCTTCGCTGTTCGGCTCTCCGGGGCAGATTTCGTGCGCAGGGTGACGGCGACCGGCCGCTTCGCAACAAGCGGCCCGGTTCCGCCGCGCCCAGGTCGAAGTTCAGACCTCTTCGTTTACCAGGATGTGCGTGGCCTGCTGGCTGAGCTTAACGTACTCCGAAGAGTATCTCTCCGAAGTGAAGGACCAGTCGTAGACGCCGCGAATCCAGCTCTCCAGACCCTCGATGTACTCGTTTTCCGCCGCGTCCTGCGGGGTGCGGGCCTTGCCGGCAAGGTGGATGAAGCTGTCCAGCTGCTCATTTATGATCTCTACGGTCTTGTCGCAGGCTTCTGCTTGGGAGATGCCGCAGTCGTTCATGAGGACAGAGATCATGTTATGCGGATCGCTGAACGAGCTTTCCTTCTGGTAGGAGACGATGTCGTTTATCCATGCGACGGCGTCCGTCGCCAGATCGCGCAGCGCCGCCAGCGCCGGCGCCTGGATGAGCGCTTCCGGACAGCGCTGCTTCATCGCCAGCTCGAACAGGTCGAAGCAGGGGTAGGTGCCGACGCTGGCACGGCGGATTTGACAGTATTCGTCAAACTCCGGGGTGAGCTGGGCCTGGCGGTTCTCCGCCTCCTGCAGGCAGCCGTGAAAGTACAGGGACATGCTGGCGGTAAAACGTGTGAGCCAGACCGAATCGGCCCGCTGCGTCAGCCGCTCACGCAGATCGAGCAGCGCCGCCCCGAGCGGTGAGATCGCCAGACGCCGGCTGCCGGACTCCAGAATGCGCACGAAGTTGGCGAAGATTTTCTTCAACTTCTGCGGGCTCGCGCCCAGCTGGCGTTCGTCATACTGATCGTCCGAGACAAAGAACCATGTCAGCATGTCGGAGGTGAGCTGCAGAAGGTCCGGGTCGGCGGTCGGGTAGGTGCGTGCAGCGATGTCGTCCACTTGAATCTTGCTGATCTTCTTGAGCGCCCGCGCGTCCGGAGCAAAGCCCATGCGCTCAGACCACTGTAGGGTGCGTGCGTGCACGCCGGTGCTATTGGAGTTGCGCCGCGCCGGCAGGGTGCAGCGCAGTCCGCGAGGTTTGGGTATCATGTCGTCCACTCTCCCACAAGGCAGATTTGCCTACCACAAAGCTGCCAGAGCCCCGGCTAACCGAGCGTCCAGTTCATTACCTGGCGGTTCTCGGCCACCATGGAGACATATCGCTCTCGCAGCCCGCCTTCGGGGATGCAATCCGCGCGCCGCCGCACCTCGGCGCGAGCCATGGCGAGCACCTCCAGTGCCTCTTCCTTGGCCCCCTGCATGCGCAGTGATAACACCGCTGTACGCAGCAGTGCGACCTCGGCATAGCCGCCGCTGCCAATCTGCGCGATGCGCGCCAACTCCCGCCGGGCTACAGCCGCCGCTTCGTCCAGCCGCCCTTGCTGCACCAGGCACTCGATCAGGACGACGGCCAAGTAGACAAGATGCGCCGGAATGGCGGCCAACAAGCTAGCCGCACTGCGGGCGGTGTCTTCTGCCGTCGTAAGCTGCCCCCGCAGAAGCTGCGCCCGCGCCAGGTTGATGAGCGACTGCCCGCGCAAAAGTGGGTTGATGCCGGCGGTCTCCACGGACTGGCGCGCCGATTCATAGGCCGCTTCGACATCCGCTTGGCGGCCGCGGATGAGCTGGAGTATTTCGATGTGTACGCGGACGTGGGTCGCAAGGAGCGGCTCGCGCAGCTGGGTTGCCAGCACCAGCGCCGCTTGCAGGATCTGCTCGGCCCCATCGGGATCGCCGAGCTCGGCGAGGCCGATCGCCTCGAAACCCTTGAGAAAGAGCAGGGTCCGCATATCGCCGGCTTGCTGGCACGCCGCGGCTCCATCGACGCTGAGTCGGTAGCTGCGCCACGGATCGTGGCCGAGCATGCGGGCGTGAACGGTCTCGCTGAACAAGATGTGGCCGACCACGGCCAGATCCTGCTCCAAGATGGCGGCGCTGTGCCGCTGCACGCGCTGCCGGAACTGCGTCGCCATCGCCGCCTGACTGGTCAAGCTGGACATGATGACCACGTGCGAGGCCGCCTGGACGTAGGCGCGGCAGGCGTCCGGCTCCGGATCGCAGCCGGACAGGGTCGCCGCGATCGAGTCGTAGGTCACAAGCAGGCCGCTCAGCGTGGAGATTGGAATCATGATGGCCGCGGCGCGGCACCAGGCGGCCGTGCCGGGCGGCAGCAGATCAAGGGCTTCCACACCGGCGGCGATCGCCGGCTTCCACTCGTCCCGCCAGAAGTGGGCGGCAAGCGCGACGCCATGCAGAGCTCCCAGGGTCTCGCCGCTCGGATCGCACGACAGAGCCTTCCGGACCCGCGCGACGGCTCCTTCGAGGTCGCAGCCGGCCAGGGCCTGCTCCGCCGCCGCAAGATAGTACGGCAGCGCCCGCGCCGACTGCTCTCCGGCGAAGAAGTGCTCGGCCAGGACCATCGGGTTGCGCTCGCGCACCGCCTCCAGGTAGTGGGCGGCGATGCGGTGGCCCAAGGTGCGGTCGGCCGCCGTCATCAGGCTGAGCGCGGCTTCGCGCACCAAGACGTGCCGGAAGCGGAACTCCTGTTCATGCGGGAAGCGGCTGTCGGGCTGGCGTTCGATGAGCTCCTGGTCGATAAGCGCGCTGAGCGAGTCCTCCAGCGCGCCGGAGCGATAGTCCGCGCCGAGCATCGCCACTACGCCCCCCCGCCAGAACACTTCGCCGAACAGGCTGGCGGCCCGCAGCGTCCGCCGCTGCTCCGCCGGCAGCCGCAGCAGGCGGGCCTGGAGCATTAGCAGAATGGTCTGCGGGACATCGTCGCTCTTGGATTCGACGGCATCGCGGATGAGCTCTTCCAGGCAGAAGGCGTTGCCGCTCGACTGCTCGATGATGCGGCTGATTGCCTCGGGCGGAAGCTGGGCTCCAAGCACGTGCCGCACCAAGCGCTCGCAGGCCTTGCGGCCCAGGGTGCCGAGCCGCACCATCTGCGGCTCGCGATCGAGCCACAGCCGCGGGTAGATCTCTTCCACGTCCGTCCGCGCGAGCGCCAGCACCATGAGCGGCAGCTGCGCCAGCTCGCGCAGGGCGGTGCCGATGAGCGCGACCGACAGCGCATCGGCATGGTGGACATCTTCCAGCATGAGCACGATCGGGTTTTTCGCTGCCAGCGCCCCCAGCAGCTCGACAAAGGCCTGCGACACCTGCTCCATCATCACGCGCGGGTCGTGGCGCGCGGTGAGCAGGCGGGCGCTCTGGCCGTGCGGAAACGGCACGCCGCAGACCTCGCCGAGCATCTCCGCCACCCGCAGGACCTCGCCGCCCAGACCGCAGGCGGCAAGGTAGTCGAGGAGCTTGCCGCGGGCGACCTCGGCCGAGTCGGCTTCGCTCACTGCGAACAGCCGCCGCAGCGCTTGACCCGCGACGGCAAACGGCGATCCGGCGAGCATCTGATCGCCGCGCAGGAACAGGGCCGTCAAGTCGCGATGCTGCGCTTGGGTGCGGCGCCAGAACTCGTGCCGGAGCCGGGACTTGCCGCCGCCTGGCGGCCCGGTCACGATCACCGCCCGCGCCACGCGCTGCGTAATGCACACGCGCAGCGTATCTTGCAGCAAGCCGAGCTCGGACTCGCGGCCGACGCACGGAGTGGGCTGGCCCAAAAGCGGCCGCGAACCATCGAGCTCATCGCGCTCGCCTTGCACGGCGAAGACGCCATCGGTAAGCGGCACAAGCTCCAGCCGGAGTCCGACCAGGTGCGAGGTCGGCTCGTCGATGAGCAGGCGTGTCTCATCGGTCGCCGCCCCGAGCAGCCGCGCCGCCCGCTCCACCGCTTCGGCCAGCGACAGCGGCTGCGGAAATTGGCTGCGTCCGGTCGTCACCGCGACGCCCGCCTGCGGCCACTGCGCCTTGATAAGGAGACCGCTGCGCACCGCCCGCTCGGCCTGATCCCAGGAGGCGGTGGTCGCAGTGTGGGGAAATCCCACCACCACGGAGCCGTCGGCCCGCTGTTCGATCTGCGCCCCCAGCTTGCTGAGCGAGGAGTGAATCGCAGAGATCCACTCTTGGCGGTCCCCGCCGCTCACGCCGGCGACCGTCTCACCCGCCGCCGGCATCGCCGCCAGGATGATCGTAACCAGCCGATCCTCGCCGCTCGTGATTGCCGAAAGCGGTGGCTGCGCCGCGGACTCGGCGGGCAGCTGCGCGGCAGGCGCGGTAAGCTCGTGCAGCAGCGCTTGCGCATCCGCTGGGCGCTGCTCGGGCGTCTTGGCCAGCATGCGCGACACCAGATCGGCCAGAAATTCGGGAACCTCAGGGCGCAGCTTGCGCAGCGGGACGGGCTCTTCAAACAGCAGCCTGGCGATGACCGCCGCAACGGTGCCGCAGCCAAATGGAGCCGCTCCGGTCAGGCACTCATAAAGCACGCATCCCAGCGAAAAAACGTCCGCTGCCGGGGTCGGCGCCGACTGCCCGCGCACCACTTCAGGGGCGACGTAGGTTATGGTCGCCTTTAGTTCCTCTTTATCAAGATTCGGAGTCAGGATTCCGCGCTGGTCGTGCGCGGCGCCGAAGTCGATGAGCGTCGTTGCATCGATAAGACCGTGGCGTAAAAACAGATTGTTCGGTTTCAGATCGCAGTGGATGATGCTGCGGTCGTGGAGGAGCGCGAGCGGCTCGGCGACCTTCCGCAGCAGGCGTAGGCACTCTTGGCTGGACAGCGGTCCGGGAAGCAGGCGGATGGCGAGCGACTCGCCCTCAAGCCACTCCAGCGCCAGGAACATGGAGCCGTCCGGCGTTTTGCCGTGGGCAATGTAGGAGACGATTGCGGGATGGTGCAGGGTTTGTAGAAGGTTCGCTTCACGGATGAAGGGATCGGACTTGGCCGCCTCGCTCTGCGTATGCAGAAACTTGATGGCGACATACTGCTTCGTCAGTAAATCAAACGCCTTATAGACGGAGCCGCCCCCACCGCTGCCGACGCGATATGAGAGCATGAACCGCTCCGCGATCAGCGTCTGGGGCACCGAGTGGACGGACACGTCTGAACCTCTAAGCTGCGGGACGCGCTGATAATCCTAGCCGTTGTCGGACTGGCTGCTCGGACATGAATACTAATAAAAGTTACACAAAGTTTCTTCGGCGCAAAAGAGCCTTTCGGATGAATCGCCTAGGCGGTTTGCGGCGACAAAAACCGATTCGGGCGACAGGCTCCCGCTTCCGCGCATAATGAAGCGGCTGTCCCCTACGTAAGGATTTTCGTCAGAGCGTACTTTCTTCTCGCACCTGGCTTCCAATACCGGGAATCTCGGGCGCTCAACCGGCGGAGGAATGGGCGGAGCGGTCCTGACCGAGTTCGTAGTCGTGCTCTTTAAGAAGGAGGGTCACGGCGGCCAGGGTGAGGACCTGACGGAAGCGGAACTCCGCTGGCTGGCCGGATGGGCCTGAGCGCTGTCGGAGGATCAAGTCGTCGCTCAGCAGCGTCTTTAGACCAAGAGCGATATGCTCAGCCGGCATAAAGGGGGTAAGGAGCGCGTAAATCTTATCTTCCCAGAAGCTCATGCCGAATATGCTGGCCGCTCGCAGCACCCGCAGCGCATTGGACGGCAACCGCAAGAGCCGGCCGAGCTCCAGCGTGGTCAGCGTAGACGGCAGCTGCCAGGAAGAGTCGTCGCGCAGGGCGCGCAAGATGAGCTCCTCTACGAACAAGGCGTTGCCGCAGCTGTGCTCCAGCACATAGGGCGTCGCCGCTGCCGCCTGCGCCGGCGTCATGATGTAGTGGATCAGCTGATTTATCGCCGCTGGCAGCAGCGGCTCAAGCCGCAGCTCTTGCATGCGCTGCTCCACCCACAGCCTGGGAAAGATGGAATGCACTTCGGGGCGGGCGAGCGCCAGGACCATGAATGGACGCTCGTCGAGCTCGCGCAGCGCGCGCTGCACCACCCGCACCGACATGGCGTCCGCATGGTGCAGATCCTCGAGCAAAAGCAGAACCGGTCCCGCGGCGGAGGCAGTAAAGAGGAACTGCACAAACGCCTGCTCCACGCTGTCGCGCAGCGAGGCGGCCGCCGAAAGTGAGTGCTGCGCCGGGGACTCAAGCCCGAGCGGCTGCGCCGTCAGCTGGGCGAGCGGCAAGAGGCACCGCTGCAGCTGCTCGTCAGGCAGGAACCGCTTTAGCGCCACGCCCAACTTCGCCTCGGCTTGGGCGGGGGTATCGTCCGGCGTGATCCGGCTCAGCTGGCGCAGGCACTCAGCCAGAAGCGAGCCGCCCGCGCCGACACTCAGCGGATCGGCCCGGCCGATGAGGAGGGTCAGCCCCGGGTGGGAGGCCGTGACACGCGACAG
>CALFML010000464.1 GCA_937879845.1 uncultured Myxococcales bacterium
TCTACACAGGCGAAGACACTCTTTCCCTACACGACGCTCTTCCGATCTGCTGGTTTAGCTGGCGCTGAATCGAGGTCTTGCCGATGCGGAACTCACCGGTGAGGGCGAAGCTGCCGTTGGCCAGGCCGTCGCGGAGCTCGGCCATCAGCTCCTCGCGGCCGAAGAACTTGGCCGGGTCTTGAATCGACTCGCCCTGGATGTAGGGGATCTGATGCGCCAGGAGGCGGCGGCGCCGAATGATTCGCCGGCGGATATATACGGCGGCGAATAATAGACTGCTCAGGCTGACGATAAACAGCAGCGACCGTTGCCATAGCCACTCTTCATAGCTCTGCGTCACGCTCAGGCTGGCCGCATAGCGCAGCGCGCCTTCGGCGCGGGGGTATAGCTCGGCTTCGATGCGGTATTCCTTCTCGTACTTCCATACTGATGGCTCGCGCAGCAGCGGCCAGCGCGTCCAGCCCGTGCCAGACTGGGCCATTCGATACCGGACATCCCAGCCGCTCATCTGATCATCGGACGGATTCAGACTTCCGGGATCGACCGAAAGCCAGGACCAGAGGCTGAATCGCCCCTTCATCGCCAGCTTGGGCGTTCGATAGGCGGCGGGCTGCCACAGCGACCAGCGCAGCTGGGGATCGAGCAGAAGAATCCGCGGGGTCTGGCCGTTGACGACGGGCCCGAGCATGGCGCCCACCGCCGACCCGAGACGCTCCTGGCTGACGCGCTTGGCCGGCAGGTTCCAACGCACAAGCCAAGTTCGATCTGGATCGCGGTAGGACGATACGTCATCCAGCAGCGCCAACCAGACGTTGCGCCCGTCGGCATCGACCTGCATGTCGATCACGTTCCCGCTCGGCAGCGTGGGCGCGTCGTGATCGGCGCTGGTGCCGGCGAGAGAATCCTCTTTCTGGGCGCTGAGCTTGTTGTCCTTCCAAGAGACCTTAAGCGAAGTGATGCGCCGGCTGGTCGCGACAAACAACCGCTGCGCCTTGGGCGCCCAGCGGAGCGAAACGACGAAGTCTTCATCCACGCCGTGCGCCTGGTTGAGTCGCAGGCCCTTTTCCTGATGCAGGGCTGCGTGCTCGGGATCATAGGGCATCATGATGCACGCCTGGTCGGTCGAAATCGCCAGGACCATCTGCCGGTCGATGGAAAAAAGCTCGCTGCTGACCGTATGCGAGCCAGCCAGAGCCGGCTGCTCGTTCATGGCAAAGAGCCAGGTTCCGGAAGGGTTCCGCACCGCGGTTCCACTGTCACCCCCGCTGGTGATCAGCAAGACCTTGTGGTTGCCTTGTTCATCACGTCCGGAGTCAAAAAAAGTCGCGCGTTTGACTTCCGGCGGAACGCCATCGATCTCATCCAGCACCTGCCACGCCCCGTCCGCGAGCTGGCGGCGATAGATGTTTATTTCGGTGCGAATCCATATCTCTTTGGCAATGACTAGGGCCGTGCCATGTTCTCCACCATGGCTGAACTGCTTGGGCGTCGGACCTGCTTGCCGGAACTTGGCGGTTTTCCGGTCGTAGAGGTAGATGAAGTCGTTGGTGAGCAAGACGACCTGGCGGTCGCTGCGCTGCGGCCAGAGGACTTCTCCGCTCAGGGACAGCACCTGGGGCCGCTTACCATCCACTCCTTCGAGCTCAACGTCGATGACTTGATCTCTCTGCGCCGGCGAGCCCGTGCCCAGCGTGAGCAGCGATACACCGCGCTCGTGTTGAAGGAGTGCCTGCGTGCTGCTCAGCGCAACGCAGGAAGTCCATAGGGTCACCGGCGAGCTGAACCAACGTCTGCCTGTTCTGCTGACGATGAGCGGCCTGGGATCCTGTCCCACCACCAGCGTCGTCGCTGCATCGAGCGGGCAGACCCGAGAGATGGGGCCGATGGGCTGTCCGTTATCGGCTTCCCGCGGGATGAGCGACCACTTAGGAACGAATTCCTGCGCCACGCCAAGCTGCATCACCTGCCCGGCTTCGGTCCCCGCGAGCAGCGTGCCGTCAGCCAGCGCCGCCACGCTGCCAATCCATGAGGTGCTGCGGAGCCGCGTGAAGGCTTGTTTGGCGCTGGCGCGCAGCCAAATTTGGCTCCTGCCATAGGTGTTGCCAAGGCTGACGATCGCCTTGCCGTGCGGGTTGCCATCGTGGTCGGCAAAAGTCCGAATCAGGGTCCCCCGCTGATCATATGCCTCGCGCCGCAGCGCTTCGGGCAGCGCAATACGCTGCCAACGTCCCGCGGTAACGCTCACCAATCCCTGCTTGGACAAAATGAGAATTCCATTCCCATCGGCGGTACAGCGTAAAATCCCGGCCCGCCCGCTGTTATCGCCAAGACTCAGCGTCTTTTCCAACAGGGACAGCATGTCCTTTTTGTTTTTTGGCTGACGCAGCGGAATCGTGAACAGCAGGTTGTCTCCGCACACCCAAAGCTGGTCATTTTCGGGAGCGGCGCCTTCGACTAACGCCAAGGAGACCGCGAGCTGAGTAAACTGATGCTCACGGTGCACCTGATCTTTGTCGATGACCCAGAGCGCGCCCGGGTCGAGCTTCCCTTCTTCGCCGGCGAGCTTGCTGCTGCGCAGCTCGGTCGAGGCAGCCGATAGGGTCTCCCGGCTGGTATTGGCCGCCAGCCAGATCTTCCCCTCGCGATCTTCGACGATGGAGTTGACATCGAGCTCAAGCTGGCTGCCATCGGGGCGATTGAACGGTTTAAACGGCGATGACTCTGTCATCCGCAGGTAGAGACCCTTTTCTGCTGCCAGCCAGGTCCTTCCTTTGCTATCGCGCAGCAGCGCGTTATTGCCCACCCCGACCTTCTGATCATTGAGCGCCACCGGGACGATCGCGCTGCCGTCGCCGGACACATGAAACAGGCTATGCGGTGTGCAGCGCTCACAGCCGACCAATGCTCCGCCGCCCTGCGGATCGGGGAGGAGCCCGACAATCGCCTTGTCCTTATCCGCTGGCGCCATCTCCAGCCGCAGCTGCCAATCGGTCTCGGCACCCTGGCCCGCGGTCCGTTCGTAGAGACGATTCTGATCGGCAATCAGAACCATGCCGGCTGGATCGATCTGGGAAGCGAGCAGCTTGTCAAAGTGCGGAGGGCTCATCCGTTGCTTGGCGCGCAGGAAGTTTCTCGAGACCAGCGCCTCCCGCAGGGTGGAGCCATCTTGCTCGCAGGGGGCTGGAGTCGGATAGGCTGCGAACTCATCCTGCGCCGAGCTGAAACGCGAGAGCCCATCATTCCCGATCGAAAAATAGTCCCCGGTAGCAGGCTCGCGGACCATGGCCTCGTAGTACTGATTGAGCCTCTGGCTTCTCAGCGAAGGCCCAGCGGCTTTTTGCCCTGGATGGTTGAGGAATAGGAGCTCCGGAGTTCCCCCAGGCCAGGGCGCTATCAGCAGATGCTCCTCACTGCTCTGAGCGGAATCACCTCGCGCGGTCGTGGAGATTCTGTAGCTGTTCCAGGGCGCGGCCAGCAGGGCGGAGCGATCAAACTTGGTCTCGAGACGCTCAAGGAATGTTCTGGAGGATTGAAAATATAAGAGCTGTTTGGGCGAGAAATACTGCAGCAGCTGCCGGGCCAGCAGCGGTTTCCTGAGCCAGGCCGATAGCAGCTGGCGCTGATTTTCGAGCTGATCGAGCCCCGACCAGTCGCCTTTTGCCGCCCCGGAAATCGCCGACCAACCGTCGCCTTCCTGAACGTGGACGCCCGAACCGGTAGCAATGACCAGGCGCCCATCCGCTAGCGTGTTGGCATAGTCCACCGGCTCCCGGGTTTTCACCGCCCGGTCTCCGGCCGCGCTCAGGCCCAGCATGCGGACCCGCTGATCTTCCCCAAGCCAGACGCTGCCGTCTTGAGCGAAGCCAAGCGCGCGAACCGAATCCGCAGCGTGCGGAACCTCGACGCCGGCTTTTTCCCCAGCCACCAGCCGAGAGTGAACAGGGTCAGAAACCAGCAGACCGAGCGAAGAGGAGACCCAGATCCGACCGATGCCGTCTTCAGCTACAGCTACATAGAGCAATGGGTTCCGCCACGCGCGGGAGCCGCGATCCATGGCCGATTCTTCGGGTAGAGCCAGGCGCTGATCGATCTGGTTGGTTTGCAGGTTGAAGCGGCGAACCGTCTTCTGGTCGAGGAGCCAGATCCCGGATTCATCACGCGCCGCTGCCAGCCCGGTCGCTTTTCCCGGATCGAACGGAAAAACATCCACCGGCTCCATACCCGGAGCGCGCACCTCTTGCAATCCATTCTCCGTCAGAACGAACGACCGTCCGCGGATCGAAATCGCGTTCAGGATGGAAGCCGCTGCGGGGATCGGCGTCGAGCTTAGGGGCTCTTGGCCCTGTTCCAGTTCGCGGATGTTCAGCGTGACCCAGGTGCGCTCCGGAGTCTCCGCAAGGAGCCAGTCCTGGCCGCCGGGGAGGATCTGGCGCAGGTGATTGGCGAGCTGCCGCCGCCGGATTTTCTCGCTTTTGGGCAAGAGGTCGCTGATGCGCAAAATGCCAAGCTCGGTGGACTTGCCGCGCGTGGTGACCAGATAGAAAAGGCGTCCTTGGTGGTACGTGGCAGAGTGAACAAACTTATCCGTGCCGGAGTCGAGCAGCTGCTCATCCAGGCTACTGCCGTTCTGGTCATCGAGCAGCGTCATGCCCCGCTCGCTGGCTATGACAACGCCGCGGGGGGTCGCGATAGTATTAAACAGATTTCCGCCTGGCAGACGCTCGGTACCGATATGGCTCGACTTGCCATCGGTCGAAATCCGCAGGATGCTGTCATAGTCCTTGGACCAGACCGCATGCGGCGTCACCACCAAGTGATTGATCCACTTGGGATCAAAATCATCGGATAAGACCCTTACATCAGAAGCATAGGTCCACGCCGTGTTGGTAGCCGTGAGCTCGTGGTCAGGGCGGCCGGCCTCGGCCGTGCCGCGGGGAGGCTGGCTGGCATCGTTAGAGCCGGACAGACATCCGAAAGTCAGCACGGCAGCGAACAGAAAGACCGTATACCCAGCAGGCTTCCGGGAGCGCATTGCCGGATTCTATCACACCGGTTCAGCGACGTTGGCACCATCGCTCGGACCCACTGCCGTCTTTCAGCGCGGGTGTCGATTGGCGCCGCTGCAGCTTGTGTGCACCGCTTTGCTCAACGCACCGGAGGCGCGTTGGCTGCTGCCGCCATGGGCTGAGGCAGGGAGCGCCATCTGCGCCGCGCTTTTCCGCTGCATCTCGACGGGTCGGAAATGCGGGGCGACCCTTGTCGGCGGGGGGCTTCGTCCATCGTGATCTGAAGCCAAGCAACATCATGATCATTCCCGATCCGGAGATGGCGGACGGGGAGCGCGTCAAGCTGCTCGACTTCGGGGTCGCGAAGTTCTTGGACGGACAGCCGGGGCTGGGCAGCGACCAGTCGAGTTTGACCAACGCCGACTCGCGGCTCGGCACTCCTTTGTTCATGTCGCCCGAGCAGTGCCGAAACTCCAGCGAAGTGACGGATCGGGCCGATATCTACTCCCTGGGAGTCATCTGCTACTGGCTCTTGTCGGGGGTGCATCCCAGATCGGAAGAGCGTCGTGTAGGGAAAGAGTGTCTTCGCCTGT
>CALFML010000465.1 GCA_937879845.1 uncultured Myxococcales bacterium
GATATCCCCGTCGGTCCCAGGCCATACGGCCCGAGTCGCAGCCCGAGCGCCAGGAGCCGCTGCGGCGTGACCTGGGCCATCAGCTTGCGGCGCGCCCAGGACTGCCACGCCGAGCCGCGCGCCCCGAGCCGCGCCGTCAGCTCGCCGAGGATCTCCCACTCATGGCGGGTGTCGGCGCCCGGCTGAAACACCGGCAGCGAGTACTTGGCGGTGTTGCGCACCGCGAGCATGCTCAGGGCGGCGTCGTAGTGATCGTGCTCCAGGGCGAAGGTGGGCGGCAGGATGATGTGGGCGTGGCGGGTGGTCTCATTGAGGTAGAAATCGATCGCGACCATGAACGGCAGGCTCGCCAGCGCCTCATCCAGCGCCGCCCCGTTGGGCGTCGACAGCACGGGATTGCCGGCGTGGGTGACAAGGGCGCGGATCTGGCCCGGGCCGGGGGTCAGGATCTCGGTGGCCAAGGTCGCCACCGGGTACTCGCCGCCATATTCGGGGAGCTTGCGCACCCGGCTGCGTCCCTTGTCGAAGTGGCCGCCCTCGCCGAGCCGCGCCGTCATCGCCACCAGATCGAACGCCGGCCGGGTGAACATCGCGCCGCCGGGCCGGTCGAGGTTGCCGGTGACGATGTTAAAGACGTTGATGAGCCACTGGGTGACCGCCCCGAACTCCTGCGTCGACACGCCCATGCGGCCGTAGCAGACCGCGGAGCGGGCGGCGGTGAACTGGCGGGCGAGCAGACGGATGTCGGCGGCGGCGATGCCGGTGGGAGCGGCGGCGCGCTCGGGCGTGAACTCGGCGACCAGCGGCGCGATGGCGGCAAGGTCGCTGGTGAATGCCGAAAGGCGACCGGGGGCGGCGAGCCGCTCGGTGAGCACGGTGTGGAGCAGCGCCAGCATCAAAAGGACATCGCTGCCGGGGCGGATGAAGTGATGGCGATCGCAGAGGGCCGCGGTCTCGGTGCGGCGGGGATCGATGAGGACGACCTGGCCGCCGCGCTCGCGGATCGCGGTGAGCCGCTTGCCGATGCCCGGCGCGGTCATCAGGCTGCCGTTGGACGCCGCGGGGTTGGCCCCGAGGATGAGCATGAAGTCGGTGCGATCCACGTCCGGCACCGGCAGGAGCAGCTGATGCCCGAACATCAGGTACGCCGTCAGGTGGTGCGGCAGCTGATCCACGGAGGTGGCGGAGAACCGGCTGCGCGTCTTCAAGGCCTTGAGGAACGGCAGCCACGATAAAAGCGCCGAGTAGCTGTGCACGGTGGGGTTGCCGGCGTACACCGCCACGGCGTTTGTTCCGTACTGCGCCTGCGTGCTGGCGAGGCGTTCAGCAACCTCGGACAGCGCTTGGTCCCAGCTGATGCGGGTGTAACCGGCCAGGCCCTTGCCGATAGCGGTGCGCCGCAGCGGGTAACGCAGCCGATCCGGATCCTGATGCACATCGGCCAGGGCCGCCGCCTTGGGGCAGAGGTAGCCGCGGCTGAACGGGTCGTCCTTGTCGCCGCGCACCGAGACGACCTGGCCGCCGCTGACCTGAATCGCCACGCCGCACATCGCTTCGCACAGATGGCAGTTGCGGTAATGCGTCTGAGTGCCGGAAGCGGCAGGGTCCGGAGCGTGGCCGTGGGGATTGGACAAGAGAGCCTCCGTGCAACGACAGGATGGGGTTACCCTAACATGGTCTTTTTAGCCGCCGCCGTGCCCGAAGTGCGAGCCGCCGTACCCGAAGTGCGAGCCGCCGTGCCCGCCGTGCCCGCTGTGCCCACCGTGCGAGCCGCCATGGCCGAAGTAGCGGACCGACCGGTGCAGGCCGTAGTGGCCGAAGATATGATGCGGCCGCGCCAAGAGGCCGCCGAAGCCGCCGCGGGCCCGCAGGTAGAACGCCGAGTCATAGATGATCGTCTGGCGCGGGGCGATGACAAACTCGCTCTGGCGTAGCACCTCGACCCAGGGGACCGCTGGCGAGCGCCCGGCGAGCAGCTCGAGATCGACGAAGTGCACGACGATCCCGGCCTGCTGGTAGGCGTAGAAGATGGTGTTGAGATCGTCTTCTTCGGTCTCGACATCGCCGCGCTGCTCGACGACGTAGATGACGCGGCGGATGCCCTGCTCGTGCAGGCGCTGGGCATCGGGCAGATCGGCTTGGTTGAGGTAGTAGCGGTTGTCGACCACGTCCTCTTCGATGTCTTCGCTGCGGAAGGCCAGGCGCCAGGCGTCCAGGAGAAAGATCGGCCGGCTGCCCTGCGCCTCCGGCGGCGGCGCCTGCGGCAGCATGGTCGCCATGGCGGCCAGCGTCTCCTCGGCCGGGACCAGCTCGTTATCGGCCGGCCAGTTGTTGAACGTCGGCACGATCGCGACCGGCGGCTGGGCGTGGCGGCTCAGGTAGCTGCCGAACGCCACCGCCGCCGGGCCGCGCAGATCGACGACCCACATCGCATCATCGGGAAGCCCGGTGGCCGCGACCTGCGCCGCGGCGGCGATGGCATTGTTTACGGTCAGCAGCTTGCTCACGTCCGGCAGCTCGGCCTGGGTTCCCGGCGGTCCGGCGCTATTGGGCGCGGGCGGCGGCGCCTGTCCGCTCGCATCGGGCGGCACAGTCGGCGGGCCTGATCCGGCGGTTGCGCTCGGCGGATTGGGCGCAGCGGCTGGCGGGGGAGCCGCTTGCGGGTTCACGGAGATCGGCGCACTGGGCGCGGCCGGCGCTCCGGGGGCCGCCGCAGCATCCGCAGCGCTTGGGGGAGCCGGCGCGGCGGACGACACGGCTGCGGGCGCGGCCGCTGGGACGCTCGGCGGGACGGGCAGGCTGGAGTCCGCTGCGCCGCCAGGTCCGCCGGGCAGGGTCTGCAGGGTCTGCGGGCTCTGCGGGCTCTGCGGGCTCTGCAGGCTTTGGGCGGGCGGCGCCGCGGTGATCGCGGGCAGGGCGGTGAGCAGGGTGAACTTGGCGTACGGGGCCCACGGGTTCTGCGGCGGCAGCTGCCACGCCGCCACGGTGCGTTCGTAGCTGAGCAGCGACACCGGACGCACCGGGCCGGGTTCCTGCAGCCAGTACCGCGCGTACAGCGCTGCGGTATGCGGCAGCTGGGTGGCGCACGCGGTCGCAAACACGGCAGCAGAGCCAACGACATAAATGCGGTCCATCAGCGCTCCTTCTTGGCCGGCGGCGGGGCCGGAGGCCGGCGATCCAACGCGGACTCGGGATTCGATTGTACTCTGGGCGGGGCGGGCAGCGGTGGGACGCGGGTAAACACCGGGACGCACAGCGCCTCATGCGAGACGTGGCTGAAAGGACTCAGGCGCGCGAAGTAGCCGCTGAAGCGGCCGTCGAGAACATAGACGCCCAAGGTCACAAGCCGGGCGCCAAACGGCGTGGCGATGCTCTGCTGCGGCACAAAGCGCTGCACCACCCAGCACTCGCGGGGCGAGTCGCGCGCCGCTTCGCGCACCGCCTGACACAAGCGCGCCCAGTCGCCATCTTCGATAAGCTCGCCGACGAAGACCTCATCGCCGACGCGGCCCAGGGCGCGCTTTAGCACCCACTGCGGCCGCTCGCGCTGCAGCTGCTCGGGGGACAGCTCATCCAGCTCCAGGGTCAGCGGGGTGTGGCGCGCCAGGGCGTGCTGGTCGGCGGTGTCGAGCTCATCGCGCCGCGCCCAGCCGCGGGCGAAGGAGAGCTTGGACTGCGAGTAGATGTGGGCAAAGCTCGACAGGGTCCGCAGCTGCCCGTTTGCCACCGCGGTGCACAGGCCGTCGAGGTTCGTCTGCCCGTCCATATATTCCAGGGGAAAGAAGCGGTACAGCGCCGCCACCGCGGTGGCGCCGACATAGACCGCGTCGCCGCGGTGGCGCGGCGCGGTGGCGGGGCAGCGCACGCAGCGGACGCCGCGCTCGCTCAGGGCGCGCTCGATGAGGGCGCAGACCTGCAGGTCTTCGGCGTACGCGGTCGCATACAGCAGCGCCACGGTGCCGCGTCCCGGTCCCGGCCGATCCGCCAGCGCCGCCAGGCGGGCGGTCAGGTCTTCGAGCAGCGTCGTCGGATTCAGCCCTTGCCAGAAGCCGGCGGTCTGCGCCAGGCGAGGCAGGCCGGTGGCTTCATTGTGACCGCCCGGGCAGTCGGCGTTGATCTCGCAGGCGCGGAACACCCCGTCGGCCCCGAGCAGCAGATCGACCCGCATGAGCGCCGCGTCATCGCCCGCCCGGTGCGCCGCGGCCGCCAGGCGCATTACGCTGTCGGGCAGGCCGTAGCGCCGCTGCTCCGCCGGCTCGGCGTGGGCCAGCGCCGCGACCGCGCCGATGGCCCGCACCACCACGGTGGCCGCCTGCACCGCCGCCGCGTGCAGCTCCGGCGACAGCACCAGCGGGTGCAGATCGACGCGCCGCTCGCCGCCGACGAAGGCATCGAAGATGAAGTAGCGCTCGACGAGCTCCCGGCTCAGCCAGGGGTTGGTGAGCGGCTCGCGGCTCGGCAGGGCGAGCACTTCGATGTCGGCGCTGCCGCCTTTTCCGGTCGTCATGACCGACCCGACCGGCCGCGCTTAGGGTCCGCGGACGCGCTGGCGGAGGTGCGTAAAGCTCGCGAGGCAGGCTGACCGCGACGACTGCACATGACTCTGAAGTATGAGCGCTGGAGCTTCGCCTGTGTATGAACCGCACCTGAAGATCTCTTCATCTGCGTGGCGGGAGCATAGCCGGATCGCGCCGGATCCTAATCGATCAAGACTAGCTCCCACGTCGGTGCCGCCGCCCCTTGCGGTGCGCCTCGTTTTAGCCTCGCGGGGACGATGCGCGACGCAGCGCTCAACGCCCCAGCGGGGGCCGCGGCCAGGGGGTCGGCAAGCGCCCAGAATCGCGGCCATCGCCGTCAGGCCGCCGTGCTATTACGGCCGGACTCAGATTGGCACTTTACTCCCCCACAATAAGGGAGCCAACCTAGATGCGAGGGCGCCACCGCGGGCACCATGCTTATTGGGGGAAATGTGGGGGCCGGCGCCCCGCAAGACTAGGTACCAAGATTTAGTTGTTGGTGAGGTCTTTGGGTTGTGGCGGCTTGTGTGGAACGACGGCTCGCGCTAAGAAGCCGGGTCGCGGTCCTTGGGTGAGCGACCAAGCCGAGGCCACATTGGGCCGTCTTTGACCGCAGCGGAGAGTTCACGATGGCAAACATTCGACTGGACACTGATCCGAGGCACCTGCCCGGACCTCTGCCCGTTTCAAAAGCGCCGAGCGGCAGCAACGAGCCGGCGCCCGCTGTGTCGCCTGCGGCGGCGGATCGCTTCGCCGACACCTCGCTCAGTGATCTGGAGGCGATGCGGCTGCTTTTGCACGGCGGCTCGGTCATCGACTGGCATCAGCTGGCGTTCGCCGATGAGAAAGAGGTCGGCCGCTTCCTCCGCATAAATGAATTCGACCCCAGCGATCCCGCCGACATGGAGCGCCTGGAGTCCCTGCGCGCCGAGGCGGTGGAGTATCTGACCCGACATTTCGGCTACCGCATCCCCGAAGATGTCGCCGAAGCCCTGCCGGCGCACGAGCTGCTCCTTCTGGCCTCACGCCGCGGGCGGCATCAGACCTACGCCTGCATCGTCCTCAAAGTCATGCACGTGCTGCAGCACCTGGACGGCCGCGAGACCCTGTTCCGCTTGCCGGTGTCGGATAACCAGGTGTTCGCCCAGGTCGAGTCCAAGGTCGTCCAGATCGTCGATGAGATGCGCGCCGCCGGCCTGGCCATCGTCGAGTTCCAGTGGAGCCGCAAAGAGCGCGACAGCCTGATCACCAAGCTTCTGGCCAAGCGCGACTCGATCGCTGCCGACGTCTATGACAAGCTGCGGTTCCGCCTCATCACCCGGCGGTTCGAGGATCTGCCGGCGGTGCTGCGCGAGCTTCTGTGCCGCCTCATCCCGTTTAATTACATCATCCCGGGTCAGGCGGTAAACCGCCTCCTGCCGTTTGCCCGCATCCTCGAGGATCACCCGAGCCTGCGCCGCCACGTGGAGAACTTGCAGCCCGACTCGGAGCTAAACCTCGGCGAGCCGACCGCCAATCAGTTCTCATCCGACGGCTATCGCGTCATAAACTTTGTCGCCGACTTGCCGATCCGGGTCGGCACGCTCATGCGGCACATGACCGGCAAGTGCGACAGCGACGACATCGATCCGCGCGGCGTGGTCTACGTGCTCACCGAGTTCCAGGTCATGGACGCCCAGACCGCGGTCAAAAACGAAGAAGGCGACAGCAGCCACACGGTCTACAAGGAACGCCAGCACATCGAAGTCAAAGCGCGCCTGACGCGCGGCAGCAAGAGCAAGAAGAACGGCTCCCGCGAGACCTGACAGCCCCGCAGCGCACGGCTCCCCTCTCCTTTGGATGCCGCAATTTTCAGCGGCGGCTCCTTATTTACACAAACCTGTATCACTTTTTGTGCGCCGCGATAGGATGGCCGCCCAGGTACGCTGTTTCAATTTTCGAACAATCACGAAGTTCAATTGGAGGAACGCATGGAAGCCCAGCCCGAAAGTCTCGCCCCGTCTAGTTATCCGTCGGCGATGGCGCCGCCGCAAGCCGCTCCCAATCCTACGACCGGAAGAGCGGCGCGCTTCGAGTTTAACGGCACAGGTGGAGAGCTCTTAGGTCAGATGCTCGTAGGCCTGCTGCTCACCGCCGTCACGTTCGGCCTCTACCAGCCTTGGCTGGTGGTGCGGATCCGCCAGTGGATGTACTCGCGCATCAAGCTCATTACGCCGCAGGGCAACCTGCAGCTGTCGTTCGAAGGCACGGGCTTTCTCTGCTTCGTCGAGGTTTATCTGACGGCGCTCCTTATTCCGCTGACCCTATTTATCTACACGCCGTGGTATGTCGCCAACGCCACGCGGTTTTTCACCAATAACTCGTACGCCACCGCGGCGGATGGCACCAAGTACCGCCTCGACTACTCGGGCACCGGCGGCCAGCTGTTCGGCCTGGTGCTGGTGAACATGCTGCTCACCGCGATCACCTGCGGCATCTACACGCCGTGGGCGGTGTGCAATCTGCAGCGGGCGATGCTGGAAAAGACCAGCATCTACAAGGGCCAAGAGAAGGTCGGCAGCCTGTCGTTCGTCGGCACGGGCGGCGGTCTTATCGGAACGTATCTGCTCGGCTCGATCCTCATCGGCATCACCCTGGGAATCTACATGGCGTGGTTCCAGGTCAATGTCTGGAAGTTCTTCCAGAAGAACACCGGGGTTCACATCGGCGGCCGGACCTACCGCGGCGACTTCACCGGAACCGGCGGCGAGCTGTTCATCATCCTCCTTCAGGCGCTGCTGGTGCCGCTGACGCTGGGACTTTATATGTTCTGGCTCATCTGCAAGCAGAACCGCTTTTACCTCAACAACACGACGTTCATTCAAGAAAGCTAAGCACGGCTTCCCGCCGGCCCGAACCGCTCCCCAGGTTCCCGCGACATGGGAACCTCTGGGGTCCGGAGGAACCGGCGCGGGCGCCGAACTGCTGCACTGAGTACCCCCCATGGAGATGATTCCCGCAGCGCTCGCGCTGCTGCTTCCGGTGTTTCTGGTCTTTGTCATCAAGCACTTCCGCTATAAAGAAAAGGTGCTTGAGCTGCAGGCGCGCGGCGCTGGCGGACCGCCGCTTTTGAGCGGCGCAGTGCCGGGGGCCGACAAGCGTCTGGCCGAGCTTGAGGAGCGGGTGCAGAACCTGGAGTCCATCATCGTCGCGATGGACTCTGAGCTTGCCGCTTTGCCCGACCGCGCCCCGCGTGAGGAGGTGCGCCGCCTGCGCGCCCGCGCCGAGACCCCCGCCTTGCCGCCGGCGCCCGCTGGCGATGCGGAGAAAAAGGCGTGATAAAAGATGTCTGCCCGCGCCCCCCAGCGCCGATGTTTTATGGCCCTTGCGCGCCGAACTTGGAGCCGTGGAGCGTGGTAAACTAGCTCCAATGCTCGGGTCCTCGGAGTTGTCGGCCGATTCACTGGTTGTTCAGGAAGCGCTCAGGCGCAACGATCGCTATCTGCGTGAGTTCATCGAAGCGCTGCACATCTGCCCCTACGCCCGCAACTGCCGCGAAGATGGGCGGCTGTATCGCCAGGTGGTGCTCGACCGCACCATGGATGCGCCGCGGGTGACGGGGCTCATCCGCGACCTCGACCGGCAGACGGAGATCGAGGTCGGGCTGCTGATCTTTCCCCAGCTGGTCGTCGAACCCCGACCCTTCGAGCGGTTCATCAGCGAGCTGCGCACCCGCTATGCCTCCGCTCGGACGACGCCGGTGGACTACTTCATCGTCGCCTTCCACCCCGAGCTGCCGCTGCAGATCAAAAACCCCGACGTCGCGGTGCGGTTCATGCGGCGCAGCCCGGATCCGACGATCCAGCTCGTGCGGCCGTCGGCGATCGAGCGCGCCCGCCACGGAGCGCGCGATCCCGAGTCGCTGTCCCGGCATATTGCCGAAGCGGGCCTGCGGGCGGTGATGGCGGCGGGTCCGGAGCAGGTCGCCGCGCTGCTCAGCAGCATGCGCGCTCCGGCTTCGCGCGACCCGGGCTATTAAGAACGCCTCTCAAAACCGTAGCGAGGATGGACAGCGGCGGTGGCCAGCGCGCGGAGCGGCCCTTGTGGCCGTGAGCACGGTGGCCGCCGTGGATGGCCACCGGAGTAGGTTTTGAGAGGCGTTCTAAGGACGGGGGCGGGGACGCGCCAGGTCGCCGAGGACGGAGATCAGCTCCTGCGGCGCGAGCGGCTTGGTGATGAACATCTGAAACCCGGCCGACAGGGCGCGAGCGCGGTCGGCCAGGCGCACGTGCGCGGTCAGGGCCACGGCCGGCGTCTCGCCGCCCAGCTCCGGCGGCAGCGCCCGCACCTTGGCGATGAGCGAGAAGCCGTCCTCGCCGGGCATCGCCAGATCCGAGACCAGCACATCGGGCCGGTGCTGCGGAATCAGCGCCAGCGCCGCCCGCGCCGACTCGGCGGAAAACACCCGGGCCCCCGCATCTTCGAGCAAGGTCGCCAGCATCCGCAGGGTGTCGGGCACGTCGTCGACAATCAGGATCGACAGCCCGCGCAGCGGCGCCGGATCCGGGCTGTCCGCCGGCCGCGCCGGCCGCTCGGCGGAGCTCCCGGCCGATGCGCTGAGACCGGGAACCACCGCGGTGGGCAGGATCTCCCGCGGGAGGATCACCGTGAACACCGCCCCCTGGCCGGGACCGGAGCTCTTGGCGCGCACCGAGCCGCCGTGCAGCTCGACGAGGTGGCGGACGATCGCCAGCCCCAAGCCCAGGCCGCCGTGCTTGCGCGTCATGGTGCCGTCGGCTTGGCGGAAGCGGTCGAAGACAAACGGCAGGAAGTCAGGCTCGATGCCCTGGCCGGTGTCCTGCACCGTGAGGCGGGCGCTCCCCGCTTCCGGCTCCTCGCGGCCGCCCGGCGTCGTCCCGGAGCCCGGCGCCGGCCCGCCGACCGGCCCGCCGACCAAATCGATCGTCACATCGATCCTTCCACCCTTGGGCGTGAACTTGATGGCGTTGGCGAGCAGGTTCCACACCACCTGCTGCAGCCGTCCCGGGTCGCCGCGCACGATCCGCTCGTCGGGCGGAAGCTGGGTGCGCAGCTGCAGCTCGAGATCTTTTGACTGCGCCGCCGGCCGCACCGTGTCCAGCGCCGCCTGCACGATGGACAGCAGATCGACGACCCCGACCTGCAGCCGCAGCTTGCCGGTGATGATGCGCGAGACATCGAGGATGTCCTCGATGAGCTGCGCCTGCGCCTTGGCGTTGCGCTCCACCGTGTGGATCGCCATCGCCTGGGTCTTTTCATCCAGCGTCTCGGTGCGCAGCATGTGCACCCAGCCCATGATCGCGGTGAGCGGGGTGCGCAGCTCGTGCGAGACGGTGGCCAGGAACTCGTCCTTCATGCGGCTGGCCCGCTCGGCCTCGGCACGGGCGGTCTGTTCTTGCAGGAGGAGCCGCGCCCGCGCCTCTTCGCTCTGGCGCCGCTCGTCGATGTCGGTGATGGTGCCGATCCACTCGCGCACGCTGCCGTCTTGCTCGCGCAGCGGCACGCCGCGCGCCAGGCAGTAGCGATGCCGTCCGGACTCGTGGTGAAACAGGCGCAGCTCGGCGACGAAGGTCTCGCGCCCGGCGATCGCCCGCGCCCAGGCGGTGGTCAGGCGGGGACGATCGTCGACGTGGACCATCTGCAGCCAGCCTTCGCTGCGCGCCGCGGTGCTGCTCTGGCCGGTGTAGCTCTCCCACGCCGGCTGCGGCCCCAGCGACTCGCCCGACTGCGTCACGTTCCACACCACGGTTGCCGAGGCGGCGACCAGCGAGCGGAAGCGCTCTTCGCTGCGCGACAGCGCCTGTTCCGCCAGCCGCCGCTCGGTGATATCGACGAACACCCCGATCGCGCCCGCCGGCTGCCCCTGCAGGTCGAGCAGCGGCGCCGCGTGGCCGTAGATGAAGCGCACCGCTGCATCATCAAACAGCAGCTCGAGCTCGGTGTCGTGCACCGCCACCCCTTGCCGCGCCGCGACTTGCATCGGCAGCTCCTCGCCGCCGACTTGGGTGCCGCTGCGCAGGACGCGGAAGTGGCGCGGACGCTCGCTTTCCGGACTGGTCTGGGAGACGTTGACGCCGGTGGGCAGGCGCAAGAGCTCATAGGAGGCGCGGTTGCCGGACATGCGGCTGCAGGCGCGATCGTGGGCGACCCAGACCGCCGCTGGGACCGCGTCCATGAGCGTCTCCAGCTCGCGGGCGCGGGCGCGCTCGCGCTCCTCGCTGCGGCGCAGCGCCTCATCGGCGCGTTTGTGCAGGGTGATGTCGCGGCCGAAGCACAGGGTGCGGCCGTCGGGCAGGCGCAGCGCGTTCCACTCCTGGTCGTGGAGCTTGCCGTCTTTGCCGCGCATCTGGAGCTCACGGAAATCGCTCTCGCTGGCCAGGAGCAGCTGCTGCAGGGCGACGGGGCTGCCCTCCTGTCCCGGAAGGAGCGCCGACAGCCCGCGTTCGCGCAGCTCCGGCACGGAAAAACCGAGCAGCTGGCTCCACGCCGCGTTGACATAGTCGGGCTCCCCCGCCGCCGAGAACAGCACCATGAGCAGCGGCACCGAGTCGAGCACGGCAAAAAGCGCCGCCGTCCGCTCCTCCGGCTCGCCTCCCGCGGCGGCTTGGCCCGGCGACGCAGGCTCCGCAGCTGGCACCGCCAGGGCGGGATCGCCGCGCTCCATGACGAACTCGCAGAGCTCTGCCTGCGCGCCGCTGCCGATGCGGGCAAGGAGCGACTGCACCGGGACGCGCTGGCCGCTCTGCGTCAGATATTCCTTGGCGTACGGCAGACTCCGGCCGTGCCGGGCGAGCTGGCGCAGCGCTTCCTCATCCTTGGCCTGGTGCTCGGGCGGAGTGAGGTCGCGGCGGCGGAGGAGTCCCGCCAGCAGATCGGCCGGCGCATAGCCCAACCATTCCACAAGCCGGGCGTTGGCGCGGCGCAGCGTACCGTCGCTATCGCCGATAAACACACCGACTGGGGCGGCGGCGAACAGCGCTTCGGCAAGCTGCTCGGCGCGGCGGGCGCGCGCCGACTCGCTGGCGAGCGCCCGCCGATCTTGAGCCGCCAGCGCGCGGGTGCGCAAAAGCGCCCCGGCGAGAACGTAGACCGCGCCGCCCAGCATGGCGATGATCAGCAGCGCCACCGCCGGCCATGGGATAAGCGCCATCACAGCTCCAGCACCTTGCCCGGGTTGAGGATGCCGTGCGGATCAAGGGTTCGCTTCAGCCCTTTGAGCAGCGAAAGCTCCGCCGGAGAGCGGCTGTAGGGGAGGTATTCCTTTTTCAGCAGACCGATGCCGTGCTCGGCGGAGATGCTGCCGGCGTGGGCTCGGACCAGGCGGAACAGATCATGGTCCACCGGGCCGGTGCGGGCGTGAAACTCCGCGGCCGAGAGTGAGTCGGGCTTCATGACGTTGATATGCAAGTTGCCGTCCCCGATATGGCCAAAGACGAACATCTCCCAGCCGGGGTAGCGGGCGGCGAAGAAGCGCTCAAGCTCGGCGCAAAAAGGAGCCAGCGCGGCGATCGGCAGCGCCACATCGTTTTTGTGCGGCAGACCGGTGCGCGAAAGAGTCTCGGAGATGCCCTCGCGCAGCGCCCAGAGCTCGGCCGCCTCGCGCGGACTTTGCGCCAGCACCCCGTCCACGGCTAGGCCGGGGGCGAGAAGCTCGGCGAACAAGTCGTGCAGAACCTCGATGGGTACGCCGGCCGGGCGCTCTAGCTCGCACAGGACATAGCCGGGTCCGGCGGTGCCGGTGACGCCGCTGGCGGAGGCGGCTGGCGCATCGCCGGCGGACGCCGGGAACGGGGCGCGCAGGCCGCGGTGGTGCACCACGCGATCGAGGCAGGCCTGGGTGAAAAACTCGAACGCCGACAGCGGCAGCGGACCGCCGCGCGCCTTGCGGTAAAGCGCGAGCGCCGCCTCCAAGTGCGGCACCGCAAGCAGCAGCACGTGCAAGTTCTGCGGCAGGCGGACAAGCCGCAGCGTCGCCTCCGTGATGACGCCGAGGGTCCCTTCGCTGCCGATGAAAAGCTGCTGCAGATCGCAGCCGGTGTTGTTTTTTTCCAGGGCGCCGTTGAGCTCCAGCACCTCGCCGGCCGCCGTGACCACCTGCAGCCCGAGCACCCAGTTGCGCGTCAGCCCGTAGCGGACGACCTTGACCCCGCCGGCGTTGGTCGCGATGTTGCCGCCGATCTGGCAGGACCCCTTGGCCCCGAGATCAATCGGCCAGGTCAGCCCATGCCCCAGGCAGTGCTGGTGCACCGCCGCCAGCACCGCGCCCGCTTGGACGCGCACCGTCAGCCCGAGCTCGTCCACCGGGTCCATGCGCCCCATCCGCGCGCAAGACAGCACGACCTCCCCGGCGGTGGCCATGGCGCCGCCGGCCAGACCCGTGCGGCCGCCGGAGGGTACGACCGCGACCCGATGCTGGTGGCACAGCGCCAGCACCTGCGCCACCTCCAGCGTGTCGCGCGGCAGGACGATAAGCGATGGCGCCGGCGCGTAAACGCGCGTCCAGTCGCGGCCGTACTCAAGGAGCTCCGCCGGCTCGCTCGTGTAGCGATCCGGCGGCAGGCGCGCGGCGAGCTGGGGGAGAAAATCAGCGGGCAGGGCGGCTTTACCGGGAGGCGCGGGAGATGGTGACACTGCAGCGGATCCTTCCTGAGCCATGGCTTGGCGTCGGCGTTTTTCTCCACGGGCCTTGACCTGGCGCCGGCGGTTGCCTCGACCTTGGGGCGGGGCGCGGCGCTGATAATACAGCGGCGCGGAGGGCGCGGGGAAAGTCCCTGCGCGGATGGAGAAATCATCGCACCCAGAGCGGACAAGCCCCGTCTGCGGCCGGCCGCGGCCCCGAGCGCAGCCCCGAGCGCAGTCACGACCGCAGTCACGACCGCAGTCACGACCGCGTCTACGACCGCAGCTCCGACCGCAGCTCCGACCGCGTCTGCGACATTAAACAGCAAACAGCTCGGCCCGGAATCGCGATGCCGCGGCTCGCGGCCCGGTCCTTTCTGGGCTTGTGACCGGCTACAAATTCCGCAGGGAGGGATGATATGATCAGGGCCGGCCGCCGGATGGCCATGCACCGGGGACGGCCACCGGCGCAGGGGGCGCAAGACCTCCCGCGTGTGACCCTAACTTCGGGAGATTGCACCTATGAAACACTCCACGGCTCGCCTTTTCTCCGCTTCTGTGCTGGCGCTGCTCGTCGCCTGCAGCAACAGCGGCAGCTCCGGCAACACGAACGCGGATCCGCTGTGCGGTCGCAAGCGCGACAACGATCAGCGCTGCAACCCCGGCCGCAGCGCCTGCCTGCGCCAGGCCGACTACGATCAGTGCGTCGCCAGCAAGACCCTGTACCGCCCGGAGCTGGAGACGGCCTATCTGAACTGCTATCCGGCGACGATCGGCTGCGACAGCGCCTCCCAGGATACGGCGCTTATGTGCGCGCAGAAAGCAGAGGATCAGCTCCCGGTCAGCGCGGCGCTCATGCAGCTGGCCAGCAACACCTGCCAGCGCTGTCCGGGCATCGGCAACGACGGGGTCACCGATCAGCAGACCTGCCAGACCAACCTGACCACCGACGTCAACGATCTGGGGCGGGCCTTGCACTACTATAACGATGAAACGCTGAACCGCTTGAACACGTGTCTCACCAGCGCCTCGCCGCCGGCGGATGGCTGCATCGCGTTCCAGCAGTGCTACAAGCAGCTTATTCCGGTGGTCACGGCAAACTGCAACGGCGACGGCGGCGCCTAGTCCGGACGCGGCCTTAGGCCTTTGGCGCGGCGCCGGGTTTGCGTCCGACAAAAAGAACGTGAGCGTGGTAGTAGCCGCGATCGAGATCGAGGGTCGCGACCTGCAGACCCAGGCGCGTCAGCAGCTCCTGCCATGCGGCCCGCGTACGGAAGTAGAACCCGCCGCGTCCGGCGGTCAGCCGCAGCACCCGCACCATCAGGGATTCTTCGAGCCAGTTGGCCCAGAACTTCCAGCGCGGCCGCTCGGCAATCTCCTTCAATAGCAGGACGCCGCCGGGCGCGAGCTTGGCGACGCAGTCGTGCAGGAGCTTCTCCTGCGCCGCGTACGGAACCAGATAGAGCACATCCAGAATCGTAACCGCCTGGGCCGGCGGCACCTGCGCCTGGGCCGCGTCTTCCACCCGGAACTCCAGGTTGGGGAGTCCATTCCCCGCGGCGCCGAGCTGCGCGGCGAGCCCGATCTTGTGCGCGTCCAGATCGAAGCCGATCACCCGCCGCTTGGGACCCGTTCGGCCAAGGAGCTGCGCGAACAGTCCGTGGCCGCAGCCGACATCGACGATCACTCCTTCGCGCGGAACGTGCGCGGCGATCTTGTGCAGCGGACAGACTAAGTAGCGGACGCTAAGGTGCACGCGGTCGCGCAGGGTCAGCGCCGAGTACCCCGCGAGCAGGGTCGGGAGCGCGATGGACGGGTCGGTTATCGGTTGCGGCATGGGACAGCGGGCTCCGCTCCAGCGAGGGTCAGGCGGCCGCGCCACAGCCAGACAAGGCAGGCGGCGCAGCTGGCGCATAAAAAGGCGTTGCGCAGAAGCAGCAGGAAAAAGACCGGCCCGGAGCCGGCGATCAGCGCTCCGTACAAAGTCGGATAGATGGCCTGGGTCAGAAACAGGGTGACGGCGAGCGCCGCCAGCATGAAGCGGCCGCGCCGGCCCGGCAACAGCGCGGCGAACGGCAGGCACCAGATCAGATACTGCGCCGAGAGTACCTTGGTCACACACAGGTTGCATAAGAGCGCGGTCAGGGTCCAAGCGCACAGCGCCTGACCCTGCTCGGCGGGACTGAAGTGGCGGCGGCGCCGCGCCCAGACGAAAGCCAGACCGGCGACGGCGAGCGCGGTGGTGGCGATCAGGATCTCCCAGTACGGCAAAAGCCGCGTCGCGAGCGCCCCTTGCGCGTTATACGATCCGAAAGAAGACGAAAGGGAAGCCGGCCAGTTGGGAAGGGCGAGCAGGGCTCCGGGAATCGACTCCAGCTGGAAGGGGCGGACGCTGAACGTAATTCGCTCGGCGACAAGCGGCAGCGCCGCGCCTTTTACCACCATGGCGCCGATGACCAGCAGGGAAAGCGCGGTGAGCACCGCGAGAACGCGCAGCGCGGTCCGCCGCGCCATTGCCGAGAACCCCAATAGCAGCGCCAGCCAGGTCGGCATGAGCAGGGCCGGGTAAAGCTTTGCCGCCACTCCCAGAGAAAAAAAGAACGTGGCGAGCAGGGCGCGCCGCTCGATGAGCGCGAGCACCACGGCCGCGGTGAGCAGCGCCGGCACGATATCGTAGCGCATCATCAGCGTCGGTCCGACGCAGAACAGCAGGAGCGCGGTGTACTTGTAAAACTGCTCTTTTTGCAGCGGCGAGCCGCACAGCTTTTGCAGGCGCCACCCCAGCGCCATCGTCCCCAAAAACAGCACGCTCATCAGCGCCCCGAACGCCAGGCGGTAACCGGCCAAGGTGCTGGCCCACAGCCGCGGCAACAGCAGGGTCAGAAGTCCCACCGGCGGGTAGCCGACCGCGATGTAGCGGTATGGGAAGCGGCGCCCGGTAAGCGGCGGAAACTTCTGCCGCAGCTGCGCTTTGATCGCCTGCGTATCCCCATGGTTGGCGGCGGCGATGTAGTCTAGGTCGGCCTCTTCGCCGAGGATGAGCCGCGTGTACTCGAAGAACAGGTGCTCATCGCTGTCGTGGCTGACGTACAGCTGCAGCGCCCGCCAGGGCGGCCAGACGAGGCCCTGCGTCACAAGATCCTGCGCGCTGCGCAGCTGCGGCTTCTGCACCCGAATCCACTCCGCCCCCGAGTTGTAAAAGACCAGCAGCAGCAAAATCAGCCCGACGTAGCGCCACGAGCCCCTGCCCAGGCGGCGTATCCGCTCCATCGGACCCATGCACCCCGCGCCCGCCGCGACCTCCGGAGGGGTCGCGGGGAGCTGCGCGCTCTGTCTGGTCGCCGCTTGCATCGGCCGCGACCCTAGCACAAATCGTGGCGCGCAACCGCCGTCCCAAGTGGCGGTAAAAGTAGTCCGAACCGACTGCTGTCCCGCCTCTTGACTGGCCCGACAAATATTGTCTGCCCATTGGCGCGCGGATTTGACTACTATCCTCCGGCGGTTGCGGCCCACCCCCTTAACTTTGTTTCTCGTTCGTTCCCATATGAGGTTCCCATATGAGGTTCCCATGTGGGGTTCCCATGTGGTCCGCCAGCGACTTAGAGCTTAGAGGAGTCAGCTTAAACCATGCAGTGCGTCCCCGTCGTGTTTGCCGCCGCTGCGGGCGGCTTGTCCGTGCGGCCTGCGCCGCCTTCCGCCGAGCAGATGCCGTATGTCGTCCCGTAGTGTTGCGCCGCCTTTGTCCACGCGGATGGGAGTGCCGCGCAAGGTCTTGTATGCAGCGTGCGCGCTGCTTGGAACCGGGCTTATTCTGGTGGGCGCACAGCTGTTCCGCATTGATCATGTCCGCTGTACCAACTGGCCTCCTCTGTCCACTGGGTACCCGTATGCCCTGGCTTATGTGGCGGCGCTGACGCTGCTCACCATAGGATGGCTCGGACTCTCTGAGCTGGGTGCGGCGCCGGCAGATCCGCTTACCCCGAAGGCCGCCCGCGCGGCGGACTCTGTAGCCGGCCGCCAAGCCGTCTCGCTCTCTTTCATCCTGCTCGTGGGGATCGCGTGCAACGTCCTGGCCACGCTGGTCCCGCCGTTTCTCGCTGATGACGGGCTCGCCTACGCCGCGGTGGGCCGGGCGCTCGGGGTGTACCACAAGGATATGTTCGCGCCGCTCGGAGAGTCGCTGCCGCTTTCCGATCCGGTGCGCATCGCGATTAGCTCAAACTACGGCTGGTTGAGTGTCGGCAGCGCCTACGCGCCGGGTTTCAACTGGCTGGCCGGCCGCATCGCCCGGCTGGCGGGACAGGACGTGGCGCTGAGCCTGCACCTGTTCCAGCTCTGCAGCATGGCGGCGGCGGTGCTCGCCGCGGTGGTGGCGGGGCGGGCGGCATTCCTGTTCGTTTTAGGACAGCCGCCGGGCGCGGCGGGCAGCCCGGCGCTGCATCGGACGGCGCAGGCGGCGGGGAATCGCGCGACGGCGCTCGTCCTCCTGTGTCCGCTCACCATCATCGAGGCGGCCAACAACGCCCATAACGACAGCTTCTTGATGCTGAGCGTGGCGGGGTTCGCCTTGTGCGTGGTGCGCGGGCGGACGCTGCTCGCCTTGGGCGCGCTTGCGGCGGCGCTGCTCATCAAGGCTTCGGCGCTGCTGCTGGTCGGTCTGTACGGGGTGCATCTTCTCGCCGCCGCCTTTGATTTCCGCCTGCCGGCGCTCAAGCGGCGGTATGTTCTCGCCGCGCTGGCCGCGGCCATTCCCCTGACCGTGGTGCTGGTGTTTCAGCTTCTGCCCTGGCTCATGCGCTACTCCAGCACCACCGCCCGTCTGCTCGGCAGCCCAGGCGATGAGTACCCGTACTGCACCCGATCGCTGGAGTGTCTGCCGCGCGCTTTTTTACACATGGTCTTGGGAATGCGCACCGCCGCTTGGCTCGTCGGGCTGGGGTTCCGCGCGTTGGCCGGAGCGTTCCTCCTGTTCATGGCGCTGCGCTCCGAGCGCGGCGCCGGCCACCTGCGCTATGCCGCGAGCTTCATCTTTTTCTACTATCTGTTCCTGCACGGCTACTCCCACCCCTGGTACGTGCTATCGCTGCTGCCGCTTTTGCCGTACGCCGAGCGGCGCTACCTCCCGGCGATGCTCGCCTTGCCGCTTGGCAACCTGGCGCACTACACGCTCGACTTTCCCTATAACTGCGACCACTCCGTGTTCATGGTCGCGCTCACCGAGACGCTGCAGGGATTGATCGTGCTTGTGCCCTCGATCGTTCTGCTTGTGAAGGGGCGGCCGGCACCGGCTGCAGCGTAGAGCGATGAACCGCTTGAACTTTTTAGACGACGCTGAAGCCAGCGGAGGAAGCGCTGCGGTCGCCCCCCATGCAGCCGCGCCGCGGCGACCGCTCCTCGCCATGGCGATATGGGCCTTGGTGATGCTCGGGCTCTACAACGCGGGAGCGGGCCACTACGACTATGTGCGCATCAATCGCGCCTTCAACACGAGCACCCTGTGGGACAGCGGCGTCAGCATAGTCGCCGCGGTGCGCGGCCACATGGTCGATGACGGGGATCTGCGACGATATTATTCCTATACCAACGCGCTGCTCGGGCGGCCCTACCTGGCCTATTACGTGCGCGGCTGGGAGAGCTGGCAGCGCGAGTTCGCCCTGGGCCAGCCGGCCCCGATAGACGATGGGCCGCTGCGCACGCCGGCGCAGCCGCTGCAGCCGTATCGCGACTATCTGGTGGAATACCCGCCGGGCTTCTTCCTGTTCACGCTGCTGCCGGCGCTGCTTGTCCCCCCGGGCGATAACAGCGATCTGTTTCGGGTCTTGTTCTGCACGGAGATGGCGCTCCTTTTGGGCGGCGCGACTTGGCTCTGCGCGCGGATGCGGCGGCTTTTGCCGGCGGGAGCGGTGGTGTCGGCGGAGAGCTGGCTGTGGCTGCTGGGAGCGGCGGGCGCGCTGCTTCTGGGAACGGTCGCGACCCACCGCTTTGATCCGGTGGTGTCGGCGTTCTTGTGCGCCATCGCCTGGGCGGCGCTGACGGCGCGGCCGGCGCTGGCCGGGGCGCTGCTGGCCGCGGCGGTGGTGAGCAAGGGCGTGCCGCTGCTCGGTACGCCGATCTGGGCGGTCTATGTGCTGCTGCGGCCGCAGGCGAGCCGCGTCGCCGCGGATCGCGGCGGCTTCTGGCGGGCGCTGCTGGCCGCGCTGCTCGTCGGCGGGGTATTTGCCGCCGGGACGCTTTTTTTCTACGGCCAGGCGCCCTTTGATTCCCTGCGCTATCACAGCCTGCGGCCGCTGCAGATAGAGAGCACCGGCGCCGCGCTGCTCGGGCTTTTCCAGGCGCTGTGGCCCGGCAGCATCGAGCATGTGATGTCCTACGGCTCATCGAACCTGATTCCCGCGGGCGACACGCTGGTCGGCCTGGATGCGGCGCTGCGCAAGCTCTCTTCGCCGCTTTTGATCCTGGGGGCCATGACGGTCTATGCGATAACCGGGATCAGGCTCCGGGCGCTGGCCCAGCGCGGCCGGCTGGCGGCGATGGGCGAGTGGGCGCTGCGCGGCCAGGCGGCGGTGCTCGTGGTCTACATGGTCGCGGGCAAGGTCTTCAGCCCGCAGTACCTGGTCTGGCTGCTGCCGCTCGGGCTGTTTCTGTCGCTGCGTCTCGGCATCGCGATGACGGCGCTGTTTCTGGGGATCCTCGGGCTGACGCAGCTTGTGTTTCCCGGTCTGTACGGGGCGCTGCAGGACCTGCGGCCGTGGGCGTTCGCGGTGCTGCTCCTGCGCAACGGTGCGCTCTTGCTGTGGGCGGTGCTGCTTATGACGCTGCCGCTGCCGGCGGCGATCCGACCGCGATCTCGCGGATGCGCCTGAAGCGGGCGCCGCGGCGCTTGAAGAAGCGGATCGTCTCGCGCAGACACTCTACCGCCGGCTCGCCGGTGCGCAGGCGGTTGTCAAAGCGCAGCGGCTCGCGCGTCATATCGACGAACTCCCACGGGTGGAAAAACGGCACCGCGGGGCTGTCGAGGAGCGCGCAGATCAGGTTGCGGATCGGCGCCGGGGTGCGCAGCGGCGACGGTGAGATCGACGCCGGCACGCGGCGAATCCCGCTCTCCAGCGACGGCTGCACGAAATAGGAGCCGAGCTTGTGCCGCCCCTTGGAGGAATCGACGGCGAACCCGGCGTCGCGCAAAAGCGGCAGGTAGGCATCGGGAAAGTCGAGGTTGGGGGCGCGGAACGACACCACTTCGGCATGCTGGCGCAGGGTGCGCACGGACGCGGCGAGCTCGCGCTGCGCCTCGGCGCGGTCCATGGCGCCAAAGCGCTTGTGGGTGTCGCCGTGGCTGCCGAGCTCATGGCCGGCGTCGACCAGCGCCTGGATCGTCGCCGGGTAGCGGCGCGCGACATCGCCGGTGGTAAAGAAAGTCGCGGCGATGCCTTCCTCCGCAAACAGGGAAAGGAGCCGCGGCATGCCGTGCTCGATGCCGCGGTAGGTCGTCAGAAACGGCGGGCAGTCGTGCTCGACATCGATGGTGATGCAGACCTCAAGATCACGGGCAGGGGGCATGGGAGGGCAGTATGTCCGAAGGCACGGCCAGCGTGCAAGCCGGGCAGAAATGGCATAGGCAGCCGACTCTAAATGGTGGATATTTGACATCAATTCTCGCTGTCTCAGCTTCTGGTGAAATCCTGACAAATAAATCGTCCGCCGCTGCGGACGCCGGCGGCCGCGGAGCGGGCTAAAGTGGCATGTGTATTGCTCTATTTGCGGGAGGATCGCATGTTTTTCCCGTCAGGCTGCGGCCGCCACTAGGAACCTGGCGCGACCTCGCACGGCTTGGGTACAAGCTCAGACAGCGGCTCTTTTAGAGCTTCGGGAACTCCTTGTGTAAAACTTGCAGTCCTCCATGAAGGAACGCTTAACCTTATGAAACGCCTCAAGATTGCGATCGTCAGCGACTCCTATCTGCCGACCGTGGGCGGCCTCGAAGTCCACATGCACGATCTGGCGCACGAGCTGACCCTGCACGGTCACGAAGCGCATATCATCTGCGTGACCCCGGGCGGCCCCGATCGGGAGATCTTCCCTGTCCACCGTATCGACGCGCCGCTTTTGCCGCGCATCGGGCGGGTGCGCAACACCCAGTCGTTTCCGGTTCTGGAAGAGCTCCTGCGCCGGGGACGCTATGATCTCGTGCACTCGCACTGCATCTTCTCACCGCTGGGCCACGCGGCGGCGTACCTGGCCAAGAAGCTGCAGATTCCCAGCGTGTTCACCCTGCACTCGGTGCTGCGCGGGCTCGGCGGCATGGCGATGCGGCTCATCGATCAGGTGTATCCGTGG